>JANRLA010000020.1:0-12439 GCA_033763015.1 Bacteroidia bacterium
GTTGCCCGCGCCGCCGCCACTGCCCAGCTCGATGACCTGGCGCACCCGGCACTCGAACTGCACGGGGCTTTCGGCCACACGGAAGGGTCGCACCGTTTCGGCGGCCAATGGCGTGAGGCCTGCCTTGTCAAATTCGTTTACTCCGTGGCTGTACCCGGCGCTGGTCAGGTTGCTGTGCTCGGCCAAGCCGTAGGTGACCACATTGATGACAACCTCGGGCACCGCTTTGACATTTAAATAGGTGTCTTTGGGCGCCCCGGTGCGGCCCGCGTGGTTGGGCGAAAAGATGAGCAGCGGGGGCCGGGTACTGAAGACATTGAAGTAGCTGAAGGGCGCCAGGTTGGGCCTGCCGTCGGCATCTACCGTGCTGGCCCAGGCGATGGGCCGGGGCCCGACACCCGAAAGCAGGTGCCCGTGGGCGGTGGCAACGTCGAGCTCGGCGAGGTCAAAACTGCGGAATGGGGCAGAAGTAGGCATGCCACCAAGCTAAGGCGCACCGGCATTTGGTTATTCAACCCCCTGCCTGTTATCTTTGCACTCCTTTCAAAAATGTGTTGATGGTAGACGAGAAGAAGACCGCGAAGCCGCAGGTGCTCTCCCTGAGTGGCGACGACTCCTTCGACTGGGATGAGGCCGAGGGGTATAACGAAAAGCAGCGCATGGAGCTCGAGAAGCTCTATGCCGGCACGCTCAATACACTGCAGGAGCAGCAGATTCTCACCGGTACGGTTGTCGCCATCGATAACCGCGAGGTGGTGATTAACGTCGGTTTCAAGAGTGAAGGGGTTATCCCGGTCACCGAGTTCCGCGACGTGCCTGGCCTGAAGGTAGGCGACAAGGTCGAGGTTTTCCTGGAGACCATCGAAAACCGTGGGGGTGAGATGATCCTCTCGCGCCGCACGGCCAATTCGATCCGCAGCTGGGCCAAGATCAAAGAAGCGCTCGACGGCGACGAGGTGGTTACCGGCACGGTGGCCCGCCGCACCAAAGGTGGTTTTGTGGTCGATATCGGTGGCATTGAGGCCTTCCTGCCCGGTTCGCAGATCGACGTGAAGCCCATCCGCGACTACGACTCATATGTCGGTAAGCAGATGGACTTCAAAGTGGTTAAAATCAACGAGCTCCAGCACAACGTGGTCATCAGCCACAAGGCGCTCATCGAAAAAGACATCGAAGCCCAGAAAGCCGAGATCATCAACAACCTCGAGAAAGGTCAAGTCCTCGAGGGCACCGTCAAGAACATCACCAGCTTCGGGGTCTTCATCGACCTGGGCGGTGTCGACGGTCTGCTGCACATCACCGACATCAGCTGGGGCCGCATCAACAGCCCCGACGAGGTGCTTGCACTCGATCAGCGCCTCAATGTGGTGGTGCTCGATTTCGACGACGACAAGAAGCGCATTTCGCTGGGCCTTAAACAACTCGAAGCCCATCCCTGGGATTCGATTTCCGATAAACTGGCCGTCAATGCCCAGGTTAAGGGCCGCATCGTGACCATTGCCGATTACGGCGTGTTCGTCGAAATCCAACCCGGAATCGAAGGGCTGGTGCACGTGTCAGAAATGTCGTGGAGCTCACACCCCAAGAGCCCCTCTGAGACGTACAGCGTGGGTCAGGAGATCGATGCCGTTATTCTGGCCATCGATACCGAAGAGCGCAAGATGTCGCTGGGCATCAAGCAGCTACAGCCCGATCCGTGGCAATTTGTCGCCAGCAAGTACACCGTTGGCAGCCGCCACACGGGCACCGTGCGCAACATCACGAACTACGGTTTGTTTGTCGAGCTCGAAGAAGGTGTCGATGGGCTTATCCACGTACAAGACCTCTCGTGGAACAAGAAAATCAACCACCCCTCAGAGTTCATTGGCAAAGACCAAACCCTTGAGGTGGTTGTTCTGGAGCTTGACCTAGAGCAGCACCGACTGCGCCTAGGCCACAAACAGCTTACCGAAGACCCCTGGGAAACCCTCGAAACCGTGTTCCCCGTCGGTTCGGTGCACAGTGGTACCCTCTCGAAAGTCGATACCAAAGGCGCCGTCGTGGAACTGCCCTATGGCATCGAGGGCTTTGTGCCCGCCAAGCAGCTCAAAGTCGAGCAAGGCAAAGAAGCCCTGCGCGAAGGTGCTGCGGCCGACTTCAAGGTCATCGAGTTTAACAAAGACTCGAAACGCATTGTGCTCTCACACACTGCCACCTGGGAAGCCAAGAACGAGGCTAGCGATGACGAGGTGAAGGAATTCACGGCCAAAAAGGGCAAGAAAACCGCTACCACCACCAAGTCATCGGGCAACGACAAAGACACGCTGGGTGACTTCGACGCCCTGGCAGGCCTCAAAGAATCGATGCTGGCCAATGAAAAGCAGCAGAAACCCGATTCTGCCGAGTAACGCAGCCTTCTAGTACTGAGTAGACACTACCTGCAAGCCATCCTTGCAGGTAGTTTTGTTTCCACCCCCACCTGTTATTGCACCATGAAAGCACTTGTGTTTCCTGGCCAGGGCTCGCAGTACCCCGGTATGGCTACCGACCTGGTGGCAGCCTCGCCCCTCGCGCGCCAGCGCTTTACGCAGGCCGCCGACGTACTTGGCTTCGACATCTTCGCCGTGTTGCGCGAGGGCACCGAAGAGGACCTGAAACGGACGGCCGTAACCCAGCCGGCCATCTTCATCCATTCGGTTGTACTGGCCGAGGTGTTGGGCTTGGGCCAAACGGCCCAGCTGGTAGCCGGCCACTCGTTGGGCGAGTTCTCGGCCCTGGTGGTGGCAGGCGCCCTAGACTTTGAGGCTGGGCTGGCCCTGGTCAAAACCCGCGCCGAGGCCATGCAACGGGCCTGCGACCTGGCCCCCAGCACCATGGCCGCCATTGTGGGCCTAGACGACGCCGCCGTAGAGGCCCTCTGTGCCCAGGTGCCCGGCGTAGTGCCGGCCAACTACAACGCCCCCGGCCAGCTCGTAGTCTCGGGTAGCGTGGCGGGTATCGAGCAGCTCGTGGCCTTGGCCAAACCTGCGGGGGCCAAGCTGGCCAAGGTGCTGCCCGTGGGCGGGGCCTTCCACTCGCCGTTTATGCAGCCCGCGCAAGACGAACTGGCGCAGGGCATCGAGGCGGCCAACTTCGTCGCCCCGCGTTGTCCGGTGTACCAGAACGTAGATGGCCTGCCGCAAACCGACCCCGTCATCATTCGCCAGAACCTGGTGCGCCAGCTCACCGCTGCGGTACGGTGGACCCAAACCGTGGCCCGCATGGCGGAGGATGGCGCCACCGAGTTCGTCGAGGTCGGGCCCGGCAAGGTGCTTCAGGGGCTCGTAAAACGGATTGCCCCGGCGGCCAGCGTCGCGGGCGTTGACAAACTCCCCACGACCGAGGCCTAGGGCCCCGGGTGGGGGGCTTGGCTCGACCCTTTTCTCAGCCTCAGGTGTTAGATTCGGCGATTGGCCCTGGCGACAGGGCCCCTGCGCTGCCCATGCCTGAAAACCCGAAAGAGATTACGCTCGAGAAAATCGAGGAGGTAAAACGGATTTTTGCCGAGTACCTCGACCGACGCGGCCAGCGCAAAACGCCCGAACGCTTCGCGATTCTGGAGGAGATCTACTCGCGCAACGACCATTTCGATGTCGAGAGCCTCTACATCCACATGAAGAACAAGAGCTACCGCGTGAGCCGGGCCACGGTCTACAACACGCTGGACCTGCTCGTCGAGTCAGAGCTCGTCATCAAGCACCAGTTCGGTACCCAACAAGCACTCTACGAAAAAAGCTACGGCTTCCGGCAGCACGACCACCTCATTTGCATCGAATGCGGCAAGGTGTTCGAGTACTGCGACCCCCGCGTGGCCCAAATCCAGCAAACGGTGGGCAATTTGCTTGAGTTCAGCGTTCAGTACCACTCGTTGCTGCTCTGGGGGCATTGCCAGAAGAAGGGCTGTGTGCACATGCCCGAGGGGCCTGCATCGGGCCGGTAGGGTGAGCGAGCCTCCTTTTTAGGTACTTTTGCGGTTTCGTTGGCAGCGCATTGGCGCCATACCCAGCGGAAAAGCTAACATGCCGGTAGATGTATTGTTGGGCCTCCAGTGGGGCGATGAGGGCAAGGGCAAAATCGTCGATGTACTGGGCCACCAGTATGCCATAATTGCACGGTTTCAAGGCGGCCCCAACGCGGGCCACACCCTGGTGGTCGAGGGCAAGAAGTACGTGTTGCACCAGATCCCTTCGGGCATTTTCCACCCCGGCTGCGTGTGCCTCATCGGCAATGGGGTGGTGCTCAACCCGGTCATTTTGCAGCAGGAGATCGAAACACTGCTTGCGGCGGGGGTAGACATCCGCTCGCGGCTGCTGCTTTCGCGGCGCATGCACCTCATCTTGCCCACCCACCGGCTGCTCGACAAAGCCTACGAGCAAGCCAAGGGCGAGAAGAAAATCGGCTCGACCCTGCGCGGCATCGGCCCCACGTACCAGGACAAAATGGCCCGACGCGGCGTACGCCTCGGCGAGATTGAAAGCCCCGATTTCGCCCAGCGCTGCACCGAGGTGGCCAACTACCACCTCGAGCTGCTCAAGCTGCACAACATCCTGCCCGGCGAGTACGAAACCGACCTGGCCGAATGGAACGAGCTCTTTTGGGCCTCCATCGAACGACTGCGTACCCTTACCCTCGTCGACAGCGAGTACGTGCTGGCCGAAGCCCTGGCCGAGGGCAAACAGGTGCTTGCCGAAGGGGCCCAGGGTGCACTGCTCGACATCGACTTTGGCTCGTACCCCTTCGTCACGAGCTCGAACACCACCACCGGGGGCGCCTGCAGCGGCCTGGGCATCCCGCCCAACCACTTTGGGCGCGTATTTGGGGTGTTCAAAGCCTACTGCACCCGCGTGGGTAGCGGCCCCTTCCCCACCGAGCTCTTTGGCAGCGAAGCCGAAGAGCTGCGGCAGATCGGCGGCGAGTACGGCGCGACGACCGGCCGGCCCCGGCGCATCGGGTGGCTCGACCTGCCGGCCCTGAAGTACGCCTGCATGCTCAACGGTGTCACCGACCTGGTGATGACCAAGGCCGATGTGCTCTCGGGCCTCGAAGCGGTACAGGTTTCGGTTGGGTACCAAACCGAGGGCGGCACGACCGATCGGCTGCCGTTTCGGCAGACCGACGCGCTGAAGCCCGTCTACCAAGCGTTGCCCGGCTGGGTCTTGGCCGATACCGGCACGCTCCCCGAAACGCTGGAGGCCTACATCCGCTTCATCGAAAGCTACCTGGGCCTGCCGGTGAGCTACGTATCGGTGGGCGCCGACCGCAAGTACATGGTCAGCCGCACGGGCCAGCCGGCGTAGTTCTGCAGCCATGCGCCGCTACCCCCGCGCCGAGGTCTGGGCCCTGCTGGCGGGTTGGGCGCTCATTGGGGCCAGCACCTGGGCCTTCGCCGCCGCGCACCCCGGCCACCTGAGCCCCGACGGCGTATCGTACCTCTACCTGGCCCGGCTCATTGGCCTGGGGCAGTTTCACGAGGCCGTGAATGCCATCTGGCCGCCGGTGTACCCGCTGGTATCGGCGCTGGTGCAGGCGCTGGGCGTACCCGCCACCGTGTCGCTTACCGTGGCGCAGGGGCTGGGGGCCGGGGTGGTGTACAGTCAACTCCTGTTCGCGAACCGTGGGGTAGGGGCGGGGCAGCGGCTAGCCTTGGCACTCATGGGCGGGGGCCTAGCGCTGCTCTACGGCCTGCTCTACACCACGCCCGATGTCTGGGGCCTGGTGGCGGTACTGGGGCTGGTGCAGGGTGGGCTTGTGGTGGCGTTGGGCACTCCCACGCGGGGCACCTATGTGCGGCTGGGGGGGTGGGTGCTGCTGGGTTTTTTCTGCCGGCACTACCTCGTGGTCTGGGGCCTGGCCTGGCTGGTGTGGGTAGGGGTGTACCGCTGGGCACGCACACGGGTGTTGCCCAAAGGCTTGGCGATCAGCGCGCTTGTTGTGGCGCTGGGGTGCGGGGCCTGGGTGGGCGCAACGTACACCAAGTACGGGGTGCCCTACCTGACGGGCCAGGGGGCCTACGGCGCGTACCTGCGCTCAGATGCCCGGGGCTACCCCGTAGATGTGCACGATTGGGCGGGGCCGCTGCCACTGCCCACTCCACTGGCCACCAGCGCCGACGACGACCGCTTCAGACCCGGCGTGCTGGCCGGGGTACCCCCACAAACCGACCGCCGCTTTGGCCGTGTCGGGCGCTGGCAGAGCATAGCACTCAATACCCAGCTATTCAAGGGTTTCTTGGTGTTCTGGGGGCCATGGTTGCTAGCGGTAGTGCTAGCGGCCTGGGCCTACCCCGCTCGTTGGGTACTGGCCGTGGGGCTGGGTGGCTACGTGCTGGGGTTTGGGCTCACGCACATTGAAGACCGGTTTTTGCTACCGTTACTGGTAGTGCCACTGCTGGCGTCGGCGGCAACACTGGCTGCCTACGCCCGCCGGTGGCAGCGGGGGCTGGTGGCGGCGCTACTGGTAGCTACCGTGTACGGTGGCTGGCGCACCTACCGCGACGCGCGGCACCACTTGGTGCACGTTCCGGCGTCGCCGCACCTCCACGGTGGGCGCTGGGTATCGGATGGCCGATGGCCCGAGACAGCGGTGCTGGCCTACCGCGCTGGGGCCCACTACCTGGGTCGGCTGCAGGAAAGCACGCCGTCTGGTATTGCTGGTGCGGCCCGTACTACGGGCGCTACCCATGTACTGCTGTGGCAAACGCCGCCAGACAGCGTACAGAGGTACCTGCCCGATGCCCAGACGCTTGATATACCCGATGGCTACCCGGCCGTGCTGGTGGTGCCTACCGCTGGGCGATAGGTACGTATTTGCGGTCTACTTCGCCGATGTAGATCTGACGCGGGCGGCCGATGGGCTCGTCGCGGTCGCGCATTTCTTTCCACTGGGCAATCCAGCCTGGCAGGCGGCCTAGGGCAAACATAGCCGTGAACATCTCGGTCGGGATGCCAATGGCCCGGTAGATGATGCCCGAGTAGAAGTCTACGTTCGGGTACAGCTTGCGGCTGATGAAGTATTCGTCGTTCAGGGCAGCTTCTTCGAGGCCCTTGGCGATGTCGAGCACTGGGTCGTGGATGCCCAGGGCCGTCAGTACGTCGTCGCAGGCTTTCTTGATGATCTTGGCCCGGGGGTCGAAGTTCTTGTACACCCGGTGGCCAAAGCCCATCAGGCGGAAGTTGTCGTCTTTGTTCTTGGCCTTTTCTACCCACTTGGCCACCCCGCCACCGTCTTGCTTGATCATCTCGAGCATTTCAATAACGGCCTGATTCGCCCCGCCGTGCAGCGGACCCCAGAGGGCACAAATACCGGCTGCGATGCTGGCGTACAGGTTGGCGTGCGAGCTGCCGACCATCCGCACGGTGCTCGTCGAGCAGTTTTGCTCGTGGTCAGCGTGCAGGATGAGCAGTTTGTCTACCGCATCGGCCACGATGGGGTTGGGCTCGTAGTCTTCGACCGGCATGCCGAACATCATGTACAGGAAGTTCGACGCGTAGTCGAGCCGGTTCTGGGGGTACATGTACGGGTGGCCAATCTTCTTTTTGTGGATCCAGGCCGCGAGGGTCGGGAACTTGGCCATGAGCCGGATGATCGTCAGCTCGACGCTTTCAAAAGGCCGGTGCGCAATAAGCGACTCCGGGTAGAAGGCCGACATCGAGGCGATGATCGAGGCCAGCATACCCATCGGGTGGGCGCTGGCAGGTAGGCCGTCGAAGAAAATTTTCGTCCGCTCGTGGATGAGCGTGTGCATCCGGATGCGGTCGCGGAACGTCTCGTATTGCTTGGTGTTGGGCAGCTCGCCGTAGACCAATAGGTACGATACCTCCAGGAAGTTGCTGTGCTCGGCCAACACCTCGATGGGGTAGCCTCGGTAGTGTAGAATGCCGTTTTCGCCGTCAAGGTAGGTAATGGCACTCACCGTGGCACCCGTGTTTTTGTAGCCCGAATCGAGGGTGATGTACCCCGACTTGTCGCGCAGCTTGCCGATGTCGATTGCTTTTTCCTGTTCCGACCCTACCAGGGTGGGGAGCTCGTATTCGGTGCCATCCAGTGTGATTTTTGCAACGTCTGCCATAAGAGAAGTAGAGCGGGGTGGGGTATCGGGTTGTACAAATGTAAAGAAAGGACGAACCCTTGTTGCGAGATACGCAAGCTTAACGCGGATTGGTTACAGAAGTGCCGCCACAGGGCTTGGTAAAGAAATCTTAACCTAACAGCCCAAGCGCTTGGGTCGCCTGGGCCCCAATTTGCCCCCATGAACCCAAGCAATCGGCTGTACCTGTGCCTCGTGGTGGTTGTAGCGGCCCTGGTAATAGGTTGCGGCAAAGGCCCCGCAGCCGAGGCCCCTCTGCCCGTCACCTTCACGCACCTTTACCCCGTGCGCCAGAACAACCTTTGGGGCTTTATAGACACCAGCGGCGCGCTCGTGGTACCGCCCCGCTACCAGGGTGCCGATTTTTTTAGCGAAGGCCTGGCCCTGGTCAAGGTTGGCGAGCAGTGGGGGTACCTACGCCTGGATACCACCTTTCAGGTCTCTCCCCGGTTTTATTCCGACAACGTGCAGCGGTTTTCGGGCGGACTGGCCCGTGTGCGCTTCCGCGACCGCTTTGGCTACATCGATAGTTCCGGCGCCACCGTGGTGCCCGCCAATTACCTCCAGGGGATGCCGTTTTCTGAGGGTCTGGCATGTGTACAAGACCCCGAAACCCAGAAGTGGGGCTTCATCAACAGGCAAGGCCAGTGGGTGCTAAAGCCCACCTACACCTACCCCAGCCTGGTAAGCGGGGGGCTTTTCCCGGCCGAAAAGGCCGTGGGTTTTGGCTACCTCGATACTACGGGTGCGGTCAAGATTGGGTACCAGTACGACTACGCAACCGAGTTTAACGAGGGAATCGCCTTCGTGTACACCCAAGAGCGCGACGCCTTTACCGTTTTCCGCAACGGGCGCTTCATTGGGCCCGATGGCAAGACGGCTATTCCTGGCAGCTACAGCCTCTCAACGGGGTACGCCCAGGGGTTCGCCAGCGCCCAGAAGGGTACCAAGTGGGGCTACATCAACCGCAGCGGCGAAACGGTAGTACCCTATGAATACGACATGGCCGGCCGGTTCGATGGGCCCCTGGCACCGGTGTACCTGGGCTACAAAAAGCTGGTGCCACCGCGTTCGCCCTACGAGGCCTTGTCCGACAGCGCCGAGGTGCGGCTGGGTTACGTTAACCGCCAGGGCAAGCTGGTGTATACGCCCAGCCGCTAGCCCGACCACTTCTACTGGCGTTGCCGGGGCGGGGCGTACTTTCGCGGTGTGTCTGTCTGGGGCGATAAGCCATTTACCGTCGACCGCATAGCGCGACTGGTGCTCACCCTGGGGGTGATCGTGGTGGCGTTGGCCGCCCTGAGCTACCTCAGCGCCGTGCTACTGCCCTTTGCCATCGCGCTGGTGTTGGCTTACCTCTTGGCCCCGCTGGTGCGGTGGGTAGAGCGCTGGGTGAAGCGCCGGGCCCTGGCCGTGCTGGTGTCGCTCACTACAGTCTTTGGGTCCCTGTTTCTGTTCTTCTGGGCTGTGATACCCGTGGTGGCTGCCGAATTGCGGGCGTTAGGGCTGCTTCTCGAGGGCCTGCTGGCCGATGCCACGCTTGACCAACGCGCCGCCCAATACCTGCCGGGCTGGCTCTGGGAGCGCATCCGGCTGCTCCTCGAGCAAAACAACCTCTCGCAGCTCCTCCAGACCCACAGCCCGCTTGAGGTCGCCGAGCAGCTGGCGTACTACCTCTTGCCCGGCAGCGACGATGTCCTCACGGGGCTGGGCGACCTGCTGTTCCTGCTCACCAGCTTTCTGGTGGTGCTACTCTACCTGCTCTTTCTGCTACTCGACTTCGAGCGGCTGCAGGCCAGCTACCCCCGGCTCATACCGCCCAACTACCGGCCGCGCATCCTGGCCATGATCGGCGATTTTGAGCTGGCCATGAACCGCTACTTCCGCGCCCAGTTTGTCATCGTGCTCTTCGAGATCTTGCTCTTTGGCATCGGTTTTTGGGCCATTGGCCTACCCTTGGGGCTGCTCTTTGGGGTGCTGCTGGGGCTCTTGGGCTTTGTGCCCTACCTGCACGTGGCCGGGCTGGCACCGGGGTTTTTGCTCATTACCCTGCACGCCCTGCGCGGTGGCGATTTTATGGAGATGACCGGCCTGGTGCTGCTGGTCTTTGGGGTCGTTATCGCCTTGCAAGAGCTGTTTCTGGTGCCCTGGTTTCAGGGCAAGGCCACGGGCCTCAACCCGGCCACCATCCTTCTCTCGCTGTCCATCTGGGGCGCACTACTGGGGGCCCTGGGCCTGATCATTGCCCTGCCGAGCACCTACCTGCTGTTGGCCTATTACCGCCGCTTCATCGCCCGGCAAGAAGAACGCGAGGAAGACGAGGACGACCTGGAGGATGAAGAAGAGCAGCTCAGCTATTCCTAGCCTCGCCAGGCTGCAGAGGGCGCTGAGTGCCCTAGGTGCCCGCTACGCCCGACGGCCCCGCTGGGTGGGCGCTGGGCTACAGCTCCTGGGGGCGTTGTACCTGGCCTTGGGCCTACTGGCGCTGTGGCTACCCATCGACCTTGCGCCCAGTTACGCCACCGAGGTGCGGGCGGCCGACGGCACCCTGTTCCACGCGTTTTTGAGCGATGACGACACCTGGCGCTTCGTCACCCCGCCCCACGAGGTGCCGCCCGTCCTGCTCCGGGCCCTGCTCCTGAAAGAAGACCGCTGGTTCTACCGCCACCCCGGCGTAAACCCTGCTGCGGTACTGCGGGCGGCGGCGGGCAACTTGTTTTCGGGCCGCCGGGCGTCGGGGGCCAGCACCGTTACCATGCAGGTAGTACGCCTGGCGCGCCCCCGGGCGCGTACCTACCTGAACAAAACCTGGGAGATGCTCCTGGCTCTGGCACTCGAGCTACGCTACAGTAAAGACGATATCCTGGCCTATTACCTGGCCCGGCTACCCTACGGCAGCAACATCGAAGGCGTGCGCGCCGCGGCGCTGGTGTACTACGGCAAACCCCTGCAGGCGCTCTCGCCCGCCGAGCTCACCACCCTGGCCATCATCCCCAACCGGCCCACGAGCCTCAGGCCCGGGCGCGACGCTGAGCTGCTGCGCACGGCCCGCAACCGGTGGCTACGCCGCTACGGGGCGCTGGGGGTGTGGGATGTAGCCACCCTGGCCTCGGCCCTCGACGAGCCCCTCGAGCTCAGCCGCCGACAGCTCCCCCAGCTGGCGCCCCACCTGGCCCTGCGGCTGCGCAGCGAGCATCCCGGCAGCTACCGTATCGCCTCTCGGCTGAACCTTGAACTCCAAACCCGGGCCGAAACCCTGCTGGCCGACTACATCCGCCGCATCCGGCACCTGGGCATTGCCAACGCTGCCGCGCTGGTGGTGAACAACCGCACCCACGCCGTAGAGGCCTACGTGGGCAGCGCCGACTTTGCCGCCCTGGCCGATGGCGGGCAGGTAGATGGCGTTAGGGCCGTGCGCTCGCCGGGCAGCACGCTCAAGCCGCTGCTCTACGGCCTGGCTTTCGATGCGGGCCTCATCACGCCCTACACCCGGTTGCTCGATGTGCCGCTCAACCTTTCGGGCTACGCCCCCGAGAACTACGATGGCACCTACCGGGGGGCCGTGAGCGCCAGTTTTGCCCTGGGCAACTCGCTCAATGTGCCCGCCGTGGCCCTGCTCAACGAGCTGGGCACCGAAATGCTGCTAGATCGGCTGGAATCGGTGGGTTTCGAACAGATCCGTGCCGACCGCCAGAAGCTGGGCCTCTCGGTGGTGCTCGGCGGCTGCGGCGTTCGGCTCGACGAGCTTGTGGGCCTCTTTGCGGCCCTGGCCGAGGGTGGCACCTGGCAGCCACTACGCTACACCGCCGCAAACCACCCCCGCCGTTCGGTGCGGATCCTCTCGCCCGAAGCCGCCGAGGCCATCACCCAAACCCTGCGCCAGATTACCCGGCCCGACCTGCCCAACAACGCCACCAACGTGCGCGACCTGCCCCCCATCGCCTGGAAGACCGGTACCTCGTACGGCCGCCGCGATGCCTGGGCCATCGGCTACACCGACACCTACACCATCGGGGTGTGGTGCGGCAACTTCAGCGGCGCGGGTAGCCCCCTGCTCGCGGGGGCCGACATCGCCACGCCGCTGCTCTTCCGCCTCTTCAATGCCCTCGACCGCACCGCTGCCTCGCAGGCCCACCTGGCCCCCCGGCCCTTGCTCCCCACCCGCTGGGTGTGCGCCGAAACGGGGCTGCCGCCCGATACCTTTTGCCACAGCCGGGTAGAAGATGCCTACCGGCCCGGGGTCTCGCCCCACGTGCGGTGCCAGCACCTGCAATGGGGCTGGGTATCGGCCGATGGTACGACCAGCTACTGCAGCGAATGCCTGCCCACTACCCC
>JANRLA010000021.1:0-36656 GCA_033763015.1 Bacteroidia bacterium
GGTTGCCGCCCATGAAGCGCGAGCCATAGACCACGTCGGCAAACCCTTTCACTACGGGGCCTAGCAGCAGGTTGTACTCTTCAGGGTCGTACTCCAGGTCGGCGTCCTGGATGAGGGTGTACTCGCCTGTCGCGGCCTGGATGCCGGTGTGGAGCGCCGCCCCTTTGCCACGGTTGACCGGATGCTTCAGGTACACGATACCGAAATCGGGGTGCTCGGTTTGGTAACGGGCAATGGCACCCTCGGTATCGTCTTTCGAGCAGTCGTTCACAACGATGACCTCCTTGGCAAAGCCTCCAATGAGCTGCACCTGGCGCACCTTGTCGAGGATAAGGTGGATGGTGCGGGCCTCGTTGTAGGCCGGTATAACAATAGAAAGGGTGGGCATGCGGTGGGGTTACCTGCGCCCGTTGGCTACCAAAGCCAGAGCAGCAGCGGCGCAAAAAACGCACTTTCGGCCCATATCCGATACCTTTCGTGGCGGTGGGCCGGCTGGTCGAAGGTTACCACCAGGGCCTGCACCAGCGCAATGCCCATCATCCAGACCACGTAGCTGTAGCGCCGGGTTGCTGGGTAGCGCCAGCTCAGCGCAACGCCCAGCGCCAGTACGGCCACCAGCAGGACTAAAATGCCCACCCGCAACGCCTCGGGCGAACGCCCAGCGTTGCTGCCGAGCTGGCCGTCGTGGCGGTCGCTTTGAAATTCAAAGTAGCTGTAAACCAACAGGTTCATCCATGCCACCAGTACCAGTTGTACAAAAGGCACCCAGAAGAGCGGGCTTTGCACGGCCTCTATGGCCCCGTAACTGCCCATACCCGGCTGCCAGCGCACCAGCGCGGGTAGGCAGGCACCGTAGCTGTAGATAAAGGCAACCCCAAATTCTTTGGGCAGCCAGACGTGCCCCACTCCCTTCAGGAGCTCTAGGGCCAACAGGTGGGCCACCACCAGGCCCACAGCCCAGCCCCCCAGTACCAGCAGCCGCAGGTCGGTACGTACAACCGGCAGGGCCACGCCTGCGAGCAGCAGCAGTACCAGCAGCCACACGCGCCAGAGCCATACGCGGTTGCGCTGAAAAAACCCGTGGCGTGGGTTGTGGGCCTGGCCTGAAATCCGCCGGGCATCAAGTAAATGGTCAAGGGTGTACACTAGCCACGTGGCCCCGGCGAGTAGGCCCAGTACCACCGGCGCGGGTTTGGCACCCCACAAATGCCCCAGTAGGGTAGCGGCACCCACCACCCCCACCACGACATCAAAGCTCAGAACCCTGAAATACCAGCCTAGGCGCATGCAAACGCAACCTACGCTGCAAGCGGCAGCCGAAGGGTAAAGGTTGTGCCCTTGCCCACGGTAGAGGCCACTTCGATGGTGCCCTTGTGCAGCTCAAGGATCTGCTTGGCGATGCTCATACCCAGCCCCGTGCCCTTTTCGCCTTTGGTGCCGGCGCGCTGGGCCTTGCTAAACTTATCGAAAAGGTGTGGGAGCGATTCGGGCGGGATACCAATGCCGGTATCGGCAATCTCGACCGTGGCCTGCGGTTGGGCCCCTGCTGCGTGCTGCCCCAAGCGCAGCGTGACCGTGCCGCCCTTGGGGGTAAACTTGATGGCGTTGGCGATGAGGTTGTTGAAGGCCTGGCCCAGCGCCGTGCGGTCGCCGAGCACGACCGTACCCGGCTGCGCTTCGACCACGAGCTTTACGCCTTTGGTGAGGGTAACGGGCTCAAAGGTGCTGTACTGGGCCTTGAGCAGGTCGTTGAGGTCGAGCCGATCCTGCTTCAGCTCGCTGGTACCCGATTCGAGCTTGGCCAGGTCGAGGATTTCGTTGACGAATGAGCTGATGCTGGTAGCCGAGTTGTGGATGAGTGCGGCGTACTCCTGCACCGTGGCTAGGTCTTTGGCGATGTCTTTGTCGTCCTTGAGCAGCTTAGCCAGGGAGCCGATGCCCGAAATCGGGCTGCGGATGTCGTGGGAAACGATGCGGATGATTTCATTCTTGCGCTCGTTGAGCTCGACCAGCCGGTTGCGCTCGGCGATCGTTTCCTCGACGGAGGCCGACAGGTCGTGCGTCCGCTCCTGGACTTTGCGCTCCAGCTGCTCGTTCTGCTGCCGCATGCGACCCACCAGGTGCCGCAACACACCTTTGAGCACCTCGGGGTGCCCGTCGATGACATCGAAAAAATTGTCGTGGGTCAGTTCGAAGACACGGCTGGGCTCTAGGGCCGTAATCGAAGCGCTACGGGGCTCGGTATCGAGTAGCGAGAACTCGCCCACCACGTCGGGTCGGCTAATATGAACGAACTCGACCTCACCGTCATGCACCTTGAGTGTGCCTGCGGCTACCAGGTAGAGGCTCGTGCCGTAGTCGCCTTTTCGGGCCAGTAGCTGACCCGCGGCCAGATCGATGGGGGTGGCCTTTTCGGCTAGGCCCTGTAGCACCGATACGGGGGCCGTTGAAAAGAGCTTGACCTGCGAAATGAGTTCGAGAGCTTCCACGCGGTAGGCAGAGTAGAGTTGAGTGGAAGGTACCAATTACCCCTTGGCGTTGCCCAACACCGGGGGGCTGTTCTTGCGGCCCAGGCCAAAGCTTTTGGGCAGCACGCCCCGTTTGCTGTCGGCCGTGGCGGGTTGAGGGGTACTCGCCGGGGCGGGGAAGACCTGGGCTACTTTCTGCCAGAAGGCCTCGTTGGGCTCGGCGGGGTCGTCGGGCTGGTGCAGCCCGGGCCGGATGCCCTCGACGAAGTATTGGTCTACCGTTTCCTCTTTGCCTTTCACCGAGAGGGCCCCGCGGTACTGGCAGTCGAAAAACTCGGCGACCAGGGCATAGGTTGCGCCCGAGATGTTGACCTTGCCCGCCTCGCCGTGGCTTTCCATCCGGCTGGCGGTGTTCACGGTATCGCCCCAGCAGTCGTAGGCAAACTTGTACTTGCCGATGATGCCGGCCCGCAGGTCGCCGGTGTTGATGCCCACGCGGCACTCCCAGTACTTCTGCCCGGCGGCTTTGCGCTGGTGCACCCAGCCGCGCATGTAGCGCTGGAGCTGTAGGCCCGCCAGTACGGTATCGACGGGGTTAGTGGCATTGGCGTCGGGGATACCGCCGGCGGCCATGTAGGCGTCGCCAATGGTTTTGATTTTCTCGAGCCGGTTGCGCTTGGTGATGCGGTCAAACTCAAGGAAGTTTTCGTTCAAGAGCTCGCTCAGTTCGTGGGCCGGCAGGGTTTCGGCCACGGCGCTAAAGCCCTTGAAGTCGGTAAAGAGCAGCGAGACGCGTTCAAAAGCTTCGAGCGGCGGGGTTTCGATGGTCTCGATGCTGAAGTTCTCGGGGTTGGCTTCCAGCGCCTCATCGATGGCATCTTCCAGGCGGCGGGCAATGCGGGGCGGCAGGATGTTGTCGAGCAGCTCGCGGGTGCTGCGGCGGTAAAAGGCTTTGTCAGCGGCCAGTTTTTGCTCGCGCAATGTGTTGCGCCGCCGCTGCCACCAGATAAAGGCCCCACCCCCGGCCAGCACCAGGACCAGCAAAAAGGTGAGCAGTTCGCGCCAATAGGCCTCGAAGAACGTTTTGGGCAGTTTGAAGCCGTAGCTGGCCGTCTCGCTCACGTTGCCAAAGGCATCGATGGCCTGAAGCTCGAAGGTGAGTTTGCGGTCGGTACCAATGCCGCTGTTGAGGACCTCGACGAAGGCCGCGCCTTCGGTGACCGGTATCCAGTCGCTGTAGTTTTTGGCCCCAACGATGCGGTAATGGAACCGCAGGCCGCCATCGACCGAAAAATTGGTGGCCGAGAGGTAAAACGTCAGCTTCTCGAGCTTCGAGCTAAACGACGTGGTGAAGGCCAGCGGGAACTGCTCTGGGGTGTAGCTGCTCTCCTGCCGCTTGTCGGAATACGTGGCCTCTACCCGGTGGATGCGGGCCTTGAAGGGCTTGGGCACCAGCTGCACCCGGGCCCCGGTGTGCAGCGCGTAGAGCTTGTTTTCGACGATGAGCCACACGCTGCTGGTATCGCGGGGGTTGGGCTGCACGGCGAGGATGGGCGAGCGGAACGCCTGTGTGACAGGGAAGGAATCGATTTGCACCCGGTTGTCGAGGCTCCGGGCTGCGTACCGCATGCGGTAGAGTTGGTTGCCACGGGCTACCCACACCACGTTTTCGTTGCTCTCATCGGCGGCAAAATGCAGGTTGGCGGCGCTGCCCAGGGCACGGGTGGTGCCGAAAAAGCGGCCTAGTGAGGCGAAATCGACGAACTTCTGCTGGGCGTGGTCGAAGTACTTGGCCCCTACCCGCGAGACAAACACGGCCCGGCCCCGCAGGTTTTGTAGCCCGATTTCGCGTTCGTAGTTCTCGAAGAGCACGAACCGGTCTTTATCGGTAATCTGGGCGTGGTTCAAAAAGGCATCTACCTCGCGCACACGGATGGCCTGGGTGGCGTAGCCCGTGAGCCAGAGCACCCCGCTATCGCCCACCTTCTCGTAGGCCACCCCGACAATGGGCTCGGTAAGGCCAGAAATGCGGCCGCGGGCTTCGGTTTTGGGGTCGTTGGCATCGGGCCAGTCGTAGGTGACTTCGCCGCGCCGACGGCCGCGCTTCTCGTGGTATTTCAGGAGCTCCACGCCGTTGTCGACGGCGATGACAAGCAAGGAATCGTCTTCGAGTAAAAACGCCCGTTTCGGGATGCGGGCATTGATGAGCTTAGAGCCGCCCCCCGCTAGATCTACCCGGTAGGTACCCGTTGTTGTGACGGCCACCAGCTGCCCTAGGCCCGGCAGCAGTTGCAGGCACACGCCGTTGATGCCCTCGACCCGCTCGTAGGAGAGCGACTGGAAGCCCTGGGCGCTGATGTCGCGCAGGATGGTAGCCTGTAGCTCGCGGATGGCCTTCAGTTTCTCGGTACTGCTCTCGCGCTGTACTTTTTGCAGCTCTCGGGCGTACTCGGTGGGGTTGCGCTCCTTGCTCTGGTTGCGCTTGGCCAGGCGGCGCTGGGCTTCTTCGTCCTCGTACTGGGTCTTGGCATCGGCTAGGGCCTTGCGCGCCAGCTCTTCTTTGGTACGTACCTGCGCCCCCCGGGCAGCTTTGGAGCGGAACACCCCTGTGGTGGTGCCGATGTAGAGCTGACCCGTAAGTGCATGCTCGTAGATAGCAGTTGGCGAGCCGGTTAGGCCCTCGTAGACCGTGAGGTCGGTAATGGGCATTTCGAGGCTGATGCGGCTCAGCCCGTCGCTGTGGGCCGCCCACAGGCCCCGGTTGGCATCAAGCAGCAGGGCGCTCACCTGGTTGGAGGGCAGGCCCGAGGCCGTGTTGAAGCGCTGGAGCTCGGGGTAGTTGCCGTGGGGCGTAACAAGCCACACGCCCGCGCCGGTGCCAATGGCGAGGGTATCGGCCGAGACCTGCACGGCCGAGGATATGCCCGTGCGGCGCAGCTGGTCGGCGGTGCTGTTGTTCTGGATACGGATGAGGTTGCCCGAAAGGCCCGCGATGTTCTGCTCGCTAAACAGGTAGAGCCAGCCGCCGGCGGTGCCGATGAGCGTTACCTGCGACCCGCGGGTGCCTTTGTAGGGCACACCGAAGCGGATGGTAACGTTGTCGAGCAGGCCCGAGTCCCAGGCCAGGCGCTCACCACTGCGGGCGTAGACCAGGCGGGTACCGCTGAGCTTGTACAGCCCGCGCTGCTTGAGTGCGCCCTTGGCCTCGAGTACCGCGCCGACGTTCACGTATACCTCGCCCGTGGTGTGGACAAAGCCCCCGGCAAAGGCTACGTCCTGGGGGTCTACCAACGGGGTTAACTTCTGGCTCGTGGGGTCGTAGCGCAGCAGGTGGCGCTTGCCCAAGAGAATGACCGTACCGCCCTTTTCGACAAAGAGCTGCTCGACGGTACCCAGGTACTGCTTGTAGGTTTCAAGGCCCGGCAGCGAGCGCGCAACCTGGCGCCCCTGGCCGGCAGAGTCTACGGTAACGTACACCGCCTGGCTGCGGGCACAGCCAGCAAATAGCACCCCCGCGTCGGTGAGCGCCAGCGAGTACACCTCGCTGGGGGTTTCAATGCGTACCAGCCGACCGTCGGCAAACGAGCCATCGAAGAGAAAAATGCCTTCTGAAGAGCCCAGGGCAATCCGCCCATCGGGCAACGGCAACATGGCATTGATTTTACCCAGCTGGCCCGTTTCGCCGTAGGGCAGGTTGCGCAGCAGTTTGTTACCGGCCACCCCAGGCTGCTGGGCCAGTAGCCTACCGCCGCCAAAGAGCCCGAGCCACAGCCCAAAGACCAAAACCAAACGCGAAACGAACTGCAAAGAGGAAAAAGCCATCGGGTGTTGAAAATACAAACCCCAAGCCCCCTACTGGGGTCCGGCATGTTTTCTCTGGGTTAAACCCGCTAGCCCCGCGGCCAACCGCCTGCACGAGAGCACCTTGAGCCGGGTAAAAAAATTAGCCCGGGCGGTGCCGCTGTTTGTGCTTGAGGTGGCCCCGTATGCTGCGCACCAGCTCCCAAAACGGGGTGGTTTTGGCACCGAGTTTTCGGTTGGCCTGGGCAACCGTGTAGAGGGTGCGCCAGTGGGCAAACAGGTCGCGGTAAGCCTGCAGCAGCCGGTAGTTGGGGTCGTAGATGTGGGCGGGCTCAGAGTTGGCGCCGTTGACCTCGAGCACCTGGAATTCGCCGGCCAAGAGGGCCTCTGCCGAAGCGGTACGTACATCGAAGCGGCCAAAGTGGTAGCCGGTTATGCCCCGTGCCACGGGGTCGAAGGCCTGGGCCAGCCGCTCAGAAACCAGGTGGTTAGCGTTTAAAAAGGTAGTGCCGCGCGCATGATTGCCAATGGCCACCAGCTCACGCCGCACCCCAGCGGGCAGTACAGTGGCCAGCTCGTCGCGGTACAGGTTTTCGAGCATTGGCAAGTGGTACCGGGTACGGGCCGACCCCCGGAAGAGTTCGTGCAGCGTGGCCTGGCCATCGCCAGTAACGGCCAGAAACTCTTTCTGCACCACCGAATACACCGCGCCGCGCTCCTGGCCCGGCAGCCGGTAGTATAGCACGCCAAACTCTTCGGGTAGGGCTACGTAGCCTTGCAGCACCAGGGGCCCGGGTGCGGTAGCCAGGTAAGGCCCCACGGCTTCGACACTGTCGAGTTTGGCCACGGCAAAGCCCCGTTCGCCACGGTCGGGCTTCAGAATGATGGGGTACTCAATGCCCGCTGCCTGCCGGGCGGCTTCGACATCGGCCACCTGCAGCGGTGGCTGCAGCAATACCGTGGGGGGCCGGTGGGTGGGGGGTATATCGCGCAGCGGGCCGTACTTCGAGTAGCTCACGAAGCCGCCATGGGCCATGCCAGGGTTAGCAGCCGTAAAAAAGGTGAGCGATCGGGCCCGCACCGAGAGCCACAGCCAGTAGCCATAGACGGGCAGGTAAAAGAACCAAAAGGGCCAAAACTCCCATTTAAGCCACTTCGGGGTTTGCACCGCGGCGACTTTCCCGCGGGTTTGGTTCTCGTTCACTACGCAATACGTGCAGCTTTGTAGCTTTGCCACAACAAAGTTAGCTGGCTGCCGACGGGTATTTATGGCTCAGGACACCTTTACACGCCTCGTAGAATACAACCAACACCTGTTGGCCGATGTAGCCGATCTGCTCCTGGCACTGCCCGGCCCCGTGTACACCGAGCCCATCCCAAGCTACAGCCAGGCCACGGTCGGTAAGCACATCCGGCACATACTCGAGTTCTACGAGTGCCTACTGGGTAGCACCGGCGCCCCGTGCGTGAACTACGACGCCCGCAAACGGAACCCCGACTACGAGACCCAGCCCCACGCCGCCCGCGAGGCATGTACACGTATTGCTGCCGAGCTATTGACGTGCCTCGCCGAGGGCCCACTAACCCAACGGCTCAACTTCCACCCCGGCGATGAAAGCCAGGGGATGGATGTACCCACCAGCGTAGTACGCGAACTGGGCTACGTGTACGAACACACCGTACACCACCTGGCGCTGGTGCGGCTGGCCCTGGCCCTCTTGGCGCCCGACTTTGTGGTGCCCGAAACCTTGGGTGTAGCCCCGGCAACGCTCCGCGCCCAGGCGTAATACGCCCCCCACGCTAAGGGGCAGGTTTACCCCGGCCCCATGATGTGCAGCCCGCCATCGACGTACAGAATGTCGCCGGTGATGTACTGACCTTCGTCAGAAACCAGGAAGGCGGCCATGTTGCCTACGTCTTCAATAGTCGGCAGGCGCTTGAGGGGTGTTACTTCACGGCTGCGGTCCATGAGCTGGCCGAAGTCTGAGAGCCCGCCCGCGGCACGAGTGGCAATGGTGCCAGGTGAGAGGGCATTGACATTGATGCCCTTGTCGCCGAGCTCGGCCGCCAGGTAGCGCACGGTGGTTTCGAGCGCGGCTTTGACCGGGGCCATGATGGCGTAGTTGTGCACCACCTTTTCTGAGCCGTAGTAGCTCATGGCCAACAGTGAGCCCTTCCCTTTGCTCAGCAGCGGCTCGGCGTAGCGGGCCATTCGGATAAACGAGTGGCAACTGATGTTCATGGCCAGCAGAAACCCCTCGGCCGAGCAATCGATGAGCCGGCCCTTTAAGTCGGTCAGCGGTGCAAAGGCGATGGAGTGCACCACAAAATCGAGGCTGCCCCACTGGGCCTGGATGGCAGAAAATACAGCCTCCAGCTCAGCCTCGTTCTGCACGTCGAGCGGCAGGAAAATGGGCGCGCCCACGGCTTCGGCCAACGGCCGCACGTAAGGCTCGGCCTTGGCATTGAGGTACGTGATGGCCAATTCTGCCCCGTGTTGGTGCATGACCGATGCGCACCCATAGGCGATCGATTTGTCGTTGGCAATGCCAACGATGAGGCCGCGCTGGCCGGTTAGGTCAACCATGGGGCTACTTTTTGGGCTTGGGTTTGGCGGCGGCTTTCGGGGCTTTGGGGGCCGTCTTGGGCTCGGCCTTAGCTTTGGGTTTGGCGGTGGCTACAGCGCTTTCGGGCTGGTTGGCACGAATCCAGGCGCCAATCTTGGTCCAGTGTTCCTTCAGTGTGCTGCGGCCCATGAATAGGCCGATGTGCCCGCCGTCAGACATACCCTTCACCAGCTTGCTTTTTGGTGTGCCGAAGTACTTCTCGGCATCGAAGACCTGCTCGGGCAGCGTGATGTCGTCCTTTTCGCCGGCCAAGAGGTAGGTCGGCACCGTGATGGCTTTGGGCGAGATAGTGCGGCCCAGGGCACTGAATTCGCCCTTCACAAACTTGTTGTCGCGGAACAGCTGCTCAATGACCTGCAGGTACCACCGGCCGGGCAGCATGAGGGTGTTCTCGTACCAGATTTCGAAGCGCTTGAAGCGTTCGATGGCCTCTTCGTTGTTCTCTTGGCCTTTTACGTGCGACCAGAGGTCCTGGTATTTCTCCACGTAGTGCTTGTCGGGGTTCATGTTCTTGAAGCCCATGACCATAAACTCGCCGTTCATCAGCCCATTACCCATGCTCACTAGGCGCTCAAAGAAGCTGGCTTCGTTTTCACGGACGGTAATCTCGAGGTGGCCTTCGCCGGCGTGGGTGTCGATGGGTGAGCCTGCGATGACAAGCGACTGCACGTTTTGCGGGAATCGGGCCGCGTAGAGGGCCGCAAACCAACCGCCCTGGCAAAGGCCCACCAGGTTCACTTTATCGCCCTGGCTGTTGGCAATGTCGTCGATGTACACGTTGAGCGCGGCCAGGTAGTTGTCGATGGAGTAGTCCTTCATCAAGGGGGTGGCGCTGTTGTAGTCGAGCGAATACACGTTCTCGACCCCCGCGTCCATCAGCGTTTGGACCAGGCTTTGGCCTTCGGCGTAGTCGGCGATGGTCGAATAGTGGCCGGCGTAGGGCGGCAGCACCAGGGTGGGTATGGCCGTGTCGGAAAGGTTGACCGAGAACTTGCGGAGCTTGAACGTATCGAGCTCGCCGACCACCTCGTTGGGGGTAGTCCACTGGGGTTTTTCACGTTTGGCGATGGTTGAGAGTTCGATGAACTCCTGGGTGTCAATCGCGGTCTGCATCCAGTTAAAGCCCGAGCCCGTGAAAAAGGCAAAGGGCGAAAACGCCAGAAAATCGAGCGAGTCTGTCTTAGAAGGTGCTTTGGCCATACAACTGAGAAGTGATGCGTACAGCCCAAAACTAGCCGCACCCCCCACCCCTGTGTATGATGCGTATCAGGTTTGGATATTAAGTTTTGGTCAAAATGCCAGCACAACGGTGGGGTAAACTTGCCGTAACCCTCAGGTATGCAGAGATTTAGATACTTTTTGGTTCTGATGGGGGATTGTGCCCGGGCAGCAATTGGTTTCGTATGGGGGGTATGGGCACTGTGTGGGCCTGCCCTGGTATGGGGCCAGGTGCTCGACCCCGAGGTGCCGTTGGCACGCCACCAGGTAAAAAGCTTCACGAAGGTTGACGGCTTTGGCATTTCGGCCATCGAAACCATTCACGTAGACCGTAAAGGTTTTGTGTGGATTGGCACCTTCGAGGGCCTCTTCCGACACGATGGCCAGCGCTTCGACCTCTACAACCAACTCAATACCCCAGCCTTTCGGACCAATGCCGTCACCTCGATTGCCGAGGACGACCAGGGCGTGCTCTGGATTGGTACCAACGGCGGCGGGCTGATCCGCTTCGACGGCGAACGCTTTGCCAATTATAGCGCCCGAGACAGCAGTTCGAACCTGAATTCCATCCACCGAATTCTGCTCCACCCCACCCTGGGGTTGGTCTACAGCTCGCGCGGGGCGGGTATGGGGCGACTGGTAAAGGGACGGCTGGAGCCCTACACGTTTCAGACCAACGACTACTTCACCTTTTACATCGAAGGTCTGGCCGTGTACCCCGACGGGCGGCTGATCCTGGCCAGCGACAAAGGTATTTACGAGGAAACGACCCCGCATACCCTGCGGCAGGTGCAGTACCGGCCTGGGCGAGGGCCAGAGGTAACCCACAGCGTGCACGTGATCGGCGATACCGCCTGGCTGTGCACCCTGAGTGGCCTGTACTACAAAGCCGGGAATGCCGTGGGGCAGTTAGCCCTACCCTCGGTCAACGACCAGGGGTCAGTTGATGGCGGGGTACGCTACGTGGTGCAAGACACCGCAACGGGCGCACTCTACATCGGCACGTATTCGGCCGGCCTGTTCCGAATGTACAAGGGCAAGCTGAGCAACCGCCCGGTAAGCGAGCGGGCCCAGATGCGCTACATGAAAACGATGGTCTTTGACCAGGAGGGCAACCTCTGGGTGGGGACGTACCGAAGCGGGCTGTTCCGCATCTCAAGCTCGAAAGTGACCAACCTGCGGCCGCAGGGCTTTGCCAACGAGACCTCGGTGATGAGCCTGCTTGAGAACCCCGACGGCACATTTTGGATGGGCACAGCCAACGATGGCCTGTTCCGCCTGGGCCCCGAGGGGAAAATCCTTCAGCACCTAACCGAGGCCGGCGGGCTACCGGGCAACCAGGTGCGTACCCTCTGCCAGGGCCCCAGTGGCCAGGTATTCATTGGCACCTACGGCGGGGGCCTAGGTGTGTTGCGGGGCAACCGGTTGATGGCACCACCCTTCCGGCTGCCACCGGCGTTCCACTCGATACGCTGCCTGCGCATGGGCCCCGACGGCCACCTGTACGTGGGCTCGGCTAGCGGGGGCCTGGCCCGGGTAAATCTGGCCCAGAACACCTGGCAGGTGCTCGATTCGGTGCCGGGCCAGCGGCGGCTCTCGGTCATTAGCATGGAATGGGACAGCGAAGGCCGGCTGTGGATGGGCACCGACGGTACCGGCATCGTGATAACCGAGGGGGTGCGCATCGTACGGCACCTCACGACCGAAGAAAACCTCAACCACCCGGTCATCTTGACCCTGTACTACGACCGAGTGCGCAAGGCCATGCTCATTGGCAGCAACGGCGGGCTCCAGGTGTACCGGGGCGGACAACTCACCGACTGTAGGCCACTGGGCGACGTGTTCAAGAAACCGGTACAGCACCTTACCGCCGACCGGCAGGGGAATTACTGGTGGATGTCGAACGACGGGTGGGTACAGGTCGTGCAAGAGGACCTCTACCGGGCCTTTGAGGCCCCCGGGGGCAACCTGCGCAGCTTTGTGTACGACGAGCGTGACGGCATGGCCAGTGCCTCGGGCACTGCGGCGGGTTACCCCATGGCCCAGGTGCTCTCCGATGGGCGGGTTACGAGCTGCCACCGGCTGGGCGTGTGCCTCATAGACCCGGCCGGTATCCCTCGCAACCGGCTGCCGCCGCGGGTGTACTTCCCTGTGCTGCGCATCGACGGGGTGTACCAGTCGATTTCCGGCACCGAGGTTACTCTGGCGCCAGGCACGGGTTCGGTGGAGCTTACCTACAGCGGTATTGCGTACCAGGGTGCCGAAAAGCTGCAGTTCCGGGTGCGGGTGCCCGAATTAGGGATCGACCTGACCCGCCCAAGCAATGACCGAACCCTTTTTCTCTCCACCCTCGAGCCCGGCCGGTACCAGGTGCAGGTTTCGGCCCGGAGTGCAGACGGCATCTGGAGCGAGGTGCCCACCAAGCTTACCGTGGTGCAAAAACCCTACTTCCGTCAAACGTGGGTGTTTTACCTGCTGGTATCGGTGGGCTTTGCGGGGGTGCTGTACGGGGCCTACTCGTACCGTACACTCCAACTGAGGCGCTGGACACGTGAATTGGCCGAAACCGTAGCCGCCAAAACCCGCGACCTGCGTGCGGCCAACCGCGAGTTGGCGACCTCCCACGACCGCATCAACCTACTGGCCGACCTGGGCATCAGCATCACCTCTCAACTGAGCGAAAAAGGGATTGAGCGCGCGGTGTACTCAGGCCTAAAAAAGCTGGTGGGTGCCGAGTATTTCACCATTGGGGTGTACGAACCCGAGCAGGATCGGCTCCGCTTCTGGTTTTCGCGCGAAAAGGATGGCGAACGCGGCCTCTTTTATGAGTCTTTAAAACCGGGCGAAAAGCAGCGGCTCACGGGCTGGTGCATGCGCCACCAAAGCCCGGTACTTATCGGCAACCTGCCCGAAGAAATTGGCGAGTACTTGCCCAATTACCCCATGGCAGAGGTCGAGGCCGAATCGGGCATCCCACTCTCGGTGGCCTACGTGCCCATCATCACCGGCGGCGAGCGGATTGGGGTGCTGGGTACCTGGGACTTTGTGCCCAATGCCTTTACCACCTACCACATCGGCCTACTCGAAAGCCTGGCCGTGTACATTGGTACGGCGCTGGTCAACCTGCGTACGGTGCAGACGCTCGACCAGCAACGGGCCGAAATGGCCCAGCAGGCCGACAACCTCGCCACAGCCCTGACCACCCTACGCTCGTACCAGGAGCAACTGGAGCGACTGACCGAAGTGGGGCTCGAAATCACTACCCGCCTCACGGAAGAAGACATGGCCCGCAATGCCTTCGAGAAACTGCGGGGTTACATCCCCTGGCAGTTTTGCTCGATTGGCATCCTGGACGACGAGCAGACAATACGGTCCTACTACGAGCGCTTCGACAAGCGCGAGTACCAGAACCGCACCTTCGACGTCTACGACACGAGCAACATCTACATGCTGCTGGTGCGCCGGCTGCTCGAAACCGGCCGTTCGGTCATCATTTCCGACTCGCGGGTAGACATCGACCGGCTGTTCCCAGACCATACCCTACCCCGCGATTCGGGCCTGTTCCGCAGCCCGCACTCGTTCCTGGCTTCGCCCCTACAGCTTGAAACCACCCGGGGGCTACTGGGTATCCAAACCCGAGGCGAAAACGTCTACCAAGACAACCACCGCCTGATCCTGGAAAACCTGAGTCTCTACATCGCCACGGCGCTCCAA
Organism: Bacteroidia bacterium; assembly: GCA_033763015.1. GTDB lineage: Bacteria > Bacteroidota > Bacteroidia > J057 > JANRLA01 > JANRLA01. Next base: position 13,829 of record JANRLA010000021.1, read on the forward strand.
AACGCGCGGGCGTTTACCGAGATTCAGCGCCAGCAGGCCACGCTGCGCCGCCAGGCCGACGAGCTTACCCACACCAACGAGGAGCTGGCCTCGGCCCTAAAGCACCTGCAGGATACGCAGCTCCAACTGGTACAAAGCGAAAAGATGGCCTCGTTGGGCCAGCTTACTGCCGGCATTGCCCACGAAATCAACAACCCCATCAACTTCGTGCAGGCCAACATTGGCCCGCTGGAGCAGCTTATCCAGGAGCTGGTACAACTCGTAGAGCGGGTAGGCCAGTGGGTAGACCCGGCCCATCGAGCAGACTACGACGCCCTACTGGCCAAGACCCACTACACCGACCTGCTCGAAGACATCCAGTTGCTGGTGAAAGGCATCCACACCGGTGCAAAACGCACCTCTGAAATCGTACGGGGCCTACGGGCATTCTCACGTGTAGACGAAAACGTGGTCAAACCCACCGACCTGGCCGAGTCGGTGAACAGCACGCTGCTGCTGCTACAGAACCAGTACAAGGACCGGATACAGATTGTGCGCGAGTTCGACGAGCGGGTACCTTTAGTGGCCTGCTACTCAGGCCAGATCAACCAGGTGCTCATGAACCTGCTCACCAACGCCATGCAGGCCATCGAGGGGCAAGGCACCATCTGGATTCGGCTGTTGCCCGAGGGCGCCGACTGGGTGCGGATCGAGATCGAGGACAATGGGCCCGGCATCCCAGAGGCGATTCGCGAGAAAATCTTCGACCCCTTCTTTACGACCAAACCCACCGGCAAGGGCACCGGCTTGGGCCTGAGCATCAGCTATACCATATTGGAGCGCCACCGGGGCACCATCAGCCTGTCCAGTGAGGTTGGCAAGGGTACCACCTTTACCCTGCGCCTACCGGTTCAGGCCCAGGTGGCGTCACAGACCGAGCCAGCCCAAGCGACTTTCATGCGATGACGGATTTAATAATGCTCAAAGCCAGCGCCTGTGGGGACGCGGCGCTTCTAATTTGGAGGGCGAAAGAATAGCCGTGGAAACTGGCCCGAACACAACCCAAGTGCTGTTTCCTGAGAAGCCGGTGGTGCTCTACGTTGACGATGAGCAGCAAAACCTGGTCTCGTTCCGTATTTCGTTTAAGCGCGAGTTCGATGTACACGTTGCCACAAGTGGCCCCGAAGCCCTAGAGATACTGGCCCGAACCCCCGTAGAGCTGGTCGTGACCGACCAGCGCATGCCCGACATGACGGGCGTAGAGCTACTCCAGCGCGTCATTGAGCAGTACCCAACCGTGATGCGGATCATTATCACGGGCTACAGCGATATCGGGGTAGTGGTCGATGCCATTAACGCCGGCCAGGTGTACCGGTACCTGAGCAAACCCTGGGACTACCAGGAGCTGCTCCAGGCCATGAACTCGGCCATCCGGTTTTACCGCATCAACGTCGAACGGCTACACCTGCTACGCAACCTGGAACAGCTCGTCGAGCAGCGCACCCACGAACTCAATTCGGCGCTGAACGACCTGCAGCAGAAAAACGAAGACCTGGGCATTGCCCTAACCGACCTGCACACCGCGCAGCAGCAACTGGTCATCACCGAAAAACGTGCAGCGCTTGGCTCGTTGGTGGCCAACATCGCGCATGAAATCAACTCGCCGGTAAGCGCCATACTTTCTACCGCGCGCTACTCGCTCAAGCAGTTGCCTCAGCTCATCGAGCGGCTACCCAACCTGTTGCTTGAACTCAACGACTCGCAACTGGCCGAGTTTAAAGAGTTGGTACGTACTGCCGCCGAAGCGAGTACCGCCCTAAGTACCCGCGAGGAGCGCAGCCAGCGCCAGCAGGTGGCAGAACGCTTGGCCGCACTTGGCGTTGCCCCACCCCACGAGGTGTTGGCGCACCGGTTGGTGCAGTTGCAGGCCACCGACGACCTGAAACGGTTTGCCCAGCTCTTGAACCGGCCCAACGCCGAAGAGTACCTGCACCTAGCCGACGAAGTGGGCGGCATGGTGAAGCAAAATCGAAACGTAGCCGAAGCCGCCGACCGCATCCTGCGCATGGTCAAGGTGCTGCGCAGCTACAACGACATCACGCTCCTGGAGGAATACCAGAGCGTAGACTTGGTCGCGACGCTCGATAAGGCGCTGGAGAACCACCAGATGCTCTTTAGCAAGACCATTGAGGTCGTTCGCCGGTACAGCCCCAACCTGCCCGAGCTTATGGGCAACGCCGAACAGCTGACCGTGGCCTGGGGCAGCCTGATTCACAACGCGCTGCTGGCCCTCATCCCTGTAGGGGGCGGCACCCTCACCGTGGCAGCGGGCCACACCCCCGAAAACCGATTTTGGGTAACAGTTGAGGACACCGGCGAGGGCATCCCGAGCCAAATTCAGGGGCGCATTTTCGAGCCCTTTTTTACCACCCGCCCCGGTGGCCAAGGCAGTGGGTTGGGCCTAGACATTGCCCGCCGCATCGTAGAGGCTCACAAGGGCACCATTGGTGTTGAGTCTAGGCCCGGCAAGACCTGCTTTAGGGTAGAGTTACCGGGGTAAGCGGCACGTGGCGCTAGAAGTCTGAGAAGTCGCCGCCACCTGGCCCACCCCCTTCGCCCCCTTCGCCGCCAAAGTCGCCTTGCCCGCGGCGCTGGTTGCGGCGCTGCTGGTTGTCGGCGGGTCGGCCAAAATTGTAGGTAACGCTCAGGGTCGCAATTCGGCTTTCGCGTTTGCGCACGGTCTCGAAGGCAAAGGTGGGCGTGTACGAGGTGAGCTCAAACTGGCGGATGTCGAATACATCCGAGACGTTGAGGTTCACGGTCAGCTTACGCGAGAAGAAATCGCGGCGGATACCCGCATTCACGCTGCTAAAGCCCCCGACAGTGCCTTGCGCCCGCACGAAGGGGTGGAAGTAAAAGCCCGTGAGCTGGATAAACGTCTGCCGGTCGAGCGCAATAGAACCAATAAGGCGCAGGTTCCAGTTGATACCGTCGTTCGAGGCATCCGAGGGGTTGTCGGTGCCGGGGTTAAGCTGGCTGTAAAATGCGTTGCCGGCCAGGGTAATAAAGCTCAGGTTGCCCACACGGGCCCGTATGTTGCTTTCTACACCTACGTTATCTGAACTAGCCAGGTTCAGGAACGTGGTGGTGCCCACCCCCGTCTCGGGGTCAATCGTACGGTAATTGCTCGTGGCATTGGTGGTGCGGCGGTAAAAGACCGTACCCGATAGTGTAAAACGCCCTGCAACACGGTTGATGCTAAACTCGTAGGAGTTGGTGAACTCGGGCTGCAGGTCAGGGTTACCCTGACGGACGTTGAGCGTGTCGGAGAGCTCGAGGAAAGGATTTACCGCATTCAGGCGTGGCCGGCTTACCCGCCGGCTGTAGTTCAGAATGACATCGAAGCCATCGGAAGGGGTGTACTTGAAGAATACGCTGGGGAAGAGGTTGAAGTACTCGCGTGTATTCGTCTGAGCCAAGCTGCGCGATTCGCCCGCGGTGAACGTTTGTTCGCCGCGTACCCCTAAGCTGTACTCCAGGCCTTCGATCGATTTAATCTTGCCGTTGTACTGCACATACCCGGCGTAGACCTCCTCGGTGTACTTGAACCGATCGGTGTTCCGCAAATCGGTAAAGTAGACGTCGTTTGCCAGGTCGTAGGTCCGGGTTAGGACTTCGCGGTCGTTGATACGGACCGTGCCTTTGGCACCGAATTCTACCTTGGCACCTGAAACCAGGGGCTGCACAAAGTCGACCTGCCCGAGCACGTTCGTGAAGCGGGTCTGGTTATCGCTGGTTTGATAGGGCAGCCCGTCTGTGTCTGAAATGTCATCTTCGAGCGATTCAAAGTCATCGCCCTGGTTCGAGCCGTAACTGGCGCTGGCGCTCCACTGCTTGCCTGTGGGCAGAACCTGTTTGTACTCGGCCGAGAAGTCGTAGTTGCGGTCAGAATCTTCCTGTTCACTGGTCCGGGTGAAAGGGTCTACCACGGTGCCCTCCTCGTCGCGGTTTTCGTAGCGGGTGGTGCTGCGGTCGGTGTCGTCGCGCAGGCTGCCACTAGCGGTAAGGGCCAGGGTGCTGGTGGGGCTAAAGTACCAGTCGAAGCCCAAGCGGCCGTTGTACCCCGTGCCGCGGTCGGTACCGTTGCTGTAGTTTAGGTTGCTGTAGCTGGTGTCTGAGAAGGTGGTAAACTGCTCACTACTGCCGCGGGAAAAGCGGTACTGCGACCGTGCACTCAGGCTAGCTGAGAAGTTGTACTTCACCGTTCGTTTGTTGAGGAATACCGAGCTGGTGTACTTCTCGCGGGTACCAGCACTGAGCTGTACGTTGCCGTTAGTGCCGACCAGGGCACCTCGCTTCGTGACGATGTTGATGATACCAGCTTGGCCCTCGGCGTCGTACTTGCTTGAGGGGTTGGTAATGACTTCGACCCGGTCGATGAGGCTGGCCGGGATCATTTGAAGGATTGAGCCCCGGTCAGACGACGTCAGGCCCGAGGGCTTGCCATCGATCCAGATGACAACATTGCCCGAACCCCGTAGCTCGACATTACCGTCGAAATCGACAGTGACCGAAGGAATGTTGGTCAATACGTCTGTAGCCGTACCTCCGACAGCGGTAATCATTTTATCGACGTTGTAAATGCGGCGGTCGGGCGCAAAGACCACGTCGGGGGCCGAGGCCGTGATCTCGACTTCCTCGGTGGTGGGGGTCGGGGGGGTTACGCGCAGGGTACCCAAATCAACCACGATACCGTTGGCATCGATGGCGTGGGTGCGCTGGGAATAAATAGTTTGCCCGAAAAATGAAAGCTTAAGAATGTAGGTGCCCCTGGGTAGGTTTTCGAGCTTAAAGTACCCGGCGGTATCGGTAAGCGTTGCTGCGGCAGCGGTACTGTCTCTGACGGATAGGGCCGCCACCTGGGCGTACTGCACGGGCCCATCGGTAGTTACATCGTACAGACTACCGGTTATGGTACCAGAAATGGGGGGACGAGTACGGCCCGTAGGCGGGCCCTGTTGGGGCTGCTGGGCCACTACTGAGGTGACTGTACCCAAACAAAGGGCGAGACAAAACTGCCGAAAGCGCGTGTAGAAATTTGGCATTGACAAGCGTTGAACGCAGAATTGGCCAAATCGGTTAATCGGCACTTCAGTGTTCGCACAACTTAACAGTTGGTGCTACTGGCAGATGGGCCAGCGTTGCGGGCTTTTGCCCCCAACTAATTCAAAGTGAAGAAGTTGCGCGGCTAGCGGCCGACGTGGCACCGACGGCTGAGCCGGGGTTTGGCACGCATTTTCGTACTTTACTCGCATGGTAAAACGGGTACTGCTACTGGTGTTTTTTGGGGCGTTGGGGGTGGGAGCCCAGGCCCAACAGCTTGGGGTGGTAGAAGCCCCGCCTGAAAATGAAACGGCCGACGCCGAGCTTGAGCGCCTGCTGCGCAACCAAAGCAGCGCCGATACGGCCTATGTCTGGCTGCGCTTTGGCCTCTTCGGGCCCGGGGCCAAAAAGCTGTACGACGAAGGAGTGCGCTGGGGCAAGGAGGGCCGCTGGAACATTGCCCTGGCCTACTTCTACCGGGCACTAGACCGCAAAAACAAAAAAACCGACGACCTGGCCATCGCCGAGATCAAGCGCTATGGCCCGCTGTTTCTCTCCAAATGCGCCAAAGGGGCCACCGAGCAGTTCAAGGCAGGCAACGGCCTGGGCGGGTACAGCTATTCGTTTCGGCTGGTGCGCGAAATCAAAACCGCGCAGCGCTACAAGGTTACCCTAGGGCTGAACCCCCAGGAGGTAAAGCAGCTCAACGAAGCTGCCGAAGCCTGGGCGCAACGCAGACTGGTGGAGCTCAAGGAATTGGTGGCCCAGAAGAAGCACTTCACGCTCGAGGCCGAACTGAATAAGGTGGGTACCTACGTGCCCGAAAGCCGCAAGACCCCAGCCTACCAGGCCCACGAAGCCGAGATAACCCGAAACGGTAACCGGACCGTGGCAAGCCCACTGTTTGGTGGTGCGGGCCTGTGCCCCGAAACCCCCGATGTGTTTCATACGGGCCTAAACGACCGCCTGGCCAAGCAACACCCCCGCCTGCAGGTGCTCGACCGTGAGGTGAACCAGCAACTGGCGGACGAGAAACAGCTGGCCGACCTCGACGACCGGCCCCTATCTGAGGAGCTACAGGCCAACCTGGTGGGCGCCGACTACCTGGCCTACGGCAAACTCGTGGTGTGCGAAGAGCGCAGCCAACGGCTGAAAAGTGTGACGGTAGATGCCTTTCAGGTGCGCGAGTACAAGGTCAAAAACGAAGAGGGCGAAGAGGTAAAGCGCCTGTGCTGGGACGTGCCCGTAAAATTGGAGCTGCTCACCGGTAACAGTTTTGTTCGGTACACCGTGGCACTAACGCTGTACCGCGTGTCTGACGGGGGGGTAGTGTACACCCAACGCCTGACCGATGAAGCCCGAAGCGACGTGGATTACTTCTTTGCCGCCAACGGTGTGACCGACGTGGCCATTGAAAAAGTGCCCGAAGGCAGTAGCGATGAACCGAAGCGCTTCTCGAAACCCGTACGGGGCTCGCGGCAAGAACCCCGGCCCATTAGTTCGCTCCGCGACGACGTGGCGGGTCGTATGGATGGCCAGTTCGCCCGCGAAGTGTTCGATGCCATACGGCGCGACAACTAGTTGCAAGATCTAGCCACTAGTGGCTGCCCCAGAAAGGCGTGTTTTGCCCCTGGGTCTAGGTCAAACTGGCCACCCTTGTGTGCCAGGTGGGCAGGTAACGTGTACCGCCGGTAGGAATCGAACCTACATCCGGGGCTCCGGAAACCCCTATTCTATCCATTGAACTACAGCGGCAGGGTAGCGCCCCAAGGGGGGCTACTTTTTCAGGGCTGCAAAGATGCACACAATCCCTACCAGCTGCAATGAAGTAGGCTAGTCTATTCCAAGTAACCCGTAGGTTAATTACACCTCAAGCCACTAGTAAACGCCCTTTACCCGCCCATGCAACCCGAAATCACGACCCTACAGGGCTACCGCGAAGCCCACGCCCGCAGCCTGGCCGACCCCGATGGCTTCTGGGCCGAAGTGGCCCAAACCCTGCACTGGCATACGCCCTTCAGCCGCGTGAGTAGCGGCTCGTTTCAAGGGGGCGATGTCAAGTGGTTCGAAGACGGCGAGCTGAACCTGAGTTACAACTGCCTGGACCGCCACCTGGCCACCCGCGGCGATGAGCTGGCCCTGATCTGGGAAAGCAACGACCCCCACGAGGCCAACCGGTATTTTACCTTCAAACAGCTGCACCACGAGGTGTGCCGCCTGGCCAACGTACTGCTGGCTCTGGGCGTAGACCGTGGCGACCGCGTGTGCCTCTACATGCCCATGGTGCCCGAAGCGGGCATTGCCATGCTGGCCTGCGCGCGCATTGGGGCCATCCACTCGGTGGTGTTTGGGGGCTTCAGCTCAGATGCCCTGGCGGGGCGGATACAGGACTGCCAGGCCAAGCTGCTCATCACCGCCGACAGCACCTTTCGGGGCAAGAAAGAGGTGCGCCTCAAAGACATTGCCGACGAGGCCGTGGCCCAAAGCCCCAGCATTGCGCACGTGCTGGTCGTAAAGCGCACCGGCTACGCCATCAACTGGCACGCAGGCCGCGACCAGTGGTACCACGAGCTCATCGAGACCGCCAGTGCCCACCACACCGCCGTGGCCATGCACGCCGAAGACCCCCTGTTCATCCTCTACACCAGTGGCAGTACGGGCAAACCAAAGGGGGTCGTTCACACCACGGGCGGGTACAGTGTGTACATCGGCTACACGTTCCGGAACGTGTTCCAGATTAGCCCCGGCGAATTGTACTGGTGCACCGCCGACGTGGGCTGGATTACCGGCCACAGCTACCTACTCTACGGACCGCTCCTGAACGGGGTAACCACGGTCTTCTTCGAAGGCATCCCCAACCACCCCGACCCCGGGCGCTTCTGGCAGGTGGTCGAAAAGCACCGCGTTACGCACTTTTATACCGCTCCTACCGCCATCCGAGCCCTGGAGGCCATGGGCGACGAGTGGCCCAAAAAGCACGACCTGAGCTCGCTGCGCGTGCTGGGCACCGTCGGCGAGCCCATCAACCAAGAGGCGTGGGAGTGGTACAACGAAACCATTGGCCACCGCCGCTGCCCCATAGTAGACACCTGGTGGCAAACCGAAACTGGTGGCATGATGATCAGTAACCTGGCCGGTGTAACCCCCGCCCTGGCCACCTACGCTACCCTACCCCTGCCGGGCATTGAGGCCGTGCTGGTGGATGAGAAGGGCAACGAGCTGCACTGCGACGACGACAACCCCCACCAAGAGGGCATCCTGCTCATTAAGCGCCCCTGGCCCAGCCTGCTGCGCACCACCTGGGGCGACCACGAGCGCTACCTACAGACGTACTTTAGCTCGTACCCAGGCTACTACTTCACCGGCGACGGCGCGCGGATGGAGGCCAACGGCAACTTCCGCATCATTGGCCGGGTAGACGACGTGATCAACGTATCGGGGCACCGGCTGGGCACCGCCGAGGTAGAGGATGCACTCAACGAGCACCCGCTCATCGTCGAGAGCGCCGTGGTGGGTTACCCCCACGACATCAAGGGCCAGGGCATTTACGCCTACGTCATCGTACTGCCCGAGTGCCAGAACGAAGAGCTGCTGCGCGAGGAGGCCAAAGCCCTCACCGTAGACAAGATCGGGCCCCTGGCGCGGCCCGATAAAATCCAGATCGTGCCGGGGCTACCCAAAACGCGCTCGGGCAAAATCATGCGGCGCATCCTGCGCAAGATTGCGGCCGGCGAAGATGGCTTTGGCGACACGAGCACCCTACTCGACCCCGCGGTCGTAGACCAAATCCGCGAAGGGGCCAAGTTTATGGGCTAACCCTTTGCGGCGGCCAGAAACTTGTCGGCGAGCTCGGGCAGGTCGCGTTTCATGGCACCCTCGAGCAGTCGGTCGAGCGTGGGGCGGCGCTGCTGCATCAGGGCGATGTACTTGCCGTGCAGCTCGGGGTGTTTGAGCCAAAAGGCCTCGGGTAGCTTGAGCACGGTGTAGATCAGGTCGCCGGGGTAGTAATCGGCTTCGATGAGTAGCTGCTCGCTCAAAAGGTCGTAGGCCTGTTCGACGAGCTCGGGGATGAGCGGGAACTGGGGCGGGTCGTGCCGGTTGATGAGTAGCCGCAGCTCGGCGGGGGTAAGGTCAGGCAGGGGCTTTTGCCGGGCTTCGTACAGCCGCTTGACCACACTGGTCACTTTTTCGGGTAGGGCCTCCGGGGCAAGGCCAGCAAGCTGGTTGTACGACTGCGAAGTGGCCATGGCTTGGGTAGAGGAATGGGTAACAGGGCGTACGAACTACACACCGGTACGTAATGTACAAGCCAACGGCATGTTAACCCTGCCCGACCACTCCTTGCGCGCCCAGAAACTGTGGGTGCGGGCGGCTACCGTTCGGTCGGGTGGGTGGCGTCGGGCGGTACCAGCCCAGCCGCCGAGCGCACAAGCAGGCCCCCATACCGCCGGTTGAGCGCGTCTTTGGCGCTGCTGAGTTTGCCCTCACGCGCGCGGTCGGCGTAGAGCTCCAGCTGCGTGCCGCCCCAGACGAGCCCCGAGACACTCACCCCCAGTAGCCGTACGGGCCGGCCGGCCTGGTACACTTCGCCCAGCAAGCGCCGGGCCGATTGGGTAAGTACTTGGTCCGACTGCGTGGGGGCCACCTGGTGCTGGTGCGTGAGGGTCTCGAAGTTGCCGTAGCGCAGCTTGAGGGTCACGGTGGTGGCATGGCGGCCGTCGCGGCGCAAACGCTCGCCCACCCGCTCGGCCAGCGCGGTCAGGGTCGCGATGAGGAAAGGCCACTCGGCGCGGTCGTGGCCAAAGGTGACCTCCTTGCCAATCTGCTTGCGTACATCGTCGGGCTGCACAGGGCTGTGGCGGGTGCCGTTGGCCTTCTGCCAGAGCACCTGGCCCCACGCGCCAAACCAGTCTTCGAGCTGGGCGGGTGGCAGGGCCTGCAGCTGGGCAATGCTCACTACCCCGGCCATCGCGAGCCGCTGGGCGGCTTTGGGGCCCAGCCCGGGTATTTTGCGCACCGGCAGGGCCGCCAGAAAGGCGCGCTCTTGGTGTGGCAATAGGTGCAGTTCGCCATCGGGCTTGGCCTGGCCGGTGCCCATTTTGGCGGTAGACTTGGTACTGGCCAGGCACATCGAGAGCGGCAGGCCTGTCTCGCGCTTCACCGTAGCACGCAGGTCTTGGGCCAGGCCCCAGGCACTGTGGAAGCGGTCGGTGCCCGTCAAGTCGCAGTAACACTCGTCAATCGAAGCAAACTCGGCCACGGGTACCGCAGCGTGTACCAATGCCCGCACGTGCTGGGCGTAGTCGCCGTAGCGGCCGTACTGGCCCGGCAGTACTATGGCCTGCGGGCAAAGCCGAATAGCCTGGCGCATGGGCATGCCCGAGCGCACGCCGTAGGGCCGGGTCTCGTACGAGCAGGCCGAGACCACGCCCCGACCCGAGGTGGTACCACCCACCAGCACGGGCTTGCCCGCCAAGGTGGGGTCGAGCAGCCGCTCGACGGACACGAAGAACGTGTCCATGTCGAGGTGCAGGATGCGCGGACTAGGCGGGCTCACAGTGCGTACAACGTGCGCCAGGCAATTTGATTACAGCTGCGTTACCCCAAGGCCCAGCGTGGCTAGGTCGGCCCAGAACCGGGGGTACGATTTGCCCACGACGCCTGGGTCTTCGATCACGATCCCCTCGGGTAGGGCGTGGGCCAGAAGGCTGAAGGCCATGGCCATGCGGTGGTCGTGGTAGGTGCCGATGGACCGTGTAGGCTGCACAGGCCCGGGGTAGACGCGCAGCCAATCGGGGCCGGTTTCTGTAGCAATACCCAAGGAGGCCAGTTCGGTGGCCAGAGCGGCAATGCGGTCGGTCTCTTTGTGGCGCAGCGTGCCCAGGCCCGTCAGGGTGACCGGGCCTAGGGCCTGGGTGGCCAGCACGGCGTAGGTCTGGGCCAGGTCGGGGGTAGCGGCGCAGTCGAGCAGCCCACTCGGCAGGGCAAGCGGGGTCGGTTGGTTTACAGCGAGGGCGGTGGGCTGCGGCCAACCAAAGGCCAGACCCCAGTGCCGGAAGCGCTCGAGCTGGGCGGCGTCGGGCTGGCCATCCGCGGGGTCGAGGCCCACGAGGGTGAGCTCGGCAGGGCAGCAGGCGGCGTGGGCCAAGAGGTACGAGGCCGCCGACCAATCGGCACCCACGGGCAGGGTGCCTGGTACCTGTACGGGTGTCGCTACCCGGCGGTAGCTCCCGGGCACGGCCTGCCAAAACTGGCCAAATCGCCCGAGGGCCATGAGCGTCAGCTCTACGTACCCTACCGAGGCCACGGGGCCCAGCAGGCGTATCTCGGCACCTACGGGCAGCCCCGGGCCGAGTAGCAACAACGCCGAAAGGAACTGGCTGCTCGCCCCGGCATCGAGCACCAGCGGGCCTAGCGCGCCCGGCGGCACACCGGTAACGCGCAGGGGCAAATGACCGTTTGCACCCAGGCTTTCAATGCGTGCCCCGGCCTGTAGGAGGGCATCGGCAAGAGGCTTGAGGGGGCGCTCCTGTAGCCGGGGTTGCCCCGTCAGGTGCCAGGTGCCGGGGCGGGTGGCCGTGAGCGCGAGGGCAAACCGTGCGGCGGTGCCGGCCAGCCCCAGGTCTAGGGTAACCTCGTGGGGAGCGGGCAAAGGTTCGTGGCGGGTAAGGCGCCAGTCGCCCCCGGGCACCACCGTTACCGTTACCCCCAGGTGGCGCAGGAGGGGGATCAGCACGGAGCTGTCGTCGCTGTCTGAGGCATTGGCCAGCAGCAGGGGCTCGCCGGTTTGGGGCAGCAGCTGTGCCAGGGCGATCAGCAGCCGGTTGGTCACGCTCTTCGAGCCCGGTGGCCGGAGCGTACCCCGCAACACGCCACTGGGGGGGGCGCACACCCGCAGGGCGTTAGCCATGCTGAGTCCGGTGATCACTGAGTACCGCTTGAACTGCGGGCCAGACCACGGGCACATCGTACACGCCCGCGCCCACGGCACTGAGGAGGGTGAAGCGCAGCTCGCCCTGGGTGTTCTTCTTGTCGTGGTGGGCGAGTAGGCGCAGGGCCTCGTCGCTCACATCCCCCAGGCTCAGGTCGTAGCCTAGGGCCACAAGGCACGTTTCGATGTGCTGGGCATCGGCCTGGGGCAGCCCGGCGTGGGTGACCGAGAGCCGGGCCTCGAGCGTCAGCCCCACCGCAACGGCCAGCCCGTGGGCCAGGGGTGCGCCCGCGGCCAGCCGAGCGCTCTCTAGGGCGTGGCCCAGAGTGTGGCCATAGTTGAGCAGCTTGCGGGGGCCGCGTTCGGTGGGGTCATCGGCCACGATCTGGGCCTTGATGTGCAGCGAGCGCTCGAGCTGGGGCCAGGTGGGGTACGTGCTGCCCAGGGTAGTTAGCTCTTCCCAGTGGGTGTGGTCGGCGATCAGGCCGTGCTTGAGCAGTTCGGCCAGGCCCGAGCGCCGCGCCTCGGGGGGCAGGGTCGAAAACCAGTTGGGGCTGACGTAGATGCGCTCGGCGGGGTAAAACGTGCCCACCTGATTCTTGCTGTGGCCGAAGTTGAGGCCCGTTTTGCCGCCCAAGGTGGCGTCGGCGGCCGCGAGCAGGGTAGTGGGCACGAGCCAGAGGCGCACCCCACGCTTCCAGGTCGAGGCCACGAACGCAGCCACGTCTGTGGTAAGCCCGCCGCCGATGGCAACAATAAGCCCCCCGCGCTCGAGGCCCGCTTGGGCGCAGGCGTGGTACATTGCCTCGGCGGCGGCGAGGGTTTTGTGGTCTTCGTGTGCCACGAAAGGGGCGTAGGGGTACCGCTGGGTGAGGGGCTGCAGGGCTTCGGCCCAGGCGTCGAGCACGCGGGTATCGATGACCAGGAGTACCTGGGGCGCAGCGGCGCTAGCAAGCGCGAGGGCCAGTTCATCCATATGGCCCTGCAGCACTTCGGGGAAGGCAAAGGGGTAGTGAGACTCGGTGGGGGGCATTTCTGGCAAAGATTCCCGAACATTGCCGGTTATTCCAAGGTTACCCTTGCTTGAAAACACTGGCCGATGCAAACCCACCCCACGACGCTGCCCCAGCCCAGCCTAGACGACACCCAGCTGGCCTTTGCCTACAAGACCGATGCCGAGCTGCGCAGGGCCCACTTGCTCTTCCGTACCCTGCAGTACCCTACCCTAACCAAGGTTGGGCCGTGGTTTGTGCGCTGGGCCCTGGCCTGGCGCATGCCCATTCAAGGATTGCTTGAAACCTACTTTTTCGACCAGTTCTGCGGGGGCAAAACCCTGGCCGAAACCACCGACCGGTCTGCCCAACTCTACAAGTTTGGGGTGGGCAGCATTCTAGACTACGCCGTCGAGGCCCAGAAAAGCGAGGCCGGGTACAACCGAGCAGTAGACGAATTGCTGCGGGTCATCGACCATGCCCAGGCGCGCCCCGAAGTGCCGTTTGTGGCCCTCAAGCTCAGTGCCCTCGGTAGCCTAGACCTACTGGCCAAGCGCCAGGCGGGCGCAGCCCTGGGCCCCGTTGAAACGGTGCAGTACGACCACATGGCCCAGCGCCTGGAGCGTGTGTGCAGCCACGCTGCCGCAGTAGGCCAGCCCGTGATGATCGATGCTGAAGAGAGTTGGATTCAGGACGAAATCGATCAGCTCGCCGAGGCCCAGATGCTCCGCTGGAACACCGAGCGTGTGCTGGTCTACACAACGGTACAGCTCTACCGGCACGACCGCCTGGCCTACCTTACCGATCTGCTCGCACGCTTTGAGGCGGTCGGCAAGCTGGTAGGCGTAAAGCTGGTACGCGGGGCCTACCTGTAAAAAGAAAACGACCGCGCACGCGAAAAGGGCTACCCCACCCCCATCCAGCCCGACAAAGCCGCCACCGACCGTGACTACGACGCCGCCGTAACATTCTGCCTGGCCCACTTAGACCGCCTGGCCCTATGCGCCGGTACCCACAACGAAGCCTCGGCCTTAAAACTGGCGCAGCAGCTCGATGCCCAAGGCACCCCGCGCAACCACCCCCACGTGTACCTCTCGCAACTGCTGGGCATGAGCGACCATATCTCGTTCAACCTGGCGGCCAGCGGCTACAACTGCGCCAAGTACCTGCCCTACGGGCCCCTGACCGAGGTGCTGCCGTACCTGTTCCGGCGGGCCGAGGAAAACACGTCCATTGCCGGTCAGTCGCCCCGCGAACTGGCGTTGTTGGAGCGCGAACTACGCCGCCGTTCCCGCCAAAAGCAGTTGCGGTAGCCCGCAGGGCTGCCACAGCGGCCCAGAAAGTGCGTACTTCGGGCCCGTGCAGTTCCGGATTGGTATCGTCTGGCAGCGGGCAGCTTTCGTAGCGGCCTGGGTGGGGCTCTGGGTACTGGCGGTGGGCCTACAGGCGTATGGGCAACGTGTCGCGCTGGTGCTTTCGGGCGGCGGTGCGCGTGGGCTAGCCCACATTGGGGTTATCCGGGCGCTGGAAGAGGCCGGCATCCCTATCGACTACATCACGGGGACCTCTATGGGGGGCATGGTTGGGGCGTTTTACGCCGCCGGGTATACCCCCGACGAACTGGAGGCCATTGCCCGAATCGAAACCAAAAACTGGCTGGGGGGCAGCCTGGTACTGCAAGAGAACTACAACCTGGAGACCGGCCGCCGCGACGGTACGTTCCTCGAAATACCACTCGTGCTGCGCGACCGCGACCGGCTACTGCCGGAAAACATCTTTTCTGACTACGCGCTCAACCTGGGCCTGATGCGCTACCTGACGGGGGCAAGCGCCGCAGCGGGGCAAGACTTCGACCGGCTGATGGTCCCCTTCCGGTGCATGGCCTCGGATGTCTTCAACAACCAAAGCATCGAACTGGGCAGTGGCAGCCTACCCTTTGCCGTTCGCGCAACGATGGCCGTGCCACTCTTTTTCGTGCCCGCGACCAATGGCCAGTACCAGGATCTGTTCGATGGGGGGGTGTACAACAACTTCCCCGTCGAGGTGGCCGATACCTCGTTTCGCCCCGACATCCTGATTGGGGTCTACGTGGCCAACCCACCCAACCGCGAAGAGCTGGCCAAGGCCCAGGGCAACGTCCTCGACATCCTGCTGATGCAGGGTACCGCGCAAAAAACCTGGGAGAAACTACCGCCCGACCGGGGGTACTACATCCAACCTGCACTGGGCGAGTTATCGGCCACCGATTTTTCAGAAGAAGCCATCACGTTTGCCATTGAGCAAGGCTACACCTCGACCAAGGCTTGCCTGGCCGAGCTACTACAGCTGGTACCGCGTCGGCAAGATTCGGTGGCCCTGGCCCAGCGGCGGGCGGCATTTCGGGGTCAAAGCCCCACGCTGGCCCTGGCAGCTGTTTCAACCGTCGGGCTCACCGAGCGCAGCGCGCGGTTTATTCAGAAGACCGTCGACCTTGAACCAGGCCCTACGTCGTACGACGAAATCGCACGGGCCTACTACCGGCTGAAGGTAGACGGCCGGTACCTGAGTACGTTCCCGGAGCTGGTCTACGACACTACCTGGCAAACCTTCCGGTTGGGGCTGCACGTCCGCCCGGCAGCCAAGTTTAGCATCCGGGGCGGGGCCACGGTGTTCAGCCCCACCGACCAC
The DNA here is from genome assembly GCA_033763015.1 of Bacteroidia bacterium. GTDB lineage: Bacteria > Bacteroidota > Bacteroidia > J057 > JANRLA01 > JANRLA01. The sequence continues at coordinate 29,501 of JANRLA010000021.1, forward strand.
CGACTGGAGTTGGGGGCCACCTACCGCGCCACGCAGGGCACCAATTTTGAGGCAGGCGTGCAGGTTGGCATTGGCAGCATCGAGAATTTTGCGCGCACCCGTGCCCGTATCCAGCTTGCTGCCCGGGTACCCCTGTACTTCGAGGCCGAGGGGAGCGTAGTCGGCTGGCAGTTGCTGCGCAGTTTTACCGGCCTCTTTCCGCGCAGAACGCCGGCCCAGGTAAACGAGGTCCACGTAGAAGGGCTTGTGCAGGCGGGGCTCAACCTGCGCAACCTGGGCCTACTCTACGCCGGTGTGGCGGCCCAGAACCTAGACTGGCGGTACTTTGCCCAACCCGAAAACCGCACCTTCGACGACACGCTCGACCAAAGCTTCTTTTCGGGCACCAGCCTCTTTGCCGGCTACCACCTGCGCACGCTCAACCGGCGGCAATACGCCTATGAGGGGCGCGAGATCCGCATCACATTGCGCTACAACCAGGGTACCGAAGACTTTAGGCCCCAGCGGCAAGACGAGACGGGCCTGAGCACCTCGCACACCTGGCTGCAGGCACATTTCAAGTTGCAGCAGTACATCACGGGCCTGCGCATCGGTGGGCTCAAACGTGTGTCGCTGGGCCTATCGGCCGAGGGTAGTTACTCAAGCCTCGAACCCATGGCCAATGAGGTGAGCACCACCCTGGCCTCGCCACGCTTTGTGCCGCTGCAAGACAGCCCCACGCTGTACAACCCAAGCCTATACAGCCGCTTGTACCTGGCCCCTGGCGTACAGCTTTCGGCCATTCTGAGTGAGAACCTACGGCTTAGGGCCGAGGCCTACTGGTTCCAGCCCTTTGGTTTGACCGCCGACGAACTGCCCGACTTCCGGCTTGACCTGAGCCGAGGGGTACAGGTAGCCTCGGCGGGTGTTACCTACGACACCTTTATCGGGCCCCTGGGGCTGTACCTGAACTACTACGAAAACGACCGCTCACCCCTGCGCTTTATCGCACACCTGGGCTTTCTGCTCTTTCAGGAGCACCCGTGGGACTAACCTACCACGGTTTGCCCACGGCCGACCGGCGGCGATTGCCGTTGTCTTTGCGCAGCTGCTGCAGGTATTCGGCCTCTCTGAGCCTGAGCTGGCGCAGGGCCGCCTGGGCTTCGTTGGCGCTGAGCTCGCTGGCAGGCGGCAGTTCCCCACCGTCGGCTTCGGTGGGTGGCGGGTTGGCAGGGGGGGGTGGGCCCAACGGTGGCGGGCTTGAGGGTGGCGGGGGCGGTTCCTGCTGCCGCCGCTTGATGAGTTCGTAGTTGTAGCGGGCCGTTTCGTAGTTGGGCTCTACCCGTAGGGCTTCTTCGAGCAGCACGAGGGCTTCGGCGGTGCGGCCTTTCCGGTCTGCGAGCAGGGCCAGGTTCGTGCGTAGCGCGAGGGCTGCGTGGCCTTGCAGTAGCGGTTTAAGCCGGGAGAAATAGGCCTCGGCGGCGTCGGCCGAATCGAGGGCAAACAGGCACTGGGCCAGGTTAAACTCTACCGCTGGGCGCTGGTCGGGCAGCTCATCGAGCAGCTGCCGGTAGAGCCCCAGGGCCAGGGCATACTCACCACTCCGAAAGGCCTCGGCGGCACGGACAATGGGGTCTTTCGGTGAGGTGGCCCCCACACTCACTGCCAGCAGTAGGTACAACCAGTTGCGGTGCATGGCTTAGGCGGGTTTGCGTTGGGGGATGAGCACGGCGCTGGCGGCCCAGAGCAGAATGGCCGGCAACAAGAGCCAGGCGTACAGATCATGCTTCGATTGCTCGCTGCGCGACTGGGTGATGGCTGCGGGTACCGACTTCAGGGCCCGTACCAGCGCGGCGGGGGCCCCGCTATCGGTGGCTTTCAGGTATGGCGTACCAAACGTGGCGGCCAGGGCCTTCAGGTCGGTATCGATCAGTTGGCTGCGAGCGGGCAGGCCCCGATCGTCGGTCAAAAAACCTGCGGGGTTTCCCTCGGCATCCACCTTGGGTACCCGCCCCCCGGCGTAGGTGCCAATGCCCACAGGAATTACCGGGATACCCGCCGCCTCGAGGCGGTTCACGACCGAGGTGTACGCAGGGCCGTGGTGCTCGCCATCGGATAGCAGGACCAGTGCCTGGGCTTGCTGGCGGCGGCTGGTGTTGGTCTCGGTCACCAGGCGGTTAAAACCCTCGGCCAGGGCAGCCCGGTAGTTGGTACCGGTATTGGCAAACTGCTCTGTACCCACTAGCTCGACGAAGAGCCGAAAGGCCCGGGTATCGTCGGTAAGAGGGCACTGAACGTAGGCGTACTCGGTAAAGGCGATTAGGCCCAACTGATCGCCCGCCAGGCCATCGGCGGCTTCGAGCAGCAGGGCGCGCGCTTGCTCAAGCCGCGAAGGCAGCACGTCGGGGGTGTTCATGCTCGCCGAGACGTCGAGCAGAAAGTACACCTGTCGGCCCAGCACCTCGGCAGGGCCCGTGCGCTCAGTGGCATAGGGGCCCAATGCCGCTACACTGGCCAACGCCAGCCCCCCAACCCGTAGCCCGGCCCTGAGGCGTGGCCGGTAGCCCCGCAGGGCTTGGGTATCAAACCAATTGGGCAGCACGCGGGCCGTCCGCCGGGCGATATACACCACCAGGTAAACCGCCCCAGCCAGGAGCGGCACCAAACCCACCAGAGCCCAGGGCCGTAAGAGGTGCATACCGCAAATAACGGGCACGCCAAGCGGTTAATCGAGCACCCAAGAAAGCAGCTGGCTTTCGGCGCCTTCGGGGTGCTGCACCAGCCACACAGCTGCCATGCGGCCCCCGGGCAGGCGTACCAGCCGTGGGTGGCGCTGGGCGCCGCTGGTTGGCGGCACAAGCTGGTGCCAGCGGACGTGCCCGGTGGCAACATCGCAACGGGCATACTGGACCAACGGCCGGTCGGTGCGTTCGTCGGCCCAGGCACAGTACCCAAACCGGCCGTCAGGGGTAAGGGTGAGGGCAAAGTCTGCGTTTTCGGGCAGGAACTTACCCAGGTTAACTCCCTCGCGGGGCCAGGTGCTGGGCGCATCGGGTACGTGCCGGGCCAGAAACAGGTTGAAGCCCGAACTGGCCTCGTGGCGCTGGTCGAGCCACCCCACCAGAATACCCTCGGGGTGGCCTGCTACCTGGGGTACGGTCTGGCTGCCAAAGGTGAGGGTGATGGGCTGGGGGTAACGGCCCCAGGTATAGCTGCCGTCGGCTTCGAGCGACTGGAGGAAGACACGGCTTTGGCCCTGGGCCGTACGGTCTTCGCTCCAGGCAATGAGTAGGTCGGCCCCGATACGGGCCAGGGCCGGGTAGCGCTGGTTCTCGGGGCTGGGGGCCACAACCCGGCCGCCCTCACCCCAAAGCCGATTGCCCTGGCCGTCGAGCCGTTGGGCGCGTAGTTGGTAGGGCCCCTCGCGCTGGTCCATCCACGCGATGTAGGCGCCGCCCAGGCCGTCTTCGAGCAGTTCGGGGGTCACTTGGTATTCGGCGCGTGGGGCCAGCGGGGTGCCGTCTTGGCCCAGTAGGGGCCGTCCGGTTTCGTCGATGAGCTGGTGGTAAATGTCGAAGCCCAGCTGGGCGAAGTCGCGGGCATCGGTCCAGGCGGCCAGTACCTGGTTGCCGTCGCCGAAGCGGGCCAGGCGCAGGCTGGTCTGCGAGCGCGGTGCGGCGCAGAGCCGGATGCCCTCGGGGGGCCCCAGGCGGGTACCGTCGTGGCGGAAGAGCTGGAGGTAGAGGTTTTCGTCGGCGTGGGGGCGGCGGTGGGTCCAGCCCACGCATACCCCATCGCGCAGTACCGTAACTACGGGTAGCTCCTGGTAGCCGTCTTGCAGGGCTACGGGCAACCCGCCCTCGGGCCAGAGGGGCTGGCCGTCGGGGCCCAGTCGCTGAAGGTAGATGCGGGGGGCCTGGGCCCCGGCGCGGTAGTCTTCGTAGGCCAGATACACCTCGCCCCCCAGTCCTTCGGCCACAGCCGGGTGGTCTAGCTTGCCGTAGAGGGCCCCTTCTTGGCGGCTGACGATGAGCCCCTCTGGGCTGTGCCAGGGGGTGCCGTTGGGGTCGTAGTGCTGGGCGAGGGGGAACCCCGCCGAGCTCATCCACACCGCCCAAAAGCCGCCCCGCTCGTCGCCCACGGTCTGTAGTGCCTGCCCGGTGCGGGCCAGTCCGCCCGCAGGCCCGAGTGCCTGCCCCAGGTAGCCCCAGGCCAACGTACCCGTATCGGTAAGGCGCTGGGCCCGGTAGGTGCGCTCGCCCCCGGTGGCCTCGTTCCAGACCACGGTAAGCCCCCCCAGCGGGTAACCGAAAAACAGGCCCGCCTGCGATTGGCCCTCTGCTGCTGCGGCCAATACCAGCGCACCGGCGGGGAGCAGCACCTGGCCCGTGCCCAGCTCAAAGTGCGTGGCTTTCAGGCGCTCGAGGCCACTTTCGGCTTCAGCCTCTACCCAGCAGAGCCAAGCCTCGTTGGCTTTGCGTAGCAGGCGTGGGTGCTGGGCGTTGGCCGGGCCTTCGGCCAGTGGTTTGTGGTACACAAAGTTGCCGTTGCGGTTCAGGCGCAGGGCGACCAAGTCGCGGTCGGTTTGGCCAATACGGGTGCGTTCGTAGACCACGACCAAGCCCCCGAACCCATCGCTGAGCAGTGCGGGGTTGAACTGAAATTCGGGGCTGCCGGGTGGGGTACAGGCCACACCGTTGGCGCGCCATTCGCTGCGGCCGTTGAGGTCGAACGCCTTGGCGTAGAGCTCCCATACCTTGCCCGTGCGTTGGTCTTCCCACAGGGCGCAGACGCCAAGGCCCGGGGCGCTGGCCAGCTGGATGTCGTCGCGCAGGCCTTCGGGGGCCTCGAGTACAGGCTGGCCCATCGGCCCCCAGAGCGGCTTGCCATCGCTACCCAGGCGCTGCAGAAACAACTGGGTGGTGGCCGGGTCGAGCTGTTCCTCCCACCCCACGTACAGGCCGCCCTTAAAGTCGGTCGCCAGGCTGGGTCGTCGTTGGTACCGGTTAGAGGCCGTGAGGCGAACCGAGCCTTGGGGGCAGAGCGGGGTACCATCTGAGGCCAGGTGCAGGGCCATGAGGTAGCCGGCATCGGCATCGGGGGCGCGTTCGTCCCACACCACCCAGAAGCCACCCTGGCCATCCTCGAGCAGCCGGTGGCCCAATTGTACCCGGTCGCTGGGGGCCAGCACCCGGCCCCGCTGCCCCCACCCCAGCGTGCCGTCGGGCAGCACGTGTTGCGCGTACAGGTTGGCGAAGGCTTGCCCGCTGGGGGTGGAACGAAACACGATAAAGACGCCCCCCTTGCCATCCGAAACTGGCACAGGCGTATCACTCACCGCGCTGGCCTCTACCTGCACCCGGGCCACGACCCGTGGGGCACGGTCGGTCTGGGCCGCACTACGAACGGAAAAGGTAACGAGTACCAGCCCCAGGCAAGCCCGCCAGACGGCGGCTCTAGTGTACTTTCGGGCGGCTGTTTGCACCTGCAGGGCCAAAGCTACTCGATGCCGATGGAAGCCCAAACACCCCGCATTGCCTGCGTACCCAACGTAAGCGAAGGCCGCGACTGGGCCGTGATTGAGGCCCTAACCCAGGCCATCACCACCGTGCCGGGCGTTCGATTGCTGCACCGCGATGTGGGCTACGATGCCAACCGGACCGTCTTCACCTTTGCCGGGCCGCCCCCTGCCGTCGTAGAAGCCGCCTGGGCACTGGCCGAGGCCACCTTTCGGCACATCGACATGCGCACCCACCACGGGGCCCACCCCCGTATTGGCGCCCTGGACGTACTGCCCTTGGTGCCACTGGATGGCCTTTCGGTAGGCGACCTTGTGCCCTGGGCACACGCCCTGGGCCACCGCATTGGCGCCACCCACGCGGTGCCGGTGTACTTTTACCAGGCGGCTGCCCAGCACCCTGAGCGCAGGCTACTGTCGGCCATCCGACGGGGGGGGTACGAGGGGCTACCCGCCAAGCTGGCCGACCCCACGTGGGCACCCGATGCCGGGCCTAGACAGTTCAACCCCCGCACAGGGGCCTGTGTGGTAGGTGCACGGGGTTTCCTGGTGGCCTTCAACGTAAACGTGACAACCACAGATCTACCTACAGCCAAAGCCATTGCCGCCCGGGTACGGACACACACAGGGGTGCACAACCTGCCCGCGCTCCAAGCCATCGGCTGGTGGATGCCCCAGTACGGGTGCTGCCAGGTATCGATGAACCTGACCGACTACACCCAAACCGGCCTACGCCAGGCCTACGACGCTGTCGCCCACGAGGCGCAACGGCTGGGGTGCGCTGTGGCGGGCAGCGAACTCATTGGGCTTGTGACCAAAACAGCGCTGCTGGCCGTGGGCGGGGCCGACCAGTCGGAAGTGTCCGACGATGCCGAGCGAATCCGCTACGCCGTCAACTACCTGGGGTTAGACGCCCTCGCGCCATTTGACCCGCAGGCCCGCGTATTTGAGTATGCCTGGCAGGCCGCCGAGCCCAGCCGGTAGGTTGGCGGGCGCTAGGTAATCACCTCTAACACCGCGCGAAATGCGTGCACGTTGGGGTAGCGGGCTGCGGCCGCCGCCCGAAGCCTGGGGACCTCCTGTTCAACGTACGCCTCCAGTTGCTGCTGCGAAAAGCACTCGTACTGTATGCTGTAGGTTACTGTGCCCGGCTCGGTTTCGGGGCTTACCAGCCGCAACACGCGGTGGCGACTGAAATAGCCTGTAGCCAATACCTCGGGGATGTGCTCACAGCGCATCCATTCTAGCCAGCCAGCCGCATCGGCTTGGGCCAGTTGCACTGTAACCGAATACAGAAGAGCAGCCGCCATAGGCTGGTGTAAAGGTACAGACGGGCAACCAACAAGCAGCGGCGTGGCAGCCTAGCGCTTGCTATCGTCTACCTGCTTGAGGTAGTCGTTGATTTGGTTGAAGAGCTTCTTGCCCTGCTCGTGCTCGGGGTCAATGGCCAGCAACTTGGTCGTCCATTCAATCGAGCCTTTGTAGTTCTGGTTCACGTTTACCTCAAACACACCCATGAACAGGTATGCCTCGGCAAGGGCTTTCTTGTTCGCGACCCGATCCTTTTCGCCGAGTTCAACCACTTTCTCGTAGAAAGGTTTTGCCAAGCCCTGGGTGGTTTCGGGGTCGAGGGCGCCCTGGGTACGTGCCATGCCCAGG
>JANRLA010000022.1:0-14811 GCA_033763015.1 Bacteroidia bacterium
CCAGCCGTACTCGTTGACCTCGCCCCTGAAAAATGCCGCCCGGTTCGTGCCCTTCTCCCACAGAATCTCCGCACGCTCCTTAAACCGATCATCGTTTACCACCAGCATGCCCCCCTCGCCGGCGCTAATGTTCTTCGTCTCGTGAAAACTGAAGGCTGCCAGATGACCTATCGAGCCCAGGGGCCGACCCTTGTAGTAGCTGTCAATCGCTTGGGCGGCATCTTCAATGACCAGCAGGTTGTACCGTAGTGCAAGCTCCATCACGCGGTCCATGTCCACAGCCACACCTGCATAATGGACCACAACAATAGCTTTGGTTTTGTCAGTGATAAGCGGCTCTAGCAGATTGGTGTCTACGTTCGGCTCGGTAGCAAGACTATCTGCAAACACAACCTTGGCCCCGCGCAGTACAAACGCGTTGGCCGTAGAAACAAACGTATAACTCGGGGCAATGACCTCATCGCCAGGCACTATGTCGGCCAGCAGCGCACACATCTCAAGGGCATCGGTGCACGAACTGGTCAGCAGCACCTTGCCAAACCCGTAGCGCGCTTCAAACCACTGCTGGCAGTACTGGGTAAACACCCCATTGCCCGACAGTTTACCTAACGCCACCGCTTCGGCAATGTACCGGTACTCGGTGCCCACCACATAGGGCTTGTTGAACGGAATCGGGCCTTCTGCCATCTCCAAACTAAGTTACCACAGCTGGCCCCAGCCACCCACCTTCACCAACGAATACCTACCCGCAAGTAGCACTGGCCCAAGCTACCAAGGTATACCAAACGCCTGGGCACTAGGGCGGGTCTGGTACTTGCCTGTGGGATAAGGCCGCTACCGTTTGGGGTGCTCCTCAAGTGCTGCGCCCGTCCCTACCCCTTCACCCCCGGCGTCTCGGCCGGGCTGATCAGACGGGCCACCTCGTCGGCGATGCCAATCGTGGCCACCGTGCCGCTGGTAAAGCTCAGGTAGTCGGCCTCAATACCATCCGAGAAAATGCGGCCGCCCACCGGCATGTGGCTTTCGAGCACCAGGGGCGTGCCCCGGCCTATCCGCCCCGCACTGAGGGCGATACCGCTGCTCTGGCTCTGGTAGGGCTCGCGCACCACGAAGATGAGCTCCTCGGTGTCCCAGGGCAGGGCCACACGAGGGGGTGGGGCGGGTGCCGCAGGGGCCTTCTTGGTTTTGCTGCTGGCCGCCTTACTCGGCGCTTTGGGGGCCGTTTCGGTGCCAAAAAACGCCTGTTGTACGCCCCAGGCCATGTTGAATACACTGCTCAGCCAGCCCGTGCTACCCGCGCCCGTGCTTACAATCAGGCCGCTCGAGCTCTGGTCTTCGTGCGCGCCGGCGTACTGCAGCCCATACCGGGCCGATACGTGGGTCTCGGCGCCCACAAACAGATCGTTGAAGGCCAGCAGCCGCTGCCCATCCTGCAGCCGGGCCTCGGCCAGCGTGACGGTGCGGTGGGGGTACGCCTTGCCTTCCAGCACCGGGCGCAGGCCCGCCAGTAGCGTGTCGGGGCCAAAGGGCAGCAGCACGCCCACGTTGCGGCTGGGGTCGGGGTTTACGCCCGCCAGGGGCCTGCCACCTACGTACTTGGCCGTGTTGGCCACCAGTCCATCGCGGCCCACCACTACCACCACTTCGGTGTCGGCAAACAGGTTACGGGCTACGTACTGGCGCTCCAGCGGTTTCACTTTCAGCACGCGCGCCAGGGCTTTGAGCACGGCCTCCAGGCTGTGGTGGTAGGTGTCGTGCTCGGCCTGGTAGGCGGCAAAGTCCTGCCCGTTCTGCTCGAGGTAAAACCGGGTTTGGGCGCGGGTGTTGAACCGGGCCTGCAGCTGCTCCAGCCGCGTTTCGGCGCACACCACCACCGCCGTCTCGATGGCCATGGCCGCTAGCGGTTGCTTTGCACCTGGTTGACCGGCTCGTCAGACAACAGGCCTTGCAACAGGTCGGGGCTCACGTTCAGGGTGCCAATCTTCTGGGCGTTCTCGGCCAGCTCCCTGAAGGCCAGCGCCAGGTTGAGCGCCGCGCTGCCGCCACCTTTCAGCGCCAGAATCGTCTTCCAATCGAGCCCCTGGTACTGGTCCAGCAATTGCCGCAGGGCGTAGGCCTCGCCCTCGGCGCGGGCACGGGCGTTCGCCAGCTCGATCTCGACCAGCGCCTTGGCCCGCTCCTCCTGCACGATGCGTGCCTCCAGCTTGCCCTCGCCAATCTCGCGCTGCTGGTCGGCCTCCTGCTTGGCCCGTTCGTGCTTGGCCGCGCTCAGTTCCTTGCTCTTGGCCTCAACGGCCAGCTGGGTTACGTACTCCTGCTCCTTGAGCTGCCGGTTCTTTTCCTCGACCACCAGGGCCGTGTTCAGCTCCGTCTCGCGGATCTGCCGTTGCTTCTCGGCCACGGCAATCTCGGTGCTCAGCTCGTTCTCCTTTACCTCGCGCTCTTTTTCGACGGCGAAATTCCGGCGCTTGTAAATCGCCTCGTCGGCCTCCTGCTGCAGCGCCTCGCGCGTGGCGGCCTCCAGCGCTTTCTCCATCTCGGGCGTGGGCCGCACGGCCAGGATGTTCACGCTCAGGGGTGCCAGGCCCAACTGCCGGATGGCCTCCGAGGCCCCCAACCCCTCGAAAATGGTCTGCTCAATGCGCTTCGCGCTCCGAATGGCGTCCTTCAGGCTCAGCGAACGGATGAGCGCCGAGGTGGCCGTCTGCGCCTCGTTGATCAGCCGCTGCGGCAGCTTCTCGGGGTCGTCTTTCTTGTACACCCCCTGGGCGTCTACCGAGAAATCGAGCAGGTCGGCCAGCTTCCGCGGGGCATCAATCGTGTAGGTGCACGAGCCCTGGATGGTCACGGTCTGGAAGTCGGCCGTCGTATCCTTGAAGATGAACTGCACGTCGCGCGAGCCCATGGGCAGCGCCGCGATGCTCGTCGTGGGGCTGTAGTACCAGAAGGCCAGCCCCCGCCCCTCGGCCACCACCCGCCCCCCACGGTAGCGGATGACATACGTATTCGAATCGAACTTCAGAAACCGAAACCCCAGGTAGTTGGCCATAACCGCAGCAGCTTGAACTGCCCGAAACTACAACAGATGGGGGCAGCGCCGCTATACAACACACCTATTGAATAAACCACTTACTTAACTTTCGGTTGCGCAGGGGGGCAGGTAGAGTAATGGTTTTCGAAAGCCAATTTCATTCTAGAATGCATACATAACGCCGTTATTTATATCCAAGCCACCCAATTAGCCTGATACTAGCGATGCAAATGAGATTTATTTCACTCCTATTAGTATTAGTCGTTGCTTCTTGTAGGACTGTAAGCCATAGAAGTGCGGAGTGTGATTCCCCAAAGCCGTGTTTACTCGGCGTAGAAATCAATTCTAGCTTCCAGCCGTACCACCCTGAGGACTCCTTGTCTTCAGTAACCGCGACTGTATTGGCCGATAGCAACCTACTGGTAAGCTTGAAGACCAGCCGGTTTCGGGGCTACGGCTTTAAGGGAACATTAGAGCTGCTATCAGTAGATAGTGACTATGACATTACGGCGTATCGCCAAAATGAAGACACATTGTTTCTAGAAATACTGGTCGGGCACATTTCCAGGTTGAGTAGCAGCGCCTACAAAAAATACCTTCACGAGGGTGCAGATAAATCTGTTTTGTACTTCATTGAGTATTTCGCAAAATACAATCCTAGTACGAACGCAGGTGATACTACTAAGCTAGGAAAAAAGTTCTTCGTTGTCCCGCCCTGTGAATGTCCAGGTTGAACTGCCCGAAACTACAACAGATAGGACCAATGGGGCCAGCCCTGCCTACCCCAGGTTCCTTCACTAATACCCCGTCACCCGTTGCACCAAAAAGGGGGCCCGTAAGCCCCCTCCGCTGCGTGTTTGCTTGCGTGCTCTACGCTACACCGCCACCATCTCGGGGTAGTCGGCGGTGGGGCCGTAGCTCTGGGGCACCAGCACGCCCAGTAGCCGGTAGTACACCCCCAGCTGGGCCCGGTGGTGCGTAAGCTGCGCGTAGCAGTGCCAGGTAGACGCGTACCGGCTGTGTTGGCTGTGGATCAGATCGCCGGTGCGCATCGTCCAGTTCTCGTTGAACAGCTTGTCGGGCGTAGTCCCCGCCAGCGCGCTGCGGCCCTCGGCCACCGAGCGGTCCAGCAGGGCGATGATCTCGTTGCGGGTTCGGGCCGTGGGGGGCGTGTAGTCGCCGGCGGCAAAGTCGAGGCCATCGGTGCCCAGGGTCATGGCAATCCAGCCGGGTATCTCGGCCACGTGGCCCGCCAACTCCTGTAGGGTCATGCTCTTGGGGTGGGGCCGCCAGTCCAGTTTGTCGTCGGGCAGCACGTCTAGAAACTCGCGCGTCACGCGGGCTTCGGTGTTCAGTTCGTCCAGCAGTGCTTCGATCAGTGCCATGGGTGTAGGGGGTTGGGGTAAATGCATGCCCAAACCAACCACCCCCCAGTGACAGCCCTATGTCAGCAGGCTGTCACATTCGCGCCGTACCGGGCCGCGAGCGTCTGCACATAGGCCCGCATCCGCTCGGCGAGCGCCGGGGGCCCAACTATCTCGGCGCAGTCGGCGAACATCGCATACCACCGCAGAAAGCTCTCCTGCCAGTGCACCAGAAAGTGCATTTCGATGTAGCCCTCGCCCATCACCTGGTGCGTAAAGCCCTGGTAGTACTTCTGCGTCTCCAGGTAGTGGGCCTCTTTGGGCTGCACACGGATGACCACCCGTTCGGCGGGTCGCCCATCGGCCGTGTACCAATGCGCCTGCAGGTACTCGGCCAGCGGGGGGTGGTGCCGCTCAAAGGGCGTCTCGGTCACCACCACGTCGGCCATCCGGTCTAGGCGGAAGTCGCGGTACGCCCCCTTCTCCAGGCACCACGCAATCAGGTGCCAGTACCCGTCCAGGAAAAACACGCCCAGGGGCTCGGCCCGGCGCTGGCCCGTGGCGTTGCGGTACGCCGAGAAGTAGCTGAACGCCACCACCCGCCGCGTGCGCGTACTGCGCAGCACCAGCGGCAGCCAGCTGGGCACCGGCGCCTGGTAGCGGTGGGCACGGCCCGGCAGCACCTCAATGCGGTCCTCCAGCTGCTCGAGCACTGCCTGCTCGCGCGCCGAGAGCACCGCCCGTATTTTGTCGAGCGCCTGGGCGATGTGGGCGCCCGTGGCCTTGTCGGTCAGTTGCGCCACCAGCTTTTCGGCCGTGAGCAGCGCCAGCGCTTCGTCGGTCGTGAACAGGATGGGCGCCAGGCGGTAGCCCTGGGCCAGGCCATAGCCCACGCCCGCCTCGCCCACAATAGGCATACCCCCGGCCTCGAGCGTGCGGATGTCGCGGTACACCGTGCGCAGGCTCACGCCAAAGCGCGCCGCGATTTCGCTGCCCTTCACCACCCGCCGGCTTTGGAGCAGCACCAGCAGCGCCGCCAGCCTATCCACCCGGTTCATACCCCCAAGCTACAGCCTGGCGGGGGTTGGGGGGTGCAGGCAACGCCCTGCATATAGCGTAAGTAGTACGCGACATCACCCACGGCATCAGCCTCGGTGTAGGAAACCCGCAGGATATGGTTATCAATACTAGATTTACCTCTGCAGAAGCCGCATTCTAAGCGTTGGGAAATTAAGGGCTTTGAATTGATCCGCAGATTCCGGCGTGTGCAACTCTAGTTCTGGCACATTTCCCTAAATGTGATACATTAACCTTTGTCAATCACAGTCCCCTGTCCTGAAAATTTCCGGGTACTTTTGCCTGGTCTCCTCGAGGAAAGGTTCAGCGATTAAGTACTGTAAGACAGGGCCGTAACCGTCGTTATGCTTTGAAAGTCTTGATTTTGAAATCGGCTGAGTGAAGAGTCCTTTGATCTTGAATTTATCAATTACTTTTTTAGCTCTTTCTGAGATAAACCAAGAAGCTAATGGCCAGATGCACATAAAATCATGAAATGGATCTAGCTCAATTTCGTTCAAACCGTTAATAAATTTAAGCGAAGAGTACTCAACTCTACCACAACAACTACATTTTTCAAGTAACTGAATTCCACACTCTGCCCCGGCAAAACCCGAAATAGTCGTTCTTTGCAGTTCGTAGTATCCATTGCAGGAAGCGCCTTCAATAGTAGTAAGCTTGGCGGGTCGTGCTACGAATCCAGTTAACTCAGATGCATAAAAATACTCAAGTACAATTTCAGAAACAAATATATGGCCATAAAGAGATTTGAAGATCAGATACGGTTCTTTTCCATTCCAGATAAAATGCGGAGTGCTATTCATAAGTCCTGCATTATGATCCTTGCTTCTAGTGCACGGCCGAAAACCAACTGAAAATGGAAACTTATCGTTCCAGAGGGTTTTACTTTCGGCAAACTCAAGAATAAATAAGTTGTTGTAAGTCATTTTCCTTGCCAGTTAAACTCCCATTCATCCAGAGGGCACTCTTTTTTGATAGTACTCATCTTCGTGAGCACTTGTTCTCGGGTTGCCGTAGTGTTGGCTTTTACATAGGGTCTAGTCCAGGTTAGGCAAAGCTTAGTTTGCATAAAAGTACAATATAGAGGGTACGGGTACTGAAGTTGAAGCGGAACGATATCTCCTGTATGAACTAGTACAGGCGCAATTTGACCGGGCGTTGGATTTCTGCAAACATCGCTTCGTCGTTTAGAGCGCCACAACCGGTTTTTCCCGTACCTGTACTTCACAGAACTGGCCCTCGCTGTAAAGATAATCTGCCCCAACTAAGCTAGTAGCGCGTCTTGTACGCCCCTACCGCCCCCCAATCACCACCCGTTGCACCCATACGTGAGTGCCCGTAGCGGCGTCGGCGCAGCGCAGGTAAGCCGGGCCGGTGTAGCCCACGGGTAGCGCCAGGCGTAGGGGCGGCTGCTCGCCCACCGGCACCCAGTGGGTGGCGGTCACGAGCGGCTGGCCAAGGGGCGTTACCACAGCCAGCTCGGCGGCAAAGGCCCGGCGGGCAGTGAGGTGCACCCAGAGCTCGGTAGTGGCGGGGTTGGGGCCTACGCGCGCGGCGGTCAGGTAGTCTGCCGCACGCTCTAGGGTGGTTACAGGGGCCGTCGCAAAGACCCAGGTCGCGCCCGCGTCGCTGGCATCGGCGCTGCCGCCAAGGGCCAGGGTGGTGCCATCGGCGCTCAAGGCCAGACCCGTACCCTGCTGGGCGGCCCCTACCGCGCCGGTCCCAGTAAGCTTACTGCCCAGAGGGCTCCACACGCTGCCCGTGCGGCTGTACAGCCACACGGCCCCCGCGCCGCCGTTGTCACTGGGCCCGCTCAGGGCGGCCAGGTTGCCGTCTGCCGCCAGGGCCACCTGCGCCCCCAGTTGAGCGGCCCCCACAGCGCCCGTGGCCACGAGTTTATCGCCCTGCTGGGTCCAGGTAGTGCCACTGCGGGTATACACCCACGCAGCACCGGCAAAGGTGGCATCGTTGGGGCCGCCCACCACGGCCGTGTTGCCGTCGCCACTCAGGGCCAGGTGGCTGCCCTGCCGGGGGTCGGCCGTCGCGTCATTGCCCACCAGTTTTCCGCCCTGGGCCGTCCAAGTGCTGCCGCTGCGGGTAAAGACCCACGCGGCGCCGAACTGGCTGTTGTCGGCGGGGCCACCCACCAGCAGCGTCGTCCCGTTCGCGTTCAGGGCCAGGGCGCTGCCCACCCCCGCCGTCCCAATGGCGTTGGCCCCCAGCAGTTTGGTGCCCTGCTGGTTCCAGGCGCTGCCCGAGCGGCCAAACACCCACACCGCGCCTATCTGGCTGTTGTCTAGGGGCCCACCCACGGCGGCAACCAGCCCGTCGGCGCTCAGGGCCACGGCCGTACCCATCCCGCTCGAGATGCCCGCTGAGCCCGTACCCACCAGTTTGGTGCCTTGCTGGCTCCACACCCCCGCTCCATCACGAACGAACACCCACGCCGCCCCACGCCCGCTGTTGTCGTCGGGGCCGCCTGCCACTAGTGTATTGCCATCGGCGCTCAGCGCCACGCTCGTGCCCAGGGCAGGGTTGCCTGTCGCGCCACTGCCCACCAGTTTAGTGCCCTGCTGGCTCCACACCCCCACCCCGTCGCGGACAAACACCCATACCGCACCCAACCCGCCGTCATCGGCCCTAGCCCCCACGGCCAACGTGCTGCCGTCGGCACTGATCGCCACCGAGCCCCCCTGCTGCGCCGCGCCCACCGCCCCAATACCCACTAGCTTGTTGCCCTGCTGCAAGAAGGTTTGGGCGGACAGGGTGACCGGTAGGACCAGAAGAATTGCCACGCAGAGGCATGAAAAACCCACTACTGGGCGATGTAGTCGTTCAATCCAGTTGGGGCTCATACGGCAAGGTCGAGTGGCAGATCCGAAATATCCTTCAGCCGTTTGCCCTCCACCATCCTATCGAAGGTATCGAGCGCATCCTCATAGGCTAGCTCCAGTAGCGAGTTGCGCAGTTCGTAGAGCGCAATGTGGTACACACAGTCCAGATCGCCCGTACCCAGGGCCAGCGATGCCAAGCGGCTGGGGGTTGGCTCTGCGGTTACGATGACGATGTGCGGGGCACGGCCACGTCGGTTGCGGATCAAATTGAGCGCTTCCGAGCGTGCATTTTGAGCTCTATCACTGCGCAGGGTCCATTTGCACGAAATACTCGCATGTAGGATCGGGCGCACGTTGTTCGTTTCTCGCAGGGCACTTTCCGATGCCAGCCCGTCACCCACGAGCACCTTGTGGGCGTTGATGGCGGCATCGCTTTCCGGGAGCCGGGCGAGGATCAGGTCGGGTTTGATGACGTAGTCGTTGCCCAGGATAGAAGCCAGTTCCGGGTGCTTCTCGGCCAGCTCTGATAGCTGTTGCAAATGCTCATACTGCTCAAAGTCAGAGAGCAGAAATCCCTTCTCCTCGGTTCCAAGCCACCGTCCGGGTCTCAGGTGCCGCAACTCACCAAATACGGACGACACGAATGCCTCAACCGCTTTCTCAAAAACTTTACCCTGCCCTTGGCCCGGTTGTTTTATGGCTACCCGCAACTCGCCCAACTGGCGGCAGAGGTGCTGGGCGATGGCAACACTGGCACGGTTGCCCCTGTCGGCCAGGCTTGGTACGCCGTCGGTATCTAGTGTCAGAATACTATCCAGCAGGTGGGCAAAGAGCCGCTGCCGGGCTTCAGCTATCACCGAGGTGCCACTCATGCCAGTTGAAACACCCTTTTTGCCGCTAGCGCATACACCAGCTGTCGCCCTACCGCTGCGGCCACCGGGGGCGGGAAGGCGTTGCCTACTTGCCGGTACGCCGCTGTCTTCCGGCCCGTAATCTGCCACGCATCTGGGAAGCCCTGCACCCGCGCCGCCATCTTGACCGTCAACCTTGGCATACCCTCAAAGCCCCGGGGGGGTGCCTCGTCCCACAACCCGGCGCCGTCTACGCCGAGAGAGGCCCAGGCCTTGCGCGCGCGCGTCGGGCCCAGGTCGGGGCCGCCGTGTTTTTTCGAGCCCCCGACCAGTGTGGGGGCAATGGCGTTAGCCTGCTGCCGCCAGGCCTGGGCCTGCTCCCACCCTCGGCTGGCCATCAGGTCGTAGAGCAGCTCGCCGACGGTCGGGGGTGCCAGCTTGTGGGGTACCGGCCACCGAAAGTGCTCGCTTATCTCCTTGCGCACGGCCACAAACACCACCCGCGGCCTAAGCTGCGAGACCCCAAAGTCGGATGCGTTGAGTAGCCGCCAGTCGGGCACGTACCCCAGCTTGCGTAGCTGCTGTTCTACTTTGAGCCGGTAGTCAGAGAATACCGCGTCCAACAGGCCGCGCACATTCTCGAGCATCACTGCTTTAGGTCGGGTTTCATCTACCAGCCGGATTGCCTCCGGGAACAGGTCACGCTCGTCGTCACTACCCAGCTGCTTCCCCGCCACCGAGAACGGCGGACAGGGCACACCCCCCGCCAGCAGGTCTACCCCTGCAAAACTCTCACCCGAAACTTCGCGCAAATCTGCCCGGAGTACCTGCCAGGCTGGGCGGTTGAACTGCAGTGTCGTACAGGCCGAAGGATCAATCTCGACCAGCCCCACGTGCTCAAAACCTGCCTGTTCCAGCCCCAAGGCTTGGCCCCCACCGCCCGCACAGATTTCCAACGATGTCATTCTACAAGCAAGATAGCGCAGGCGATACCTACGGCAGCGGAAAAGCCCTCACACAGCCTAGAGGGTGCACAACCTAATGCCGAGGTAGGTGAATAGCTCTCCGCCCCACATGCCCCAAACTACAGCGCAGACCCCTACCCCCGCAGCAGCTCGCGGGCGATGACCAGCTTCTGGATCTCGCTCGTGCCTTCGCCGATGGTCAGCAGCTTGCTGTCGCGCCAGAACTTCTCGACCGGGTAGTCTTTGATGTACCCATACCCGCCGTGGATCTGCACGGCCTCTTCCGAGACCCGCACCGCCACCTCGCTGGCCTTGTACTTCGCTATCGCACTGGCCAGCGTTACGGGCTGGCCCAGGTTTTTCAGGTAGGCAGCTTTAAACGTGAGCAGCTCGGCGGCCTCAATGCCCACCGCCATGTCGGCCAGCTTGAACTGAATGCCCTGGAACTCCGCAATCGGCTTGTCGAACTGCACCCGCTGCTGCGAGTACGCCAACGAGGCATCGAACGCCCCCTTGGCCGTGCCAATGGCCAGCGCCGCAATCGAGATCCGGCCCCCGTCCAGCACCTTCATCGCCTGGTGGAAGCCCTCGCCCACCTCGCCCAGCCGCTGGCTGTCGGGGATGCGAACGTTCTCAAAAATCAGCTCGGCCGTCTCGCTGGCCCGCATCCCTACCTTGTTCTCCTTCTTCCCGCCCCTAAAGCCCGGGGTGCCGCGCTCAATGACGAACGCCGTCGCGTTGCTGCGGGCCCGTTTCTCACCCGTACGGGCCATGACTACGGCCACATCGCCCGTAATGCCGTGCGTGATGAAGTTCTTCGCGCCGTTGATCACCCAGGTGTCGCCTTCGCGCACCGCTACGGTGGTCATGCCCCCGGCGTCGCTGCCGGTGTTAGGCTCGGTTAGGCCCCAGGCGCCCACCCACTCGCCGCTGGCCAGTTTGGGCAGGTAGCGCTGCTTCTGTTCTTCGTTCCCAAAGTACAAGATGTGGCCCGTGCACAACGAGTTGTGTGCCGCCACCCCCAGCCCGATGCTCGGGCACACCCGGCCGAGCTCGGTCAGCGCCGTTACGTACTCAAAGTACCCCAGGCCTGCACCGCCGTAGCTCTCGGGCACCAAAATGCCCATCAGGCCCAGTTCGCCTAGGGCCGTAAACAGCTCGCGCGGGAACTCCTGCGCCTCGTCCCACACCATCACATGGGGGCGGATGCGCTCCTGCGCAAAGCGCCGTACCATCTCTTCAATCTGCAGCTGTAGCTCGGTGGGGGCAAAGCTGGGGCCGGTTTGTTCGGCTACAAGTGGTTCGGCAAGCATAAGGGAATTGGGTTTGCAACTAGCAAGCTAACACGCGTTAGGCGACAAACCGGTTCCGGCCCCCTGCATTTAGCAACGTTCTACCCACACCGGGGCCTATCGGTTACCTTTGCCATCCCTTCTGCGCGCATGAACTACACCATCCCCCAGCTCCCAGACCGTACCCAGAAGCCCCGCACCCACGGCCTTACCATGGTCATGGACAAAGGCCTGTCCCTGCGCGAAGCCGAAGACCTCGTACAGGTCGCCGCCCACTGCATAGACATCGTCAAGCTCGGCTGGTCCACCTCCTACGTCGCCGCCGGCCTCACAGAAAAGCTCGCCCTCTACCGCAACGCCGGCCTCAACGTCTACTTCGGCGGCACCCTCGCCGAGGTCTTCATCGCACGCGGCGCCTTCGAGGCCTACCGCAAACTCCTCGACGACTTCCAGATGACCCACGTCGAGGTCTCCGATGGCTCCCTCGAGATGCCCCGCAAAGACAAGCTCCACTACATCCGCACCCTCGCCAAAGACCGCGTCGTACTCTCCGAGGTCGGCTCCAAAGACGCCAGCAAGGTCCTCACCGCCACCCAGTGGACCCAGCACATCCGCGCCGAGCTCGACGCCGGTAGCACCCTCGTCATCACCGAGGCCCGCGAGAGCGGCAACGTCGGCGTCTACCGCGCCACCGGCGAGGTCCGCTCCGGCCTCATCGAGCGCATCCTCCAAGAAGTGCCCGCCGAAAAACTCCTCTTCGAGGCCCCCCAAAAGGCCCAACAGGTCTACTTCGTCAAGCTCCTGGGCACCAACGTCAACCTCGGCAACATCGCCACCAACGAGGTCATCGCCCTCGAAACCCTACGCCTCGGCCTGCGCGGCGATACGTTTCACACGTTCTTGAAGGGGGAGTGAGGAGGAGTTTTAATTCAAGAGGTGCTAGAAAATAAATTGGTCTCTGAATTAGCTGATTTTGGCTTTCGACGGGAAATCATTTTTTGAGGCTGCCGACCAACATCACTTCTGATATTTGATTCAATCTTAGTAGGATTTAGTAGCTTTTTGGGAGAATGAACTATCTGGCCCGCTTGAATTTTAAGTGGTGTAGAGGAGGTCTTTAGAATGTACCTATTATAAAAACTATTGGAATAATCCAATACTTCAATTTTTTGTCCTAGCAATAGGAAATCAGAAACATTTGGAGGAGTAACAACAAGCAGTTCAAATCGCCTGTCGCTATTGTATTCCTCTCGTAATTTCATTAACAACCTACCCAAGGCATTTACTCCTACAAGCAGGCCAGGGTTTTCCTTAGATGGAATGGCAGCCCAAAATTTATCTGTCCTAGAAAGTTCAACAATATCTTTGGTCGTAGTAGCTTCAAGTAATTTGCCAAACTCAAGAAAATTATTCGCAAGTTTTACTTTCAACGCCCAGTACATTACACTGGATCGTATGAGGTTCCAATCCGTTCTAGTAAATCCTATGTGACCTTTAGCTTTCATTTTGGCACTCATTGGACTACTTTGGGCCAAGATCAATCGTTGCACTTCAGGATCATGGGGAAATCTAGCAGCTTGATAAAGAGCTTCTGATGTCTTTACCTCAATACCATTGACAAGTATCGGATAACCGCCTGCCATGTTGCTTAAGCCACCAAAAGCCTCTCTTGTTTTTTTAAAAACAACAGAAGATGCAAGATTGTATTGCCTAAGGTTCAAGGTATTATCCATAGTTGCGTTATATAACTATTTACATCACGCGTAGTCATCATAATCAACAGTGCCTCTCTCGGCCTTGTCAAACAAAGGTATATGGCCTCCTCCCTTGTACCAAAACACCAATGGCGTATTATTTGGCACGTTTCGCCATGTAAAAGCGTAGGCACCAAAACCAAACGATCTTTCTGTTTTCTGAGTGTACCCAAGCGGAGGGAGCCACTCCAACTTATTTTTTGCCTTATTGTAGATTTCGATGCTTTTTGAAAGCATAATCATGTCATACTTTGACCTAGCATCTACTGAAGAGAAGGGCGCATGAGATTTATGTTTATCAATGTAGTATAACTCGGGCCTTTGCTCTCCATACTTTGATATATTTTGCTTGTGTCGTTCCTCTATAGCATCCTTAAAACCATCAAATTTTTCATGGTATAGATTGAGCGGAATGCAACGATCATCCTTGTCGAGTTCATGCACCCTAGCGATTTTCATGCGGTTAAATGCTTCCAAGCATTCATGTTCTTTAAATAAATAATAAAGTCTATCCTTGAGCTTTGGATAGTGAAGGAAGAAAAACACAATATGCAATGTTGCCTCTCCATTTTTAAGTATCTGCAAATTTGTTTTTGACCCGTTTGAAAAATTTAACCAGTTCCTTAAATCTCTTAAAACAGTAGTGCCAGTAAAGCAACAATCATCTAGATATATGAAATTAGGTCTGACTTCATTTACTGTGAAACTGGGCATCGATGATACTTCACTGAACAGACTTATTAAATCTTTTTGAGACTTTCCAGTTTTCTGGATGCTTAATAATGATATATTACTTCCTATTAAGGCATTTTGAATGAGCCAGCGCACTGTAGAATCAAGAAAATCGAGGGCCCTACTTTTGCTTAAATACCTTTCCTTCATTAAAAGTATAGTTTCAGACAAAACAAAATCAGCATCTTCACCGAACTGATCAAGCCAAGCTTGAATACGTTCAGGTGTTACAGGCGCTTCTGGGCGATAATCCCCAATTATCTGATGTAGATCGTTTATTGACATCAAGCGTTTAGTCTTACTAATGCTAATTTAAGAGATCTGGTAGAGAATGTTCTCAATTACTGGCCATCGTAAACCTTTAAAAAACCCAAAAAACAGTACCCATTCTGCACAAAAAATAGGACGCCGTTTTGCCCCTCCTCTTTGAGGAGGGGTCAGGGGTGGTGCTTCCCGGCCCTACACCGCCAAGCCCCCGGCGGGGGCGCAAGCGCGTAGGGCCCACGGGCCCGACAGGGGCCCGGAGATTCCAGTAGCGGAGTGCAGCGCATAGCATTTGCCGGGGCGTACAGGCCCCTAGGCCTGCGGCGCGGCCAGCCCGCGACGCCGCCCCGGCAAATCTCCAGCGCGAGCACCGCCACGTGGCCCCGCGGCCATGAGCGATAGGATGCCCAAGGCCCACATGCGCCCAACGGAACTCCGAAATCCCCTGCTACTCCACCCCGTTGAATACCCATCGCCTACGTGCATGGGTACAGGCAGGGTCTGCACCATCTTGCGCGCAGTAGACGAATGAGCACCGCGTTTTCTCCAGTCGGGCGTGAGGTCGTGAGCGGTTGACCTGGACTACGTGAGCCAGGGCGTCCCGGCACAGGCGCTCCTTCGGGGCAGGGCTGGTAACCCGAGCGCTC
>JANRLA010000023.1:0-20548 GCA_033763015.1 Bacteroidia bacterium
TCCGCTCCACGGCGCTGCCGACCGAGACGGCGCTCAAGACGACCGATTCGTTCCTGGCCATTGCCGCCGAGCTGCTGCTGATCAACGAGGAAACTGGCCGTGGCGGTAGCCGTCTGGCCCAGACCTACCCCAACGCCGCGCACTTTGCCGCCGGTGCCGGGTTCGACGTGGAAGACCTTGAGGCCTTCTACAACGGCAAACTGACCTTCCGCCAAGACCAAGACGTCTTCATTGAAGACTTCCCCACCCGCAACTTCCGCGACGCGCCGAGCGCGCAGCAGGGCGACCCCCTCAGCGCCACGGTAGCCCCCCCGGCGGCCCCCGTAGTTCAGGCGCGCACTGCCAGCGAGCAGAACTACACGCGCAACGTGGTAGAGCTCATCCCCTACGCGTTCCTGCGCGGCGAGGGCACCAGTGAGTTCACCGTCGAAATCCCAAGCTTCGTGGGTCAGAGCATCCAGGACACGACCGTAGGCCGGCAGAACCGCCTGATCCTCGTGCTCCACGGGCTGACCTTCAAAGGCTACAACGGCAAGTACATCCCCGAACTCCGGGGCTAGGACTGCCGCGCCACGCACCCACCCAAGGCCCCTGCTACCTATTGCGGGGGCCCGTGCGGTGAACCGACTGTACGCGCCCGAGCAAGCCGCATTTGTAGACACTCCCACTTCGCACTCCCGTGATCAACAACCCCTACATTCGGCAGGCGGGCATCGTCCAACTGCCCAACCGACAGCGCATGATCACCGTACCGCTCGCCCGGACGGCTGGGCAGCGCACGGTAAGCATCCCCCGCGACGAGGTGGTGCTGAAAAACTTTGTGGTGGGCATAGCGATGCCACCGGTGGCCTACGGCACTGACCCGGCCCTAAACGACCCCGCCAATGCCATCACCCCGGCCCTGGCCGAGCTGCGCAACCTGTACCTGCGCCTGACCAAAAACCAGAACACGTTCCAGGACGCGATCAACCTTTTGGATCTGGTACCGGGCAACGGAATTGACCGGGGCACGGTCCGGCTCTTCAGCCGCCCGCTGGCCATTGACCTGAACGACTGCCAGATTCTCTACGCCCAGGCGCCGCTGAACCTTGACCGCAGCATCAACCTGGCGTTTTACATCGTCTCGCCCATTGAGGCGGCCATCCACAACGCCACCACGCTGGTCGAAATCCGCCGGATGCTCCAGGGTCACCCGATCCTGGCCCCCGACGGCCAGACCTACACCGCCGACCAGCTCAGCAACAGCCAACTGCTCGACGTACTGGGCTAAGCCCTTTTGCTCCCTATGGCAGGCGTACTCACCACCGAGGCCCTGCTCGATAAGTTCGAGCACGACGGCGCGTTCTTCTGGGTCATCCACTACGGCACCGGCATGAGCGGGGGCAAAGCCTCTGAGTACATGCCCGAGACCGAAGAGGGCCTGGACGAGAACGAAAGCCGCCACCGCCTGGAGCGTGCCCTTGAGCTCCTGCCCCCGGGCAAGTACAAGCTCACCGCCCGCAAAAAGCGCAGCGACAACAAGGGCGTGATCATCACGTTCTTCGAGCAGGAAGAGGCCTACAGCAACGCGCCTGCCGTGGGTGAGCCTTACGGCCAGGGCGGCTACCTCATGGCCGAGATTGCGGGCCTGCGGCAAGAAAACGCCGCCATCTTGCAGCGGCTGCACCAGCAGCAGCTCGATACGCTCCAGCACCAGGTAGACGAGCTCAAGCGGCAGCTGGCCGAAGAGGCGCAGCCCAGCCGCAACGAGGCCATGATCCTGGGCCTGGCCGAGCGCCTACTGCCCAGCTTACTGCCCCAGCAGCCCCAGGCGTACGCCCCCGCGGCGCTGCACGGGCCTTCGCCAGTTGAGCCCACGGCCCCGGTTACCGGAAGCCAAGACTACCTCGAAATCCCTGAGCACGTGGACGAGGCCACGGCGTACGAGGTGCAGCGCCTGAGCCTAGTGCTCTTGGGGCGCCTGCCCGATGTGTTTCTGCCCCTGCTGCGCCAGCTCGAGGCCGCCGACCCACAGCGGCTGCGCGCCCTTTTCCCATCGCTCAAAGCTTTCCTGTAATGAAACTGCGCGCTGCGGCCCTGGCCGACCTGAAACCCGGCACCAAGCTCTACGGGGGCCCACTTGAGGCCCGTGTATTTTTTGCTGCGCCACAGGCCGACGGCATCACGATGGGCCCGGTGCAGTTCTACAGCGTCAAAAACGGCGACTACCTCGGCGTGGTAAAACGCGTGGTGCCCACCCAGCCCATGACCTCGCCCTACGACGGGCGCGTGTTTCAGCCGCCCGTGGAGTGGGTACAGCTGGACTACTCGGTGCCGCGCTACGTGCAGTACAGCAAAGTCTTCGTGGACGAAGCGAGCGCCGGGCCGGGCCCCACAGCAACGGCGGCCGCCGCGGCCAAGCCAGCTGCCCCGGACGACCGGCAGCAGAAACTCAACCAGCTCATTGACACTGACCAGGAGCTCTACGCGCGCCTGGTCATGCTCAAGAAGCTGGCCGAAGAGGCCGCCCAGCGGCGCACACCCAACGCGGCCAGCCTCAGCGCCGAGTACCAGCGCCTGCAGGCCCGGTACAACGAGCGCCAGGGCGGGCTCAAAACTGCCGGGTGGCTTACACGCGTTGAGACCGGCATCAAAAGTTGGGCGCAGGACGCCCTTTCGTGGCTTTCGGGCTTATGGGGCCCGCCCCAGATCGGCGCGCTGCCCGCCCTGGCCATTCCCATCGCCGTGGGCGTTGTGGGGGTTATTTCAGGCGTGATCATCACCAACCTACTCTCGGGCGCCAAGACCGACGTGGAGGCTACCTCAAAGGCCATCGCCGACGCCTGCCGCGAGCTACCGCCCGAAAGCTGCAAGGCCTTGGCCCAAGCTGCCGAGACCCTGGGCCGCGCCAACAGTAGCAGCGGCTTTGGTTCTCAGCTCGGTCAGGCCGGCCTACTCTTGGGCATCGGCGTGGCCGCAGTGCTACTGGCCAAAAATTCAGGAGGCAAACGCTAGATGGCTGACTACCGCGACATACTGGATCACACCGAGCATTGGGAGGGTGGCATCTCGGTGGCCACCACCGATAGTGCATCGAGCCACCCAGACAACCAGGACGGGCCGCGCGATAGCCGTGGGCGCCTGATCCACACCAACAAGGGCATTCAGTGGCGCGTCTACAAGGCCCTGGCACCCCGCGTGGGCCTGCCTGCCACGCACGAGGGCTTTTTGGCCCTGCGCAAAGGAAACCCTACGGGCACGGGCTCGTGGGAGAAAATCTACAAAGTGGGCTACTGGGACGCGGTACAAGGCGACCTCATCCACAGCCAGAGCATTGCCAACCTGTTGGCCGAGTGGGCCTGGGGCTCGGGCAGCGGCACACCGGCGCGGGCGGTTCAGCAGACCCTCAACCGGCTTTTCCCCAATGCAGCCCTGACGGTCGACGGCGCCATTGGCCCGCGCACCGTGGCGGCGCTGAACCACTACACGGCCACCAAGACCAGCGAGAAGCAAGTCTTCGACGCCCTGTTTGCCTCCTGGGAGGCGTTTCTGCGCGGCATTGCCCAGCGCGACCCCGTGACCGGCGCCCCGAACCTACAGGGGTGGCTCAACCGCATCTATGCCTTCTACGAGCGGGAAAAAAAAGCTCGCCCTAGCCGGTGGTGGCCTCCTGCTACTTGGCGCTGCCCTCTACATCTTCTTTGCCGCCCGAAAATGAACCCCACTGCCCCTTTGCCCAAACCCGCACCGCCCAAGCGCATTGTGCTGGAATTTGACCAGGCCACCGACACCCTGCGCTACGACCTGAACATTGAAGGGTGCCTCGGGGTGACGGTGCAGAACCAGGGCCCGAGCGACGCCACCCTGGCGGGCAAAATCAACATACCGGCCGGCGACCAGTTCACCCTAACCGTGCCCAACGACAACACGGTCTTCGGGGGGTCGCTCAGCCTGACCGCCGCCGCGCAAACCACGTTTGGGATCATCTACTTCCGTGCGAAATGATCTACACCCAGCGCGGCCAGCGGGGGCTGCCCTACGACAGCGTGGTGTACGTCATTCCGCAGGAGAACACCAGCCCTGAGCAGTACGGCCAGAACTTCATCCGGGCCTACCGAGCGGCTGCGCAGAAGCGTCCTGGGGGCCTGCCGCTCTCGGCCACCAACCGGGCCAGTGTAGTCGTGCTGGGCTGCCTGTGCCGCTGGGGGTCGGGCGAGTTTGTGATGGACACCAACTTTGTGGACATCATCGGGATAGACCCCGCTACGTGTGTGCTGGAAAGCCCCGGCACCACCGTTGCCACTACCGCCGACGATTACCGCATCGTGGGTCTGACGCTGCGTACCACGGGCACACAGCCCACGCGCCCCACGCCCGCCAGCCCAGCGGCGTACTTTCCCCAAGGGCCCAGCGGCGGCCACGTGCTGGAAAACGTTGTGCTGGAGCAGACCCAGCTACTGGCCAACCTCACCCGCTACGGCGAGGGGTACAGCGGGCGCTACCAGGTGGAAGCCAAGGCCCCCAGTGGGGCCAGCGTGTACTGCTTTGAGGGCACCTGCACGGGCACTTTTACCTTTGAAATGACCCTGAACAATGCGGGGGTCTGCTTTTTGTTGGGCGGGGCCGAATTCACCGCCAGCCCCAAGTACGACCGCATTGACATTAGCTTTACAAATGCCTTGACCACCTCGGTAGTCAACCTGTTTGGGCGATCGTTTTCGGGTCGAGGCGACTTTTTACGCGTACGATTTACACTTGGCGCCACAACCAATGTGCAAGGAACAATCAACTGCGCAGTAGCCGGGGTTTCCGATCCAAACAACAGTACCACGGCAGGCACCGCAACAACTCTTTTTGATTTAAACTACGTAGAGTTTGAGGCCAGAGAAATAAATGCTTTTGCCTGCATATTAAATCCGGCATCTTCTGGCGCAGCACTAGTTGGTGGTTTGCAAATTCAAACGTTTAAGGCGCGGTTTAACACCTTACGTGCATTTGCGGTAAACCTTGGCTTAGGTTCAGCAATAGTTGATACCGGAGCGGTAAACCGCCCATGTTTGTTTAAATCCGTTCAGTTGGAGCGGGTTAATAATGGAGCCCCAGGCGGAGAATTGTTTTTGTTTGCCGTCAAGCGTCAAATTGGCTTGGGCACAGCCCAGGTAGTTGCTGGAAACATTATTGATTCTTTGGAGATTTTTCCTAACGAAGGGATTAATTCACTAAATGAAATAATGTGGTTTGGCACTGGCGTTGCCGGTGTGAATGGTGCATTTAATGGCATAGCCCGTAACTTTAGGCTGCGACGTTCTACCCAGTCCAACAACATACGTAGCAAAGTCACGGCCCAATTTGGCCGAGGAACTAATGTATCCTCTGGAGAACTCTACAACTGGGACACCCTTACCGGGGTTTCGGGGCCTTGCTCCATGCTCTTTGACAACTGCCTCGTGCGTGGCCGCGGGGCCACAGTACCCATTGCCGACGCTCGGGGTACCACCCTCATTGCCCGCAACACCGTCTTTCTGGCCGAAACCCCAGCCGTGTGCGTGGACAGCACTACACCGGGGGTGCAGGTACGCCTGGAGGGGTGCCTGCTGAACAAGGCTGCGCCGCTTGGGGTCAACGTGACCAACCTCACGCCTACGGGCACTTTTATTGACACTAACCTTCAGTAGCGTGCGCTGTGATCTTTGCCCAGACCACTCAGTTGGCCCCGAGCGCTACAACCCTGGTGCTGTTGGGCACCAATGCCTTGCAGACGCTGACCAACATGCCGGCCGCCGCCCAGCTGGCGCCCCTGGGCAATGTCACCTCTACACGCGGCTGGGTGCGGCTCGATGCCCGGCGTTACCGGTGGGCGAGGTTTTCATGCGCGATCAACAACGCTGGGGCGCCCGGCGCAGTGATCTACCCCGTGTTCCGCAGCGACCTCGTGTCGGGCAGCCCGGTCAGTTCGTCGCTTGTGCCCTGGACCGAACTCGGCGAGGGCCTGCTGCGGCTACCCCTCACGCCCACAGGCTACAAACTCAGCCCGTGGGTACCCTTGCCCCCAGCGGCGAAGGACGAAAACGCCGTCTTCTGGTACGCCCACGCGGGTGGCAACGGCACCGCCGACCCAGCGCTAATCAACGTTAACCTGCTGCTCAGATGATTGAGAACGCCACGTGGATCTCCTATACGCTACAGGCTTTGACGCTCCTAGTGGCTGGCCTATTGAGCGTGATCGTGAGCTGGCTGCGCACCGACCTCAAGGTGATGCGCGAAGACCTGCACGTACTGCGCCGCGACGCCGGGGAAGACCGCAACAAGGCTTCGGAGGTGCGCGAGCGCCTGGCCAGCCACGAGCAGCGCCTCAACTACCTCGAACGCCACCTGACTACCCTCAAGCCATGAAAGAGCTCCTGCGCCGCATCGGCATCGAAAACCCCCTGACTACCCTGCCGGGCATCGTGTTGCTGGCGGTCGCCAGCTACGTGGCCATCACCAGCCGCGCAGTGAGCGCCGAGACCGTAGCGCTTTTTACCCTTGGCACGGGCCTCATTGCCGCCAAAGACGGGCGCCCCTAGCCATGCGCACGCTGCTACTGCTTACGCTCGTGCTACTCCTGAGCGCCTGCGTCACGCAGCGGGCCTGTGAGCGCCGCTTCCCGGTAGAGGCCCTTACTGAGCGAGTAGTGGTGCGCGACACGGTAATTGTGCGGCCTGCAGCCCGGCTCGATACCGTACTGCGCCTTTCGACCGACACGCTGAGGGTGCGCGACACTGTGACCCTGACCCGTGACCGGCTGCGCGTAGAGCTGGTGCGCCTGGGCCCTGACAGCCTGGCCCTCAGCGCCGAGTGCGCCCCGGACACCCTCAGGGTGCCCCAGGTAATTCGGGTTACTGAGGTTGCCCGGCTCACCTGGTGGCAGCGCAACTGGCGTGTGCCCTGGGGCATACTGGCCGGGTTTCTGATCAGCATAATTGCACGTCTATGGGCCGGGCGCTAGGCTGGGGCAGCGCGTTTGCCCGCAAAGACCTCTTGGGCCCCGTGCCCAAAACGGTAGCGCCCTGCGCGCCAGTGCGGCGCGTAAAGGCTGCCGCCAGCTGCCTACCCTGCGCGGCGGAATACCTGCCCCTGGGCCGAGTTGAGGTTGACCCCCGGCGGTTCCAAAACCGCGAGGCTGAGTTCAGCGAAGCCTCGGTGGAGCGCATCACCAGCGGCTACGACCCCAACCTGCTTGACCCCGTGGTGGTGTGGAAAGACCCCAAGACCGGCCAGGTGTTGGTGCTCTCGGGCCACAGCCGCTACGAGGCGCACCGGCGGCTGGGCAAGGCCCGTTTGCCCGTGCGCTTTTTCCAGGGCAGTGAGGCCGAGGCCCGCGACTACGCCCGGGGCTTTGCCAACCGGGCCGCTACGCCCGAGACGCTGGTGGAAGACCTGAAGGTGCTGCGGGAGTTCAAAGCCAAGGCCGCGCCCCAGAAGGCCCTCAAACAGGCCTTTGGCCCGCGCCTGCGCCGATTAGAAGACCTCAGCTACCTCGCGCCCACAGGCCGGTTCCTTGCGCTCTTGGCCCAGGACGAAACCGTGCAGCGGCAGCTCCCCTACGCCGAGCTCAAGGCCAGCTGGGTGGGTGAGCTGCGCAAAAAGTACCCCCAGCTCACCGCCCGGCACGAGGACGAGCTCTTCGAGTACTTCCTCACCACCCCCAAGACCATCGTGCCGAAGAAAGAGGAGCTCTTCGACCTAGTGGCCCGGCGCGTGGGGCGGGCCGACTTTGGCCCAAACGCCGCCCTGGGGCTACGGGTGGCCAGTACGGGCACTGAAGCGCGGGCGGATACCGGGCCCAGCCAGCGGCGTATCTACGAGATTGACCGCGAGATGACCATGCTGGAGCAGCAGCGGCGCCTGGCCCAGACGGCAGAGGAAAAGCGGGTACTGCGCGACCAGCTCACGGCCCTGGAACACGAGCGGGGGTACCTCACCCGTGGCATTGAAACGGCGCTCCGCACCCAGTCGGCGCTCTTTGGCCCCCGGCCCCGCACACTTAAAAGCGCCAAGCCCTACAGGCGCGGGTAGCGCAGGATGAGCTGCTCGGAGGCCATGCAGCCCAGGCCCCGGAGGTACCGGTCTACCTGATCGAGCGAGGCGTGGCGCAGTTGGAGCTGTAGGTCTTTGAGCTGCACCCCCGCCTCTACGGCCCGCACGGCCCCGGTGTGCTTCCAACTGTAGAGGGTGTAGCCAGGCCCGTAGTCTAGGGGCGCCAAGGCCTGGCGGTAGGCGCGCATCATAGCGTTGACGGCGCAGGGCCGGGGGCCGGGGGCCAGCTGGGGGGTCGAAAAGGGGTAGTCGTCGGGGCCGAAGCGTTCAAAGTCAGAGGCCAGGAGCACGTCCATCAGCCCGTCGGGGATGCCCACGTACGCCTCGCGGCCGTTCTTCGAGATCGGCCCAGGGATGTGGATGCGCCGACGCCGGAGATCGTACCGGCGGAAGGGCAGCCGCCGAACCTCGCCCGGGCGCGCCAGGGTGTAGTACAGGATGGCTACCAAGAGGTGCAGCCGCGGGTGATTGGCTTCGAGGTGCCGCACGATCTCGGTTTGCTGGGTCTGGGTGTAGACCAGGTGGCCCTCGGGCTCCTCGCGTAGGGGCCGTATCTGGGCAAAGGGGTTGTGCTCGGCCAGGCCGCGTTCTATCAGCCGGTTAAAGAGGCTGCGCAGGAGCTGGGCCTGGTGGTTGCGGGTGGTGGGGGAGAGCCCGGCGCGCAGCAGCGCATCGAGGTAGAGCAGCGCCTGGGGGCGGGTAAAGTGCGCCGGGGCCAGCCCGGCGAGGCCCTGGGCCTCGAGGTAGTCCAGAAACTTGGTGGCAGCGTAGGTAAAGCTGTGGGCCGAGCGGGGCCGGACGCTCAGGCGCTGCACCTCGAGCGCGGCCGCCAGGGCCAGGGCCAGGGTGGCGGGCGTGGGGCGCGCGGGCGGGAAGAGCTGCCGGTAGAGGGCCCCGCTGTCGATCTCGGCTTGGAGCTCCGCGCAGCGGATACGGGCCACTTCTCGGCGGCGGCGCAGGCTTGCAATGCGGTTTAGGCCCGCTTCGCGGCGCACACGCCGGGGCGGGGCGCCCACCGTGGGCGCGAGGTAGCATTCTAGGTACCACGTGCGCCCGGTGCGTACCACGGCGCGGTTGAGTTCAAGCATTGGGACAGGGGAAGGATGCTTGCCCTAACCTGCCGCCCATACCTCTACATCCGGCGCGTCGGGGCCGCGTCGGGATTTCTACAAAACCGGGGGCGCTGCGTACGCTCCTACGGTTTCGTGACGAAGGTGGGAGTCGAACCCACACGCCTTGCGGCACACGCCCCTGAAACGTGCGCGTCTACCAGTTCCGCCACTTCGCCAGTCGGGGCTGCAAAGATAACACTGCGTCTACAAATCACACAACCCTACCGCTGGGCCAGCAGTTCGAGGTCGAGCCGCGTTTTGCCGCGCACGGTTTTAGTGGGCAGGCCCTCGCCAGCCAGGCGCGCGGCCTGGGCCTCGGGGCCGCCGGGCAGTTTGTCTAGGAACGTGCCGTTGTCGCGCACCACACGCCAGTAGGGCACGTCGGTGCGGCCTTCTTCCTCGGCCGCTTCGGCCACCACACGCAGGAAAATGCCGGTGGTGAGCGGGCAGGTGTAGTCGGCGCCGTAGAGCTGGGCCAGGTTCTGGCGCAGTTGGCCCACAGTCATGAACTCGCCCTCGGGCACGGTCTTGAGCTGGGCCTGGATGGCCAGCGGCGAGGGGATGAGCATCCGGCCGGGCGGGTACATGGGGCCGCCTTGCACTGCAAGCACCTTTACCGCGGGCTGGGGGGCGGTGTCGCGCTTCTGGGCGGCGGTCTTCTTCGTGGCCATAGCAGTCGCAAACGGTTTAGGCCCTAAGGTACGGCACCAACTGCCAGCTTGTCACCCCGCGGGGGCCTTGCACGGCCTTTGATGCCCCCAGCGGCAAAACCGATCTGTTATGGCCACTACCGGTACGCTCAACATCCACACCGAGAACATCTTCCCCATCATCAAGCAGTTCCTCTACCAGGACCAGGAGGTTTTTCTGCGCGAACTGGTGAGTAACGCCGTAGATGCCACCCAAAAGCTGCACACCCTGGCACGCGCCGGTGAGGTGAGCGGCGAGCTGGGCGATACCCACATCGAAATCCTGCTCGACGAAGCAGCCGGCACCCTAACCGTGCGTGACCGCGGCCTGGGCATGACCGCCGCCGAGGTAGAGAAGTACATCAACCAAATCGCCTTTTCCAGCGCCGAAGAGTTCCTCGAGCGCTACAAAGACAAGGGCGGCCAGGTCATTGGGCACTTTGGGCTGGGCTTCTACTCGGCGTTCATGGTCGCGGGCAAGGTCGAGCTCCTCACCCAGTCGTACCAGGCGGCCCCGGCGGCGCACTGGGTGTGCGAGGGCACAACCACCTTCAGCCTCGAGGAAACGACCAAAGACTTTCGTGGCACCGATGTCGTGCTGCACGTGCTGCCCGAACACGCCGAGTACCTGAAGCCCCACCGCATCCGCGAGATCCTCACGCGGCACTGCCGCTTCCTGCCCATCCCCATCCACTTCGAGGGCGAGCAGATCAATACCACCACCCCGGCGTGGACCAAAAAGCCCGCCGAGCTCACCGACGCCGATTACCTGGCCTTCTACAAAGAGCTCTACCCCTTCCAGCCCGACCCCCTGTTCTGGATTCACCTCAACGTAGACTACCCCTTTACCCTCACGGGCATCCTGTACTTCCCGCGCGTGAAAGAGGGCGTGGATTTCGAGCCCGGCAAAATCCAGCTCTACGCCAACCAGGTCTTCATCACCGACGAGGTCGACCAGGTGGTGCCCGACTTCCTCATGCTCCTGCACGGGGTCATCGATAGCCCCGACATCCCCCTCAACGTGTCGCGCTCGGCCCTGCAGGCCGATGGCAACGTGCGCAAAATCAGCGGCCATATCGCCAAAAAGGTCGCCGACAAGCTCCAGGGCCTCTTCGCCGACGACCGCGCCGCCTACGAGGCCAAGTGGCCCGCCATCGGCCTGTTCGTCAAGTACGGCATGCTCCGCGACACCACCTTCTACGAGCGCGTGCAGGGCGCATGCCTGCTCCAGAGCGTAAACGGCACCTACCGCACGCTCGACGAGTACACCGCCTTCGCCAGCGCCAACCAAACCAACAAAGACGGTGGCCGGGTCATCCTCTACACCCACGACCCCCAGGCCCACCACAGCTACGTGGCCGCCGCCGAGAAAAAAGGGTACGATGTCGTTGTACTCGGCAGCCCCATAGACCCCCACTGGCTGCCCTTTATTGAGCACAAACTCGAGCGCACGCACTTCTACCGCGTAGACTCCGACAGCCTCGACAAGCTCATAGACAAGGGCCTCGAGCGTGTTTCGCAGCTCACCACGGCCGAAGAAGCCGAGCTCAAA
This sequence comes from Bacteroidia bacterium, assembly GCA_033763015.1. Lineage (GTDB taxonomy): Bacteria > Bacteroidota > Bacteroidia > J057 > JANRLA01 > JANRLA01. The sequence continues at coordinate 11,412 of JANRLA010000023.1, forward strand.
GCCCTACTCGAACCCCTCGTTGCCAGCGCCCCCGGCAGCAAACTCGAACTGCACCCCCTGGGCGAAGACGAACTGCCCATCACCGTGGCCGTGCCCGAGTTCCAGCGCCGCATGAAAGACATGGCCCGCAGCGGCATGTTCGGCCTCGAAGGCCTGGGCGAGGCCCGCACCGTCACGCTCAACACCGCCCACCCCTTCGGTCGGCGGGTACTGCTGCAGCCCGAGGGCGAGCGCCGCACCGAGCTCCTGCAGCAGGCCTACGACCTGGCCCTCTTGCAGCAAGACCTGCTCAAAGGCCCCGCCCTCACGGCATTTTTGCAGCGCAGCATCGCGGCCCTGAGCTAACCCGCACTAAACACGAACGGCACCCTGCGAGGGGTGCCGTTTTAGGTATTGGCAAGCGCGGCGTAGCGGCTATTCCTCTACGGGCTTGGGCGTTTTCATCACCGCCGCCATAATGGCGCTGAAAATGGCACCCGAGATTAGCCCAGTCAAGAAAGAGTTCAGCAGCTGGGTACCAATGCCCTGGCCCTCAATTCGGCTGATGGCCTTGTCAATGTCTTCCTGGGGCAGGTTGTATTTGCCCATGGCCTCTACCGTCATCTGGATCTGATCTTGCTTAAAACCGGTGTAGAGGAATTGGAAGAAAACAAACGTGAATGCCGTCAACACGACGGTAGCCACCACCATCGAGGCAAAACTGACCTTAAAGCCCTCCCCAAAACTCATGTTGCCGCCGAAGAGCGTCGGTTTGGCTTCTTTCAGTAGCGCACGCAATACCAGAACGCAAACGACAATACTGGCCAGAATAGAAACCCACCACATGGTTAGTAGTGTATCGGTAGCCCACAATAGAAGTGTTACCACCATGCTAATAACGGAATACATGACCCCGTACTTAATGGCTAGCTTTTGCATAGGTGTGCTGAGGGTTGAAGTGAAGTAGTGTGATCGGAATAGACAGCAAACTAGGGGGCCCAGGTTGCACCTAGTGCAGCTCCAAGGTAACGGCCAGGCTGGGGCTCAGGTCCAGCCGCCCCAAGAAACCCATCCGGGGCTGGAGCGTAGGGCTGAACCGCAGGCTCAGATCGTCCGAAACGTCAAAGTGCTTCAGGTGGGCCGCCACGTAGGCCTCCACCCCGTTTAGGGCATAGGCCAGCACGGCCAGGAACACAAACGTATCGCGCTGGCGCCGCACGTTGTCGCGGGCCGTCTGCATGCTTTCTGGCGAGAGACCCGGGAAAGGGTCGTCGTACGTCGCGGCAAACGTGGTGTCGTCGCGGGCCCGCAGCTTGTCGCTGTAGATGTTCTGGTAGTCCAGGTAGAGTTTATTGCGGTTGCTTACCGCCAGCAGCGCACCGCCAATGGCCCCGTACACCAGGGGCAACTTCCAGTAGTCGCGGTTGTAGATCTGGCCCAGGCCGGGCAGGGCCAGGCTGAGCAGCGCTGCCCGACCGGGGCGTGGCCAGGGGGGCTGGCTGTCGCCGACAGCCACCGTAGTGTCGGCGACCAGGCGGGTAGGCGATGTGGCGGCAGTGCTGTCAGTGGCCGGCACCTGGGCCCGCAGCCCCAGCGGCACCCCTACGACCCACAGGAGCATCCACACACAGGCCCAGTGCCTCATTCGCTGATATCAAGCAGTTCCAGCAGCCGGTTCAAATCGTCGTGCGAGTAAAACTCGAAGCGGAGCGTACCCTTGCCCTGGGGCGTGGCCTCCAGCTTCACCTTCGTGGCGTAGTGGCGCTCCAGCCGCCGGGTGATGTCTGCCACCTGAACCTCAAAGGGGCTGTGGCCGGTTTTGGCCTTGGGGGCTTTGGCTTTTTCGGGCTGCTGCTTGCGCACCAGTTCCTCCACCTGCCGTACGCTCAGGCCCTTGGCTACTATTTCCTTGAAGAGCCCCAGCTGCAGCGCCGGGTCTTCCACCGTAATCAGGGCCCGTGCGTGGCCCATGCCCAGCACCTCCTGCTGCAGGGCGCGCTGGATTTCGGGCGGCAGCTTCAAGAGCCGCAGGTAATTGTTCACCGTCGCGCGCTTCTTGCCCACCCGCTCGCCCAGCTCTTCCATCACGATGCCCAGCTCGTCGGTGAGCCGTTTGTAGGCCAGCGCCACCTCCACCGGGTTCAGGTCTTCGCGTTGGATGTTCTCAATGAGCGCCCACTCCAGCAGCTGCTCATCGTTGGCGGTGCGGATGTAGGCCGGCACCGTTTCGAGGCCCGCCAGCTTCGAGGCCCTCAGCCGTCGCTCGCCGCTGATGAGTTGGTACTGGCCCGGGGCCAGCATGCGCACGGTGATGGGCTGGATGATGCCCTGGGTGCGGATGCTCTCGGCCAGCTCTTCCAGCTGCTCCTGGGCAAATTCTACCCGCGGCTGGTACGGGTTGGTCTCAATCTGCCCAATCGGGATGTCGTCGATGCGCGTGGGCAGGGCTTGTTCGCCGGTGGGCAGCCCCTCGGGGCCGTCCTCCTCGCCACTGAGCAGGGCACTCAGGCCACGGCCCAGGCCAAGCTTGCGCGATTTGGGGTCTTTTTCCTTCATCGGGCTAGTTGCTTAGCGCTGGGGTGGCTTTGGTGGTGCGGCCCGGCAGGTTGTTCTTGGCCAGAATCTCGCGCGCCAGGCTCAGGTAGTTTAACGCCCCCTTGCTGCTGGCATCGTGCAGGATGACCGGCAGCTGGAAGCTCGGCGCCTCGGCCAGCTTCGTGTTGCGCTGGATGATGCTCTCGAAGACGATGTTCTGGAAGTGCGTCTTCACGTCCTCGACCACCTCGTTGCTCAGGCGCAGCCGCTGGTCGTACATCGTTAGCAGGATGCCCTCAATTTCCAGCGCGGGGTTCAGGCGCTGCTGTACAATTTTGATGGTGTTGAGCAGCTTACCCAGGCCCTCAAGGGCAAAAAACTCGCACTGCACCGGTATAATCACCGAATCGGCGGCCGTCAGGGCATTCACCGTGATGAGGCCCAGCGACGGCGAGCAGTCGACCACCACAAAGTCGTAGTCGTCTTTCACCTGGTCGAGCACCTCTTTCATTTTGCGCTCCCTGTTCGGCAGGTTGATCAGCTCAATCTCGGCACCCACCAGGTCGATGTGCGAGGGCAGCAGGTAGAGGTAGTCCTGGGTTTCTTTAAAGTCGGCCTCCAGCACCAGGTCAGCGGGCTTGACCTCATCGTTCATGATGCAGTCGTAAATGCTGGTCTTGATGTGCTTGGGGTCGAACCCGATGCCCGAAGTAGCGTTGGCCTGGGGGTCGGTATCGACCAGCAGGCATTTGTACTCCAGCACAGCCAGCGATGCGGTCAGGTTGATCGCTGTCGTGGTTTTGCCTACCCCGCCTTTCTGGTTGGCTATCGCTATGACTTTGCCCATGGTTTCGCGTGTACGGTGAAAAAAGCGCGGGGCAGGTACCGGGGGGTTTCCGGCCCGCGCCGCGCAGGTACACAAAAGTAGGCAATTTGCTGGCCGTGCGGGGCCCTCATTCGTTTCTCACTGCCCGGTCCTGGGCTGCCCTCGGGCTGCTGGCCATGCTCGTGGGCTGCGGCGGCCCCACGGCCCCACCCGCGGGGGTTTTGCGCCTCAACCTCACCACCAGCCCCGCTTCGCTCGACCCCGCCTACGCCCGCGACCAGGCCATGACCTGGTGCACCCAGCAGCTCTTCGAGGGCCTGGTGGCGCTCGACGACTCGCTGCACGTGGTGCCCGCCCTGGCCCAGCGCTGGGCCGTAAGCCCCGATGGGCGCACCTACACCTTTACCCTGCGGCCCGGGGTGTATTACCACCCCCACCCCGCCTTCGCCGCGCCCGACAGCACCCGTGCCCTCACCGCCCACGACGTCGTCTACAGCCTGCGCCGGGTGTGCGACCCCGCCACAGCCAGCCCCGGCGCCTGGGTCTTTAGCGGCCGCATCGAGGGGCTCGAGGCCTTCCGCGCCGGCCAGGCCGATACCCTGGCCGGCCTCTATGCCCCTACCGACAGTACCGTCGTCGTGCGCCTTACCGCCCCCTATGCACCCTTCCTCTCGCTCCTCACCCTGCCCTACGGGTTCGTCGTGCCGCCCGAGGTGGTGGCCTACCACGGCAAGGCCTTCCGCAGCCACCCCATCGGCACCGGCCCCTACCGCCTGCGCCGGTGGGACGAAGGCCGACACCTGGTGCTCACCGCCCACCCCCGCTACCGCACCCTCGGCCTGCCCCGCACCCCTACCCTTCACTTTAGCTTTCAAAGCGACCGGTTGGTAGCCCTCCTGGGCCTGGTCCGCGGCGAGCTCGACATGGTAGACGGCCTCGACCCGGCCCTGAAAGACGAAGTCCTGACCACCGACGGCAGCCTGGCCGACCGCTACCTGGGGCGCCTGCGCTACTGGAGCGCCCCCCAGCTGACGACCGAATACCTCGGCCTCCTCTCCGATACCCTCCTCAGCCCCGGCCCCTGGGCCGACCCCCGCCTGCGCCAAGCCCTCGCCTACGCCATCGACCGCACCGAGCTCGTGCGCTACCTGCGCAGCGGCACCGCCTACCCCGGCGTCCACGGCCTGGTACCCCCCGGCACCCCCGGCTTCTCCGACAGCCTCACGGGCTACGACTATGCCCCCGAGCAGTCTCGGCGGCTCCTGGCCCAGGCCGGCTACCCCGGCGGGCGCGGCCTGCCGCCCCTGGTACTCACCAACAGCCCCGCCTACCAAGCCCAAGCCGAGTACCTGCAGAATGCCCTCGCACAGGTGGGCATCCGCCTCCAAATCGAAAACCAGGAGGGCAGCAGCGCCCGCGAACAGATCGCCCAAGGCCGGGCCCAGCTCTGGCGCGCCAGTTGGGTGGCCGATTACCCCGACGCCGAAAACTTTCTGGCCCTGCTCTACAGCCCCAACCGCGCCCCCAACGGGCCCAACACCACCCGCTACCACAACCCGGCCTTCGACAGCACCTACCGCGCCGCGCTCGCCGAACCTACCGACAGCCTGCGGCACCGGGGCTACCTGGCCGCCGAACGCACCTGGCTACCCGACTGCCCCCTGGTGGTGCTCTACTACTACCGCATCGTGCGCTTCACGCACCCACGTGTCCGGCACTTCCCCGTCAGCCCCATGGACCTCTACCTGCCCCTGAGCCGTGTCGAGCTGGCCCCCAGCGAATAGGCGCCCCAGGCTACCGCCGCCGCTCAATGGGCCCCGTGGGCAGCGAGCGGTTGTAGCCGCTGGGCTTGCTCGCAAACACATCGATAACACCCGAGATTTCGATGAACTTCTGCAGGTAGGGGTCTTCGGCACTGCTCACCTCTTCGCGCGTGCCCACCCATTGGCGGTGGCCCTGAAAAACGAACAGGATGTGGTCGCCAATAGACAGCACGCTCTTCATATCATGCGATACCACCACGGTCGTGATGCCCAGTTCGTCCGTCAGCCGCCGGATGAGCTGGTCAATCACCTCGGCCGTTTCGGGGTCTAGGCCCGAGTTCGGCTCGTCGCAAAACAGGTACCGCGGCCCCAGCACCAGGGCGCGGGCAATGCCCACGCGCTTTTTCATCCCCCCCGAAATCTCGCCAGGGTATAGCGCCCCGGCCTTCGGCAGGTTCACCCGCTCAAGCGAGAGCTGCACCCGGTCGCGGATCTCGCGCTCCTTGAGCTGGGTAAACATCCTGAGCGGGAAGGCCACGTTCTCGGCCACCGTCTGGCTATCAAAGAGCGCCCCGCCCTGAAACAGCATCCCGATCTGTTTGCGCAGCTCGCGCATCTGCCGGTACGGCAGCCGGTGGATGTCGATGCCATCAAAGCTCACCCGGCCCTCCTCGGGCGTGAGCAGCCCCACCATGCACTTGAGCAGCACCGTCTTACCAGAGCCCGAGGCCCCGATAATCATGTTGATCTTGCCCGTCTCAAAGGCAAAATCAATGCCCTTGAGCACGTGGTGCGACCCAAAGGTCTTGTGGAGGCCTTCTACAACAATGCTCATACGCTACAGTAGAAGCTGGGCCAAGAGGTAGTCGGCAAACAAGACCGTGATGCAGCTGTACACCACCGCATTGGTGCTGGCCACGCCCACCTCCAGCGCCCCGCCCCGCACGTGGTAGCCGTAGTACGACGAAATGCTGGCGATGATAAACCCGTACGAAACGGCCTTGATGAGCATGAAGGTGAACTGAAAGTCGGTAAAGTTGCTCCGCGCGCCCACCGCAAACTGGGCCGGCGTGACCAGCCCCAGCGCATCGCCCGCCACAATGCCGCCCACGTGCATCAAGAACGCCGCTACAATCGTCAGGATCGGGAAGCACACCAGGGCCGCCAGTATCTTGGGTAGCACCAGGTACGACATGCTGTTGATGCCCATCACATCCAGCGCATCTATCTGCTCCGATACCCGCATCGTACCCAGCTCCGAAGCGATGTTCGAGCCAATCTTGCCCGCCAGCACCAGGCTCGTCACCGTACTGGCAAACTCCAGTATGGCCGTCGCCGACACCACGCTGCCTATGGCACTCTTCGGTATGAACGCCGTCAGCAGCTGGTAGGCCGTCTGAATGGTGCTCACCATGCCCACAAACAGGCTGATGATGAGCACAATGAGCAGGCTGCCAATGCCCATGCTGATGATCTCGCGCATCCAGGCCATCCAATACACCCGCAGCTTCTCCATCCCGGTAAAGAGCCGGGCCAGCATCAAGAAATACCGCCCAATGTGGGTGAGGGCCGTTACAATGACCATTGGGGGCCAAAAGTACGCCCATTCCGCAACACCCACCGTGCCGCTGGGTGTTGATACTGGCCTGCGGGCAGCCGCGGGGCCTGCCGTAGCTTGCACCTGCCCCCATGACCGCGCCCTACCCCGATACCTTCAAGCTCAAAGGACTGCGCCAGCGCCTGGTGGATGGGCTGCGACGGGAGGGGATTACCGACGAGGCCGTCCTGGCCGCCATCAACGCCGTCCCTCGCCACGCCTTCGTCGAGTCGGCCTTCGCCGAAAAGGCCTACTTAGACATCCCCCTGCCCATTGGCGCCGAGCAGACCATCAGCCAGCCCTACACCGTCGGGTACATGACCCAGGCCCTGGGCCTACAGCCCGGTCACCGCGTGCTCGAGGTCGGCACCGGCAGCGGCTACCAGGCCGCCGTACTGCACGCCCTCGGGGCCCAGGTATACAGCATCGAGCGCGTGCCCGAGCTCTACCACCGCACCCAGAAGCTGCTGCGGGCCCTGGGCTACACCGTCCGCCTGCGCCTGGGCGATGGCACCCTGGGCTGGCCCACCCACGCACCCTACCAGGGAATCATCGTTACCGCGGGGGGCCCAGCCATACCCCCGGCCCTGCGCGAACAGCTGGCCATCGGGGGGCGGCTGGTAATGCCCGTCGGCGACCGCGAGGTGCAGCAGCTCATCGAGCTTACCCGCCTCACCGAAACCGACTACTCCCAGCGCACCCACCCCAACTTCCGCTTCGTGCCCCTCATCGGCAAAGCAGGCTGGGAAGGGTAGCAGGCCCCTAGGTCCCTGCACGGTCCGGGGTGTTGGGCTCGTTGATGCGCGTAAGCCACCCCCGTATGTTGTGCCGGTAGTCGAGCTTCTGGGCGTAGGTATGGGCATTATTCAATCTGATACAATATCCTTATTCTAGAAAATGTCTTATTTGATCATGCGATCATCTTAACAACCATCTAGTATAATTTTGTAAACCTTGTTAGCCATATCAAAATAGGGATGAGCTTGATTAAGCAATAGTTGCTTGCCGTTATCTTTATTGTCGATATTCCCGGATTCCCTAATAGGCATTTTGCTATAAGTAGAGTTGTAGTATATATTTATTGGAATGTCTTCAATGCAAAATTGAACTAATGAAAAAGAGTAGATACCACCACTAGCAATCCAGCAACTTTTATTTAACTCTAAAATTGACTCAAGAAACAACAAGGAACCTTTATTTGTAGGAATTGGGTTTTGACCCCTGTAATTTAGCAAAAGATATCCATTATCTTCTAATTCGAATAGCAAGGTCGACAAATAGATATCATCATCGGATTTAGAAAATATGAATAAACGTTTGGTTGTAATTTCTATCAATTTGGCATTTTCAAAATAGAGAGTGTCGCTGCAGGGCACCTGATTTGCTTTTAGCTGCGAACTAATCGAGATTAAAATTGCTAGTGTGAAAATGTAAAGTTTCATGTTATGGCCTAGTCCAGATTAAGACAAGGCGAAGAGTTTTGCGTTGTTGCCCTAAATGCATATCCTTCAATCAGAAACGTGCTTTCAACACGAGGCTCAAAAATACTCCTAAAGCGAGATTTATTGCAGATGTATCTGTATCAGCGCGAATGGCCCATCTTACCCCAACAGGCATCGCTTATCACCGGCCCTACACCGCCAAGCCCCTGTGCACGGCGTAACCCCTACGCCCACTAACCCTGCATCGCGCCGGAAGTAGACAAATGAGCACCGCCCACCCGACGCAGTCGGGTCACGAGTAAACGTCCTCCCGTCGGGCGTGAAGGCGTGAGCGGCCCTACACCGCAAAGCCCCCGGGGGCGCAAGCGCGTAGGGCCCACGGGCCCGACAGGGCCCGGACGATCCCAGTGGCGGAGCGCAGCGCATAGCATTTGGGGGGGGCGTAAAGGCCGCTAGGCCTGCGGCGCGGCCCGTCCGCGACGCCGCCCCAGCAAATCTCCAGCGCGAGCACCGCCCACGCGGCCCCGCGGCCATGAGCGCTAGGAAGTCCAAGCCCACATGCGCACCCAAAAACTCACTATTCCCCAGCGTGCACAACCGCCCGTGCACACCATAACCCACACACAGACATAGCTCCCATCTTGCCGCCAGTAGACGCATGAGCACCGCCCACCCGACGCAGTCGGGTCACGAGTAAACGTCCTCCAGTCGGGCGTGAGGTCGTCGGCGGTACTACACCCCCGCCGCGTTGCCCCTCCTCCCTGAGGAGGGGATAGGGGTGGTGCGAAGCCCCCACTATTCCCCAGGGTGCACAACCACGCGTGCACACAGTGCCAAACCCGCCTGCGCAGCACCCATCTTGCGCGCAGTAGACGAATGAGCACCGCGTTTTCTCCAGTCGGGCGTGAGGTCGTGAGCGGTTGACCTGGACTACGTGAGCCAGGGCGTCCCGGCACAGGCGCTCCTTCGGGGCAGGGCTGGTAACCCGAGCGCTC
>JANRLA010000024.1:0-4075 GCA_033763015.1 Bacteroidia bacterium
GCTTACACTGCGCAACGGCCAGCTACTGGTACCCGTCCAGGCCGCCGACAAGCACCGCTTCCCCGGTGTGGTGCACGACCTCTCGGCCTCGGGCCAAACGGTGTACATGGAGCCCCTGGAGGCCCTGCCGCTCAGCAACCAGCTGCGCGAGCTGCGGCTGCAGGTGCAGCACGAAACGGTGCGCATCCTCACCGCGCTGGCCGACCGGCTACGCGCCGAGCTGCCCGCCTTGCACCGGTCGCTGGGCTGGGTCACGGCGCTGGATGTCTTGCAGGCCCAGGCCCAGCTAGCCTACCGCCTAGATGCCGGGCCCGTGGCCATCGAGCCTGGCTTTCGGGGCCTCGAGCTACAGGCCGCCCGCCACCCGGTACTCGCGCTGGCCAAAGGGGCGGCGGTAGTGCCGCTCACCGTAACCCTGGCGGCGCCCGAGCGGGCGCTGGTTATTTCGGGACCCAACGCGGGGGGTAAGTCGGTGACGCTGCAAACGGTGGGGCTCTTGCAGGTGTGGGCGCAGGCCGGGATGCTGCTGCCAGTGGCGGCCAAGAGCCGGTTTGGGTGGGTAGACAAACTGTTTGTCGAGATGGGCGATGACCAGTCGGTCCAGAACGACCTATCGACTTACAGCTCGCACCTGACCCACCTACGCGCCTTTCACGAGGGGCTTACAGCGCACAGCCTCTTTCTCATCGATGAATTTGGCACCGGTACCGACCCGCAACTGGGTGGCCCTATCGCCGAAGTGTTGCTCGAGGCCTTTGCCGAACGCGGCGCCCTGGGGGTGGTGACCACCCACTACAGCAACCTAAAAGACCTGGCCACGCGGCACCCGCTCCTGGCCAACGCGGCCATGCAGTTCGACCGGGCCTCGCTTAGGCCTACGTACCAACTGGAGTTGGGGCTGCCGGGCAGCAGCTACGCTCTGGAGATGGCCGCCCGGGTGGGTATCCCCGAGGTGCTCTTGGCCAAGGCCCGCACCCGCATGGGCGTTACGCGCGCCGATACCGAGCAGCTGCTGGTCGAACTGCGCGAGGAGCAGCAACAACTGCGGGCCCGCTCGGGCCGGACGAAGTTCCGGGAAGAGGAGCTCGAGGGGCTCTTGAAGCGCGTAGAAGCCGAGAAAGCCGAGCTCGAGCGCCAGAAAACCACGCTCCTGCGGCAGGCGCAGCAGGAGGCCAAGGCCATCGTACGCCAGGCTAAGGCCGATGCCAAACTACTCTTGCGGCAGGCCGAAGCCCCGGCCATGACCGAGAAACAGCTCGATGTCTTGGCCCAGGCGCTGCTGGCACCCATCACGGTCAATGAACTGCCGCCCGAACCGTCAGCCCCCACGCCTGAACTCGAACCCGTGGTAGAAGCCCCCGACTGGGTACTTGCCAAGGGTGGCGAACTAACCCCCGGTGCCACGGTGCGTGTGCGCAGCAGTGGGGTAGTGGCAACTGTATTGAAACTGAAACCCAAAACGGCCGAGGTAGCCGTAGGCGACTTCCGCACGACGGTGCCGCGCAGCGAACTTGAGCTCGTACGGGTCAAGCCAGTCGTCGCCCCCAGTCGGCCTGCCCAGCGCCCGAAGCTGCACGAAAGCGAGGTCACCCTCGCGCTCGACATCCGGGGTAAGCGGCCCGAAGAGGCCCTGCCCGAGGTTCAGCGCGTGCTCGATCAGGCCCACTTGCAGGGGCTGCCCTCGGTTGCCATTGTGCATGGTGTGGGTACGGGGGCGCTAAAAAAGGCCGTACGGGCTTTTATCCGAGAGCAATGCCCCCAAGTGCACGCAATGGCCGATGCGGCGGCGACCGACGGGGGTGCGGGGGTTACAGTGTGCCAACTCTCCTAGATCTCCCAATCCCATGGCAGTACTTTGGCCACCCGCACCGGTTATCGTCCCATCGGAGGAAGTTACGACGAGCCCTCGCGAGGCTTGACAACAGCGGCTTCTACGTCTTCGGCAAACTTGCCGAGCTGCGAATCAATCTGGCACAGCACCCAGGCGCGGTTACTGTCGTACGCGGCATTTTGCGCTTTGAGCAGGGCTTCGAGGGTAGGTTCTTCGATGCCCAGGGCTTCGAGCCAAGCGCTAGAGAGACCCGAGCTCATGAGCTCAAAACCCTCCAGGGTTAACCGGTACGTGCCGGGGATGGCCGTTACGCTGAACTCAAAGCTCAGGCGTAGGCTGTCATCGCCCACGGGCCCAAAGGGTGTGGCATCGATCACGACGCGGGCGGCTACCTGGCCCAGTTCTGGCGCGTAGCGCAGCAGTGCAATCCGGTCGGGGGGCAGCTGGCGGTGCAAGGCCTGAAGCGCGCGACCGATGAGCTCGTTACGGCCCGCATCAACGTCTTGCACCCGCACGTAGTACAGCCGTTCTGTCCGCTGGCTATTGTAGGCCAGTAGCGAAGACAGGTGACTGCGTTGGGCAAAAGCGGGGCCCGAGAGTTGTGCCAAAAAGGCGAATACGGCCATGGTACGAAGCGACACTGTTTAAGATAAGGTTAATCGTGGGGTTTAGTAGGTAACATTACGGTAACATTAACCTGTTTCGTATCCCCCACCGAAAAAAGAGCCTGCAAACCGACAGATTAGGGGTTTCTGGGCCCAGCGGTACGCCAAAAGGCGTAGGCTACTACAAGCAAAAAGCCCCGCGTGGGGGCTTTTCCTTCACGGGAGGCTGACCGGTTTCGAACCGGCGACCTCCAGATCCACAATCTGGTGCTCTAACCTGCTGAGCTACAACCTCCGTTTACGGGGTGCAAAGATACGCCACCGGTTAGAATCGCTGCAAGGGTGGTTGGGTGTGCGGCCAGGGGTTAGTTTCGGGGGGTGAACAGGGGCCTTTTTCGGTGGGTGGGTGCAGCGCTGCTGGTCGCGGTTAGTGGCGGGGCCTGGCTGTACTATGGCTACACCCCAGGGCCCACGCGGATGGGCGCAACCGATTTTCTGCCCCCGCCGAAAGGGTACTCCGTTCGGCCCACCCGTTTTTTGGTGCAGCGGGGCGAGTACCTGGCGACAGGCCTCCTGGGATGTGTGGGCTGCCACAGCCCACGCGACTGGACACGCTTTGCCGGCCCCCTTGCGCCCGAGGGGTACTTTACTGGCGGGGTGGGGTGGGGCCCCCGGCCGCACGTAGCGACACCCAGGGCCACACCCGCGGTGCGACCGGTTACGGTCAGCCCCCAAGACTTTATTTGGCGCTTTACCCGTGGGGTGCGCCTGACGGCCGAAGGGGGCACCGCTGTTGCGGCCGACTGCCCCTGGCCCGCCTACCAGCACCTAGACCCCCTCGATGCCCAGGCCGTATACGCGTACGTGGCCTCTGTAGAGGTTTCGCCATCCTCGGCCGTTGGTAAGCCGCCCCGCCCGTGGCACAGCCGCCACCACCGCCGCGACCTACCCCCCCAGAACAAGCCCCCGCTGGCCGATACCCTGGCCTACGGGCGCTACCTGGTTACGGTGGCGGCCTGCGGGGCATGCCACGCCAACCCTGACGCTGCCGACCCCTACCAGCCAACCGACCTGCGGGGTGGGCGACGCTTCGAGCTGCCCACCGGGGCCGTGGTCTTCGCTACGAACCTGACGCCCGACCCCGAAACTGGCCTCGGCCGCTGGGCCGAAGCCCGCTTCGTGCAGCGCTTTCGGCACCTGGCCCCGCCCTTTGCCTTCGGGCCGGTAGGCACTTCGGGTTTTTCCAGCCCCATGTACTGGGAGGGCTATGCCCGACTGACCCCCTACGACCTACAGGCCATCTACCACTACCTCAGGGCCCAGCCGCCAGTGCGCAACCCCACCCCGGCCTGGCAGGCAGCCCCCTAAGGGGCCGTACCTTGCGGCCATGACCGGCGTTGACCCCACCACCATTCTGTTTCTCGACATCGAGACCGTGCCCCTCACGGCCCGGTTTGGCGACCTGCCCCCGGGCCTGCAGGCCCACTGGTTAAAGCCCTACCACCGCCGGGGCCAAACGGATAGCACCGCTGCCGCCGAATACGAAGCCGGGGCCATCAAGGCCGAGTTTGGGCGGGTGCTGTGCGTGGCCATGGGGATGCTGAGCTACACCGATGCCGGTACCCCGCAGCTCACGGTA
>JANRLA010000025.1:0-7595 GCA_033763015.1 Bacteroidia bacterium
ACTACTGGTTGCCGATAGCCCCGCCGTCGTTCGCAAGACGCTCGGCGACCTGCGGCTAGAGCTCGGTACGCAGCTAGGGCTACGCGGTGCAGATGCCTGGGCCGTCGCCTGGGTGACCGACTTCCCGATGTTTGAGGCCGACCCCGCGACCGGCGCCCCCATGCCCGTGCACCACCCCTTTGTGGCCCCCAACCCCGCCGACGAACACCTGCTCGACACCGACCCGCTTAGCGTGCGGGCCCTGTGCTACGACCTGGTCATCAACGGTAACGAGATCGTGTCGGGCTCGGTGCGTATCCACCGCCGCGAGGTGCAAGACAAGGTCTTTCGGTACCTGGGGCTGAGCGAGGCAGAAATTGACGAGAAGTTTGGCTTCCTGCTGCGGGCCTTCGAGTACGGGGCGCCCCCCCACGCGGGCTGCGCTTTCGGGCTCGACCGCTGGGTGATGCTGCTCACGGGCGGCGAGACTATCCGCGATGTCATTGCCTTCCCCAAAACGGCCTCGGGCCGCGACCTGATGCTCGACGCCCCCGGGCCCGTACCGCCGGCCGCCCTGGCCGAGGTGGGCATCGCCCTGAAAGACTAGGCGGGCTGGCTGATGGAGAGCACGTTGCCGGCGGGGTCGTTGAACCAGGCAATGCGTGTGCCGTCGGGGGCTGTCCACACCAGGTTTTCGTCTTGTTCAAGCCCAAAGGCCGCCTCCCGGTAGTCGGTAAACACTACGCCGGTGGCCTTGAGGGCCGCCTGGGCGGCGTCGAGGTCGGGTACCTCCCAGTTGAGTACCGTAAACTCGTGGGGTTTGAAGCTGGGGGCGCCAGAGAGGTACAAGGTTGCACCCTGCAGGGCGTACATGAGTAGCCCGTGGTGTTCGCCCAGAAACGGTAGGCCCAATCGGTCGCTGTAAAACGCCTGGGCTGCGGCCCGGTCGGTCACCCCGAGGAATAGGGTGGGTTTCGCGGTGGGGGGAATGGCCATAGGGGTGCGCTAACAGGGGTGGGTACGGTTAATTGGCTTGGGTGGTGTGGCCGCCAATGGCGTAGAGCACCAGGTTGGCGCCCATCTGCAGGGCCTGCTGGCGGATGGCCTCGGGGTCGTGGTGCACCTCGGGGTCTTCCCAGCCGTCGCTCAGGTCGGCCTCGTAGGTCAAGACCAGCACCAGCCGCCCTTCGAGCTCGATGCCAAAGGCCTGGGCGGGCTTGCCGTCGTGCTCGTGGATCTTGGGGATGCCCCGCTCGAAGCGGAAGGCCTGGCGGTAGATGGGGTGGTCCCACGGAATCTCGCGCAGCGGCACGTCGGGGAACAGCTTCGCGATTTCGCGCTTCGCGTAGCTGTGCAGCCCGTAGTTGTCGTCCATGAGCAAAAACCCGCCAGCCTGCAGGTACGTCCGCAGGTTTTCGACCTCCTGGGGGCTGAACACCACGTTACCGTGGCCGGTGAGGTACACGAAGGGGTATTGAAACAGCTGGGCACTGCCCGGTTCGACCACTTCTTCGTCGGGGCATACCGCGGTGTTGGTTTTGGCCCGCAGGAACCCCAGCAGGTTGGGCAGGGCACTGGGGTTGCTGTACCAGTCGCCGCCACCTTCGTACTTCAGCTTGGCTAGCCGGAACGTGCACGGCGGCTGGGCCCAGAGCCACAGGGGTAGCAGGGCCACCCCCAGTAGAGTTACAAAACGCATACCCTAAGGTACGGCGCTTGGGGCACTGGGCCTGCCGGGGGTATCCGTTTGTGCCCCATCTTCAGGGCCATGAAACTCATCTGTGTGGGGCGAAACTACGCCGAGCATGCCAAAGAGCTCAAGAACGAGGTGCCGACCGAGCCCGTCATCTTCCTGAAGCCCGATACGGCCGTGCTGCGCGGCAACGCCCCGTTTCTGTACCCCGACTTCAGCACCGACATCCACCACGAGCTGGAGGTCATCTTCCAGATCGGCAAGCCCGGCTACCACATTGCGCCCGAGTTTGCCGTCGGCTACGTGTCGGGCATCGGCCTAGGCATCGATTTCACCGCCCGCGACCTGCAGACCAAGTTTAAGGCCAAGGGCCTGCCCTGGGAGCTGGCCAAGGGCTTCGTAGGCTCGGCGCCCATCTCAGAGCTCCTACCACCCGAGCGCTTCGGGCCCTGGGGCCAGCTCACGCTCGAGCTGCGCGTGAACGGCGAAACCCGCCAGCAGGGTACCACTGCAGACTGGCTCTTCCCCCTCGAGCAGGTCATTGCCTACGTGAGCCAGTACTACAAACTGCTGGTGGGCGACCTCATCTTCACCGGCACCCCCGCCGGGGTGGGCCCCGTGCAGGTAGGCGACCGCCTGGAGGGCTTTTTGAACGGCGAGAAGCTGATTGATATGCGAGTGGAGTAACCCACCCCGCCCAAGGGGTAGTGGCACCTACACTACCAATCTAAGGGCATTTGCGGGGTGGGGGTTGCCATTCGGTAACACACAGCTACAGGGCGTTACAATTTCTTCACAGGAAACTTTCAAAACTTTGGTAGTTTCGGGAGATGTTTTCCGGCAACTTTACGTTGTCGAAGCATCCCTTTTCGGGCAACACACACAAACAAACACACACCCCTACACTCCACTACCATGCGTCGCACCCTGATTTGGAGCGCCCTGCTGCTCCTGCTCTTCGTCTGGGTCGGGTACACCCTGGCCAGCAACAAGAAGAAGCGAATTGAGAATACCCCCAAAGCCGAGCGCGGTGGCGCCGTCAGTGTAACGGTAGCCACGGTGGCCCGCCAGAACCTGCAGCAGCCCATCAGCCTCATCGGCACCGTCAACGCCAACGCCGACATTGAACTTTATGGCGAAACCGCTGGCCGCGTGCTGGCCGTAAACGGCAAACTAGGCGACTACCTGCCCAAAGGTGCCGTGTTCGTGGCCGTAGACAGCGAGCTCCAAGCCGCTGCCCTCAAGCTCGCCGAGGCCAACCTTGAAAAGGCCCAGAAAGACCTGGAGCGCTATCAGGGCCTGCGCCAGTCGAACGTCGGCACCGACCAGCAGCTCGATAACCTCAAGCTGGCCGTCGTGGCCGCCGAGGCAGACCTGGTGAACGCCCGCCGGGCCCTGGCCAATACCCAGATTCGCATGCCCTTTGGGGGCGTCATTGCCAGTAAATACGTAGAGGTGGGCTCGTACCTGCAACAGACCCCACCCACGCTGCTGGCCAACGTGGTCGACATCAGCCGCCTCAAGGTGGTCATTAACGTGTCGGAAGAAGACATTTTCCGGGTGAAGCCGGGCATGGCCGTCGAGGTAACCAGCTCGGTGCACCCCGGCGCCACCTACCGGGGCACAGTACAGGCCATTGGGGCCAAGGGCGATGCCGCCCACAACTACCCGGTCGAGGTGGTGGTGGCCAATAGCGCCGCCAACCCGCTCAAGGCCGGCATGTTTGCCCGGGTTACGTTCACGACCCTGCCCAGCACCAACGCCCTGATCATCCCCCGCGAGTCGCTGGTGGGCAGCACCAAAGATGCCCAGGTATACGTCGTGCGTTCAGGCAAGGCATACCTCACACCCGTACAGGTGATTAGCGAGGTGGGCGACCGGCTGGTGGTGAGCACCGGCGTAACCGAAGGCGACGCCATCGCCGTAACGGGCCTCTTGAACCTCTACAACGAAGCCCCCGTCGCAGTCATTCAAGCCGCCAAGTAGGCCCCGCCTGCGCCCCTCGTCTCCAACTTCTCTGCCAAGGGCATGTCAAACGAACACTCACATACACACATCCCGGAGGATGCCAGCCCTCAGTACGACCTGAACGGCAACTCCATTACCGCTATCCTGATCCGTAGGCCCACCCTGGTGGTGGTGCTGTTTCTGGTGCTGGGCATTTTGGGCCTCTTTAGCTACACCCAGCTGAGCTACGAGCTCATCCCGAAGGTCGATCCGCCGGTGGTAACCATTACCACCATCTACCCCGGGGCCGCCCCCAACGAGGTGGAAACGAGCGTGGTGAAAGAGATCGAAGACGCCGTTTCGCTCATCGAGGGTATCGACAACATGCGCTCGACCAGCAGCGAGGGCATTGCCTTCACGCTCATCAACTTCGAGCAGGACCAAGACATCGACCAGGCCATCCAGAACGTCCAGCGCAAGGTCAACGCTATCCGCGCGAACCTGCCCTCCGACGTCGAGGAGCCCACCATCGACAAGTTTGCCCTCGACGAGCTGCCCATCCTTACGGTTGCCGTAACGGCCGATATGTCGCCCAAGGCCTTCTTCGACCTGATGGAAGACCGGGTCAAACCCCGGCTTTCGAAAATCTCGGGCGTCGGCACCATCAGCATTGTAGGCGGCGAAGAGCGCGAAATTCAGGTGAACGTGGATGCTGAGAAGCTTAAGCTCTACGGTCTATCCATCGGCCAGGTGAGCCAAACCATTGGCGCTTACAACCTAGACGTGCCCACGGGCAACGTAAAAGACCAAGATGGCCAGTACAACGTGCGCGTCGCGGGCAAATTCACGTCTCTCGAGCAGCTTCACAGCCTGGTGGTGGCCCAAAGCTCCACGGGCAGCGACATCACCCTGGGCATGATTGCCGACGTGAACGATGGCATCGTAGAGCCCACCAACGTGGTGCGCCTGAACCTCAAGCCGGCCGTGGGCCTGTTTGTGACCAAGCAGACCGATGCCAACGCCGTGGCCGTGAGCCAACTGGTGCGCGCCGAATTTGAAACACTCAAAGCCGACTACGCCCGCGAGGGCCTGTTCTTCGAGGTCGCCAACGATACCTCCGACTTCACCATCCAAGCCGCCGAGGCCGTGCAGCACGACCTCTTCCTGGCTATCGTGCTCGTGGCGCTGGTGATGCTCGTGTTTTTGCACAGCCTACGCAGCTCGTTCATCGTCATGGTGGCCTTGCCGGCGTCTATCATCAGTACGTTCATCGCCTTCTACGTCTTCGGTTTTACGCTCAACCTGATGACCATGCTGGCCCTGAGCCTGGTGGTGGGCATTCTGGTCGATGACTCGATTGTGGTACTCGAGAACATCTACCGGCACCTCGAGATGGGCAAAAGCCGTCGGCAGGCCGCGCTCGATGGGCGTAACGAGATTGGGTTTACGGCCCTCTCCATCACCCTGGTAGACGTCGTGGTGTTCCTGCCGCTGGGTTTTGTGGGCGGCCTGGTGGGCGGCATTATCAGCTCGTATGCGCTGGTCATTGTCATCAGTACCATGATTTCGCTCTTGGTATCGTTCACCATCACCCCGGTAATGGCCAGCCGCATGGCGAAGCTGGAGCATTTCCAGGCGCGCACGTTTATTGGGCGGCTGGTGCTGGGCTTTGAGGGCTGGTTTACGGGCCTGAGCCGCCGCTACGGCCAGTCGGTGGGCTGGGTCGTGCGGTCTACTGCCCGCCGCTGGGTAATCACCATCGGTTCGCTGATGGCCATGATTGCCACGATGATGTTTTTGGTAGGGGGTGGCTACATCGGCGGCGAGTTCTTCGAGCGCTCCGACCGTGGCGAGTTCTCGGTCATTGCCGAGCTGCCGCTCAACGCCAAGCTGGAGCAGACCAACCAACTGGCCTTCCAGGTCGAATCGGCTATTAGCGACGTGCCCGAGGTCGACCGCATCTTTACCAACGTCGGGGCCTCGAACGAGGGGCTTATCGGTAGCTCATCGGCCAACGTGGCCGAACTCAGGGTCAACCTGGTGCCCTTCGAACAGCGGCAGCGAACGACCGAGCAGATCACGAGTGAGATTCGCCGCACGCTGCGCGAACGCTTCCCGAACGTAAAGGCCCGCGTGACACCCATTGGCTTCTTTGGCTCGGCCGACGAGGCCCCCATCCAGCTCATCCTCAACGGGCCCAACTACGACTCGGTGCTCGTGGCCGCCGACCGCATGCTGCGCTTCACGCAAAACATACCCGGCACTTCAGACGTGCGGCTCTCGACCCAGGACGGCAAGCCCGAACTGCGCGTGGACCTAGACCGCACCAAAATGGCCGACCTGGGCCTGACCATCGCCGAGGTAGGTGCGTCTCTGCGCACGGCCTTGACCGGCGACGACGACTCGAAGTACCGCGACGGGACCAAAGACTACGACATCCGCGTTCGGCTCGACCAGTTCGACCGCACCCGCACCGAAGACGTGAAGCGCCTCACGTTCCTGAGCACCCGCGGCGAGCTCATCGAGCTCCAGCAGTTTGCCACCGTTTACCTCGACGCCGGGCCCTCGAAACTCGAGCGCTACAACCGTTCGGCCTCTATCACCCTCTCGAGCCAGATTGTGGGTGTGCCCAGCAGCGACGTAAGCACGGCCATGATCAACCAGATGAGCCAACCCGGCTTCCTGCCCGGTACCGTGAGCTACGACTGGGAGGGCGACGTGAAAAACCAATCCGAAGGCTTTGGTTCGCTCGGCCTGGCCCTGCTCTTGGCCATCATCTTCATGTACCTCATCATGGTGGCGCTCTACAACAGCTATGTGTACCCCTTTGTGGTGCTCTTTTCGCTGCCGGTGGCCATTATCGGGGCCCTTTTCGCCCTGGCGCTGACGAACAAGCCGTTTAGCGTGCCCTCCATTCTGGGCATTATCATGCTACAGGGCCTGGTGGCGAAAAACGCCATTCTGCTCGTCGACTTTGCCCTCAAGCGCATGGCCGATGGGCTGAGCCTGAAAGAGGCCGTGGCCGAAGCGGGCCGCGAACGGCTTCGACCCATCGTAATGACCACCTTTGCGCTCATCTTCGGGATGATGCCCATTGCGATCGCTACCGGCGCTGGCGCCGAGTGGAAGAACGGCCTGGCCTGGGCGCTTATCGGGGGGCTTACTACCTCCATGTTCCTCACGCTCTTTGTGGTGCCGGCGGCGTTCGTCCAGACCACGGCCACGCTGCGGTACGTGGGGCGGCTCTTTGGCCGTAAGCGCAAGGGCAACGACCCCTACGCCGGGGGCGGCAACGGCCAGGGCACCGAGGCGCACCTCGAGCCCAAGCCCGAACTGCTACCCGCCTAACGCGCCTAGCACCCACGCAACTGAAAACCGCCCCGTTGCCGGGGCGGTTTTTTCATGCCCCCGGCGTTATTTGGGGTAGATGGTACGCACGCTGGAGGACCGCTGCCGCACGGCGGCAGCCCGGTTGGGCACCCCCAGCCCGGCACTCGACATCCAGCGGCTGCTTGCGCTACTGGCCCGGGGCGATGTGCGCACCCAGCTGCCCCATCTCCTGCAAGAGCTTACCGCCGACCTCAGCCCTCGCTTCCTGGAGCTCGACTCGCTCCTGGCAACCGCCACTAGCGCCCCCACCGACGATACCGAGGCGCTGCTCCAACTGGCTGCCGAAACCGCCGCCGCGCTTGCGGTCTACCACCCCGACCACGCCCTGCTGGGCGGGCGCCTGGCCATGCTGGCCCTCTACCGGCGCACCCCGCCCGATTGGCCCACCTACGCCGACGAAGCCCTGGGCGTGGGTACGCTGCTGGCCCCCGAGGTGGCCCACCTGCTGCGCACCCAGCCCGAGCGCTGGGCTGCGTGGGCAGACCCTCGGCTCGACTTTACGTACGACTACTTTGCCGTACGCACCCTCGAGCGCTCGTACCTCCTACGCGTAGGCGGCGCGGTGCGCGAGCGGCCCCACCAGGCC
>JANRLA010000026.1:0-3117 GCA_033763015.1 Bacteroidia bacterium
GCGCCCAGCGCCGCCAAACCACCCAGAAGCCACCAGCGGGCCCGTTTACGAAGTGCCATGGCGCAAGGTAGCGCGGGCTACTGGCCTTTGACAGCCTTTTTCAGGGTGTTGACCCGCAACACGACCCAAAGTGGGCAAAACCGCAGTGCCGCCGTAACCAGGGCTATCGCCGCAAGGGCCAGCAGCCACCACTGTTTGGTCAGTACGGCCACAAGCACGAGCACCAGGCCGATGGCAAACCGCACGCGGCGGTCGGTGAGTCCTACATTCGCATTCATACACGTATCAGGTTATGTGAATGCGTAAGGTAGGTACGCCTACCGATTGCAGACCCTGAGCTTCGACAGGTTTTGGCCGTTAGGGGGTATCGGGCACGGTAAAGACCCACACCTCGCCACCCAGGCGTTTGCGGTAGTCTTGCAGGGCGCCATAGGCGGCGTCGCGGGCCCGGTACTGGGCCACGGCCACGCGGTACACGTACTGCTTGCGGCCCCGAATGGTGGTCGGCTGCCGGGGCAGAATCTGTGCCTCGGCAAAGCCTTTGGCCTTGAGGGCCTGCACCAGGTTTTGGGCGTGCTGGGGGTTGACCAACGCCCCGCCGATGATGTAGTAGGTAGCCGGGGCCTCGGTGGGCACGGTTGGGGTGCCTGTGCCACGGTTGCCGTCGGCGCCGGGGGTGGGGGCTGGGGGGCAGGGCTCGCCGCCGGTGCCGGGTTGGAGGGGGCAGGGGTCGAGGTAGTCGGCGATACCGTCGTAGTCGGTATCGAGGGCCACGCCGCGGGTCGTCACGCGGACGTTGGGCGGGGTGGTGTTGTCGAGATCGAGGCTATCGACCACCCCGTCGGCGTCGGTATCTACCAGCCGTGCGGGTACGATGCGTTCGGAGTACACCACCACGGTGTCGCGCTTGCCGCTGGGCAGGTAGTCGGGGTCTAGGTGCGACCACTCGGTGCGGATGAGGCGCTTGGAGCGGCCGATGCGCAGGCTCAGGCCCGTCTGCACAAACAGCAGCTGGTCGTTGAACTTGTTGCCAAACTCGTTTTCGTTGTGGCCGTCGAGCAGGTCGTCTTGCCCGAAGTAGTTCTCGGCCTCTACCAGCCAGTCTACCCGCGTGCCCAGGTGCAGCTTAAAGCCCACCCCGTACGAAAAGACCACGTTGTTGCCGCTGTAGTTGGTACGCTCCTGGCCCACGGGGTTGGCCACGTCGGTTACCTCGGTTGTTAGGTAGTTTAGGCCCAGCAGCACGTAGGGCTGAAAGCGCGGCACACCTTGGGTGATGCGCAGCGCCTCGCCGAGGTACAGGTTGGTGCGCAGGCCAATGGCGGTGTGCTGGGCTTTGTAGTAGCGGCCGAATTCATCGTCGGCGTCGGCTTCGGTCCATGCGCCACGGCCCTGGAGGCCCAGGGTGAGCGCGGGGGTGAGGTTGTAGGCCAGGTAGAGGCTACCGGTGGGGCTGGGCAGCTCGGCCTTTACGTCGGTACGGCCCAGCGTGATGCCGCCGCCCAGGCTTACGCTCCAGCGGCTGCCGGGCTGGGTTTGCGCGAGTACCTTTTCAGAAAAATGGAGCTGGGCAAAACCCAAAATGGCAAGTACTGCCCAGAAATGGTTTGCGCGCAGTGTACCTGAAAACGGGTACTTCATCCGAGCTTGGTTTGTAGTTAGTTAGCCGTACAAAGATGGCAGAAACAGGCCCTGGTACGACCTGTTGTGCACAAATTGGCCCGCTACGGCTTTTGCCCGATGTTTGCCCCCCGTAGCCTGTCCCGATCGCGATCGGGGAAGCCTTAACCTGCCATGGCCCACATCCGCCCGTTTCGTGCCTACCGGTACGACCCCGCCGTCGTGGGGCAGTTGGGCCAGGTTACGTTCCCGCTTATTGACCGTGTGCTGGCCACGCACGCAGACCGGTACCGGCAGGTGCCCCACCACGCGGTCCACCTCTCGGTACCCGCAAGCCCGCAAGCCGCGGCCCAGGCGTGGGTAACCCTGCAGGCCGAGGGCGTTTTTGTGCGCGACCCCCTGCCCGGCATCTACCCTTACTACCAGCGCTACAGCCTGTACGGCGACAACCAGGTGCACCTGCGCAAGGGGTTTATCGCCCTGGTACGGCTCGAGACGCTGGACGGCGCACCCACCCTGCGCATCCACGAGGGTGTGTTGCCCCAGGCCGTCGAGCGGCAACTGGCCATCTTCGAGGCCACCCGCCTCAACGCCGCCCCTACCCATGTGCTCTACCACGAGCCCAGCGGCGAGCTGGAGCAATACCTCGACGCCGCCATGCAACCCCCGCTGGCCGAGGTGGCCGATGCCCAAGGCGTGGTCCACCAACTGGGCATTTTGCAGCACTACCCCACCCTGCGGCGCATCCAGCAGCTGCTCTCGCCCCTGGCGCTGTACGTCGCCGACGGCCACCACCGCCTCGAGGTTGCCCAGCGGCACTACGCACGCGTGCGCCACCTGCCCGGCACCCCGCCCGACCCCCTGGCCGGATACCACCTGGTGTACCTGACCAACACCGCCACCGACCGCCAGACCATCTTGCCCACCCACCGGCTGGTGGCCCTGGAGGCAGGCTTCGACAGCGAGGCCTTCTGGGCCGGGCTCGGCGAGCACTTTGAATTGCAGCCCACCGACAGCCGCCGCCCACTGTATCAACAACTCGTTGAACAGCCACAGGCTATTGGGGTGATTATCAACCAGAAGCAGGCGCTTCTGCGGCTCAAGCCCGGCGTTCGGCCCGAAGACCTGGTGCCCGCCGACCTGCCCCTATCGGTGCGCCGCCTGGCCTACACCGGGGTGCACTACCAGGTGCTGGGGCGCCTCTTGGGCATCCCCTACGCCGAGCAGGCCAGCAGCCCCCGCATTGAGTACACCAAAGACCTGGCCCGCGTCATTGACCGGGCCTGCACCGAGGGCGGAGCGCCCACCCTGGGCCTGGTAATGCCCGAGGTGACGCTGCCCGAGCTGCTGGCCGTCGCCGACGACGGCGCGCGCATGCCGCCCAAAAGCACGTACTTCTACCCCAAAGTGCTGGCCGGCCTCACGTTTGCCAGCCTGCGCGACGAGGACCCCACCCCGCCCTTCGACGAGGCGTTTGCCGTGGGGGCGTAAGGGATC
>JANRLA010000027.1:0-30628 GCA_033763015.1 Bacteroidia bacterium
CAAGCGTAAGCGGCTTCACTACTACAAGGCCGGTAGCGGCGCCAATGCCCTGAACCTACGGATGGAAACCGCCCATGCCCGGTTTGCCGAGCTGCTGGGGCAGTACACCCTTCAGCCGCGTTTTGTTGCGCCACTCAAGGCCATGCTGCCAGCCGTGGTTGCAGAGCTGACTCATGCACAGGCCGAAGACCACCGCAGCCAGCAGCTACGGCTCAAGGAGCTAACCCGTAAGCTCAATCGGCTGGAAGAGAGGTTCATCGAGGAACAGGTACCCCTGGCGCTGTACGAAAAATTCCGCGCCAGCTACACCGTAGAAATCGGCCAATTGAAGGCCGAACTCGAACCGCACGCCGATGTGCTATCGAACCTACCTGAGGCCCTGGCAAAAGCCCTCGAAATCGCCCAAAACATGGCCACTACGTGGGTTTCAGCGCCCTTCGCAGCCCAGCGCAGCCTACAGTACTTGGTCTTCCCGGAAGGTGTTACCTACGACCGCGAAACGGGGCACTTTCGAACCAGTCGGGTCAACGCACTCTTCAAAACAATCCGGTCGCTATCAAGTAGTTGCGAGGCCCCCAAACACAAACAGCGCGGCCTCAAAGCCGCGCTGCCTCACTGGGTACCCGGTACGGGATTCGAACCCGTGTTACCGCCGTGAAAGGGCGATGTCCTAGGCCTCTAGACGAACCGGGCGTTCGTTTCAGGGCTGCAAAAATAACAGCTCGTCGTTTTTTGCCAAAGCCTTAGTCAAAAAATATCCGTAGGCGTCTCACTGCCAATGAGTTAGCGTAGTTCGGCTACGGGAACCAATGCCCACCCGGTTTTGCTACTTTTGCACACTTTTCTGGCGCACCCTTTCCAACTCTTTTTGCCATGGCACCTGTCAAGGTAGGTATTAACGGTTTTGGTCGCATTGGGCGGCTGGTTTTGCGGCGATTGCTGAGCAACCCCGCCGTAGAGGTCGTGGGTATCAACGATGTAACCGACATCGAAACGCTGGCCCACCTCCTGAAATACGACTCGGTACACGGCCGGTTTGCCGGCACCGTGACCACCGCCGAGGGCGCACTGGTCGTCAATGGCAAGGCCATCCGCGCCACGGGCCTCACCGACCCCACGGCCCTGAACTGGGGCGCGGTCGGCGCAACGGTCGTTATCGAAAGCACCGGCAAGTTCACCGACGGCGACAAAGCGCGGCAGCACCTTACGGCCGGCGCCAAGAAGGTTATCATTTCGGCCCCCGGCTCGGGCGCAGTCGATGCCACGGTGGTGCTGGGGGTGAACGACCACGTGCTCACTCCGGCCATGACGGTGGTATCGAACGCAAGCTGCACGACCAACTGCCTAGCCCCCATGGCCAAGGTGCTTGACGACGCCTTTGGCATCGAAAACGGGTACATGACCACGGTGCACGCCTACACCTCAGACCAGCGGTTGCAGGATGCCCCCCACAAAGACCTGCGCCGGGCCCGCTCGGCGGCCACCAACATCGTGCCCACCACCACGGGTGCCGCCAAGGCCGTGGGGTTGGTGCTGCCGCACCTGAAGGGCAAACTCGACGGCACCTCCATGCGGGTACCCGTGCCCGATGGCTCAATCACCGATTTTACGGCCACCCTTACCAAGGCTGCCACCGCCGAGGAAATCAACCGCGCGGTGCAGGCCGCTGCCGAAGGGCCCCTCAAGGGCATCTTGGAGTACTGCACTGACCCTATCGTATCCTCCGACATTATCGGCAACCCCCACAGCTGCATCTTCGATGCCCTGAGCACCGCCTCGTTCGGTAAGCTGGTCAAGATTGTGGGGTGGTACGACAACGAGTACGGCTACGCCTGCCGCACCGCCGACCTTGCCCACCGCTTCGGTACCCTGGCCTAGCTGCCACACCCATGCGCCCACTCACCGACCTGAACGTATCCGACCGCCGTGTGCTGGTCCGCGTTGATTTCAACGTACCGCTCACCGACACGCTGGAGGTAGCCGACGACCTGCGGATTGCCGCCGCGCTACCCACCCTGCGCTACCTGCTCGATCAAGGCGCGGCGCTGGTGCTGGTCTCGCACCTGGGGCGGCCCAAGGGCAAGCCCGAGGCCAAGTACTCGCTACGGCCCGTGCAGCACCGACTGGCCGAGCTGCTGGGCCGCCCTGTGCTGTTTGTGCCCACCTGCATTGGCCCCGAGGCCGAAGCCGTGACCAGTCACCTGCACCCCGGCGACGTGGTGCTGCTCGAGAACCTGCGCTTCCACCCCGAAGAGGAGAAGGGCGATGTGGGCTTTGCCGCTGCCCTGGCGCGCCACGCCGAGGTGTACGTAAACGATGCCTTTGGTGCCGCGCACCGGGCCCACAGCTCTATCTACCAGCTGCCGGGCCAGTTCCACGAAACTGCCGCCGGGATGCTGCTCGCTGCCGAGGTCGCGAACGCAGAGCGGGTGTTGGCCCAAGCCGAACGGCCGTTTGTTGCGGTCATAGGGGGCGCGAAGGTGTCAGACAAAATCGCGGTCATCGAGAACCTATTGCCCCGCGTTAGCACCCTCATCATCGGGGGCGGCATGGCCTACACGTTTATTCAGGCCCAGGGGGGCCAGGTGGGCGCTTCGCTGGTGGAGGCCGACAAGCTCGATACCGCCCGCAGCATTCTGGCCGCCGCCGCTGCCGCCGGGGTTACGGTGCTGCTGCCCGAAGACTCGGTGGTGGCCGACCGGTTTGCCGCCGACGCCGCCACCCAGGTGATGCCCAGCGCGGCCATTACCAGTGGCTGGATGGGCCTCGACATCGGCCCGGCGGCGGTGTCTGCCGCCCAGCAGGCCATCGCATCGGCCAAAACCGTACTCTGGAATGGCCCCATGGGGGTCTTCGAGCTCTCACCCTTCGCCGCGGGTACCTTGGCCATCGGCCGGGCGCTGGCCGACTGTACCGCAGCAGGGGGCTATACCCTGGTCGGGGGTGGCGACTCGGCCGCAGCGGTACGCCAAATGGGCCTGTCAGACCGCGTAAGCTATGTTTCGACCGGTGGCGGTGCGCTGCTCGAGTTTTTGGAAGGCAAAACCCTGCCCGGCGTGGCCGTGCTCACCCAACGCGCATGACCTATACCCTGCACCCGGTACGAACACCGAAGGACGAAAACCGGTGGCTCGACGTCGCGCGGGTACTCTACGCCAACGACCCCCACTGGGTCTGCCCGCTCGACCTCGAGCTGCGTGGTATCTTCAACCCTGCCAAAAACCCAGTCTTTGAGCGCGGCGAGGCCACCCGCTGGTACCTCACCGACGCCCAGGGTAAGCTCGCGGGCCGCATTGCGGCGTTCGTAGACCGCAAACGCTCGGCCGTATTTGCCCAGCCCACCGGCGGCCTAGGGTACTTTGAGTGCGTGAACGACCCCGCCGCCGCCGCCCTGCTCTTCGATGCCGGGCGCGACTGGCTTCAAGCACGGGGCATGGAGGCCATGGACGGGCCGGTCAACTTCGGCGAAAACGACCGCTTTTCGGGCCTACTCATCGAGGGCTTCGAGCCGCCCTCGTTTGGCATGAACTACAACCCGCCTTACTACCGCGACCTCTTCGAGGGCTACGGCTGGGGCATCTTCTTTGAGCAGACCAGCAGCAACCTCGACGTAAGCAAACCCCTGCCCGAGCGCTTCTACAAGGCCCAGCAATGGGTAAAAGACAAGGGCGTCGAGTTCCGCAACCCCACGCCCAAGACGCTCGAAAAGTTTGCGCTCGACTTCCGCGAGGTGTACAACGAGTCGTGGCGCGAGCACGAGCACTTCTCCGAAATGTCTGAGGCCCAGGCCATTCGCGCGGCCAAAAGCATGCGCTTCTTCATGATACCGCGCTTCATGGTCTTTGCCTACCTGCGCGACGAGCCCGTGGGGGCCCTGCTCTCGGTGCCCGACCTGAACCAGATCCTGCGGCCCTTGAACGGCAAACTGGGCCCCTGGCAAAAGCTGCTGTTCCTGTACCGCAAGCGCAACGACTACGCCTGGTACCGCAAGCGGGGCCTGCTCAACCGGGTGCGTATCATCGTCATCGGCGTGAAGCCCAAGATGCGGCGCTTTGGCTTGGAGGCCGGCCTGATCCTGAACAACATCCCCGACGGCATCGCCCTGGGCTGCACCTCGGTAGACCTGAGCTGGATCGGCGACTTTAACCCCCTCATGCTCAGCCTGATGCACAGCATGGGTGCCACCCCGGCCCGCAAACACGCCACCTACCGGTACATGTTCGACCGCAGCAAGCCGGTGGTGCGCGAAAAACGCGTGGGTCAGAAAGACTAACGGAACACCGACGCGGCTACCGAAACGGCAAACCGTTACCGGCTGACGGTCATCTTCTTGGTGTACACCTTGTTGCCGATGCTCAGTTGGCAGAAGTAAATGCCGGCGGGCTGTTGGCTGGCGTCCCAGGTAAGGGTGTAGCTGCCCGCCTCCAGGTAGCCCTTCTGCAGCACGGCCACAGGGGCCCCTACTAGGTTGTAGATGCGCAGGTTGATTTCGCCCGGTGCGGCCAGGTGGAAGGGTATCTGGGTACTCGTGGCAAAAGGGTTGGGGTAGTTGGGCTCCAGCCGGGTTTCGGTGGTGGGCTGCGCTGCGCCCTGGGCCTCAGATACCCGCGTGGGGGCGTGTGCGCCGCTGCGGTAGAGCGCCACGGTGCCTGCGCGCTCCAGCATGTCGCCCAGGGCCTCGGGGGCCTGCCACGCACCGGGGGCGGCCGGGCCCTGCGCCCACGCGCCCGTGCCCAGCACCAGCCCAAGGGCTAGCAGAAGGAAGGAGCGGTAGGCGCGAATCATGGGTAACTAAGCTACAAATACTATACCGGAATTTACCTACGCAAATGCGACAGTTGCAACCCGGTATACCCTACAGACGACCAAAACAGGCCAGGGTTGCACCGCAGGGCCCAGAAAATTTTAGAGCCCCGTTACCTGCCAGTCTTTGGGGTACTTCACCTCGTACTGGAAGTTCAGGGTGCGGGTTTCGTTGGGCTTGAGGGTGAGTTTCCAGGTCAGGCGGCCGTTTTGGGGGTTCACCGCCGCGCCGTGGCCCTCGGCCAGGACTACCTCGATGGCTTTGTTCTGCGAGACGGGGAACTGGTCTTCAACGGTTAGCTCGATGGGCTCCTTCTTGGTGTTGCGGACCTCGATTTTGTAGCCCCGGGTTTCGCGCACGTTGGTGCCGATGGTTTTGCGGCTGGTGAAGTCGCGCAGCTGCTCGCGTTTGATGACGATTTGGGGGTCGCGGCCCAGGCCGATGGCCAGGGTGTCTTGCGTGATGGTGGGGTTGAGGCTGGTCTCGGTCAGAAAAGCCCCGTCGAAGTACACATTGGCACGGCCGGGCAAGAGGTTGTACTGCTCCCACCCCCCAATCCGGGCCTGCAGGAAGGCATCGTCGTCGTACTTGGGGGCGCTGTAGTAGGCCAGGCGCACGGGCAGGCTGTACTGCTGGATGTCGACGGTTTTGGGCTTGCCGTCGGCGGGCACCGAGTAGGGCAGCGCAATGGCGTACTCAATGCTCAGGGCGCTTTCGACGACCTCGGTGTAGTCGGTGGCAGTTTCGGCTACCTTGGCCTCTTCGGCTACTTCGGCCTCGGCGTACTCGTCGCCCTCGGCTCCTGCCGTGGCGGGGGCCGGGGCCGAGAGGCTGCGGTTTGGGCCGCCGTAGCCTTGGTCGCGGGTGCTCAAACTGTACTGGTACTGGTCCAGGTACTGGGTGGGCAGCGCGGGCGGGGTGCCGCCGGTGGTGGGGTTGGCGGTGCTTAAGGTGAGTTTCACGCCGTTCCAGTCGACCCCCGTTTGGTTGCTCACCAGGGCCTTAAGCGATAGGCGAATGGGCTCTTTGCCGCTGCTGGTGGCCCTCAGGTCGTAGGCAGGGGCCCACGCAGCACCGCCCACCAGGTACGCCAGTTGTAGGCTCACGCTGCCAGGCTGGTTGGCTTTGTACACCACGACAACCTCTTGGGTGGGCTGGTTACGACCGGCGGTAATCTGGTTGAGCTCATTTTTGAGGCGCACCTGGGTCTCGCTCAGGGCCTTTTGGCGCCGTTTGACGGCCAGCTGCTCGGCCTTGAGCTGGGCCAGGCGGGTGGCGTAGAACTGGCTGA
Organism: Bacteroidia bacterium; assembly: GCA_033763015.1. GTDB lineage: Bacteria > Bacteroidota > Bacteroidia > J057 > JANRLA01 > JANRLA01. The sequence continues at coordinate 6,096 of JANRLA010000027.1, forward strand.
GCTTGGTCAGCTCGTCGGTCGTCAGGCCGGCATCACTTTTCAGGTCGTTGTTTTTCAGGATGAGTTCCAGCTCTTTGCCGAGCACAAACTCGCGGTCGGCGAGCTCTTCTTTGGTTGCTTCGACCGTGAGCAGGCTGTCTTCAATCTGCACCATACGGCGCGTTTTGGGCGTGCGGTTCAGGTAGCTCACCCGGTGGCTTACGCTCTGGATGACCCCGGCGCCAGTGCCCGACACCTGGATGCTCTGGGGCTGTATCTGGGGCGAGAGACCCGAAAAAATGAGCGTGTGCTCACCCGTCGCCAGGGTCAGTTTGCCCTGCTGCGTGATCCCAGCGCGGTTCTGGTAGACCCGCACCTCGGTGATGGCGCTTGGGAAAGGCGTCTCGGGGGCGTCGGTGGCTTGGGCCCAGGCGCCCAGGGCGCAGAGTACCCAGAGGGTGGTGGCAAGTAAGCGGTACATGGCAGGGGGGGTTGACTGGGCTGAACGAGAAAGGTTTACCGAAAGCGATCCATACGTTTCAGGGTAGCGATGTCGTGCTGTATGCCCCGAACGGCTACCAGGCAAAGGACGGCGCCCAGCAGGGCCCCCACCAGCCCCCAACTGGGGGAAATACTGGGCGCACATGGGGCATTTGCACCCCCCAGTACCGTCTGGCAGACGAAGTAGCTCAGCGCGGCAAAGACCCCAAAGTTGACCGCACCGGCCAGGGCCAAGAGCCGCTGCACGGGCCTACGGCCGTAGAGCGCCAGGGTAACGAGCGTTTCGAAAAGCAGCAGCAGCGTGAATGCCAGGTGCGGCAGGGTAGCGTCGGCCTCGGCGGTGCCCACCCAACAGGTGGGGGCCTCGCCGCGCCACTGCACGCCCTGCAGCGTGAAATGGCCCGTAGCGCCACGGGTATCGAGCTGCCAGAGCGGGGCCGCCGATAGGGCTACTACGCACGCGAGTGCGCCCAGCAGGGCGTAGGTCTGGGGCCGCCAAAAGGCCGGGTCTTGGTAGAACGGGATACGTTGAGCCATACTGCGAATGCGTTCAGTAGCAAGGTACACCGAGGCGGCCCTCCGCCGTAGCTTCGGGGCCCAGTGAGCACTCGCCCTATGCAAACCGTGTACATTGTAGATGGCTGCCGCACCCCCATCGGTCGGTACGGCGGCGCGCTGGCCAGTGTGCGGCCCGACGACCTCTTGGCGCATGTGCTGCGGGCCCTCGTGGCACGCAACCCCACGCTCGACCGGGCCGCCATCGACGAAGTCATTGCCGGAGCTGCCAACCAGGCCGGCGAGGACAACCGCAACGTGGCACGTATGGCCGTGCTGCTGGCGGGGCTACCCAAAGAAGTGCCGGGCTACACCGTAAACCGGCTCTGCGCTTCGGGTTTGCAAGCCGTGGCCGATGGGTACCGGTCCATCGCCCTGGGCGAGGCCGAGGTCGTGCTGGCCGGGGGCGCCGAGAGCATGAGCCGCGCGCCGTACGTGATGGCCAAGCCCGAAAAAGCCTTCGACAGTGCCCCCCGCATCTACGACACCTACTTGGGCTGGCGCTTCACCAACCCGCAGCTGGCCCAGGCCTATCACCCTTACAGCATGGGCGAAACGGCCGAAAACGTCGCCGAGCGCTACCAAATAGCCCGCGCCGCGCAAGATGCCTTTGCCCTGCAGAGCCAGCAGCGGTGGCACGCCGCCCACCAGGCCGGCCGCTTTGCCGATGAGCTCGTACCGGTGGATGTACCGACAAAAAAAGGATCGGTTACCGTCTCGGTAGATGAGCACCCGCGGCCCGAAACCACACTCGAAACCCTGGGCCAGCTTAAACCGGCCTTCAAAGCAGGCGGCACCGTTACCGCCGGCAATGCTTCGGGTGTAAACGACGGCGCGGCGGCGCTGCTATTGGCCAGCGAGGCCGCCGTGACACGCTTTGGGCTCACGCCCCGGGCCCGGATAGTCGGCTCGGCCTCGGCGGGGGTAGACCCCGCCGTGATGGGGCTGGGGCCCATTCCGGCGGTGCAGAAGCTCACCGCGCGCATCGGCTGGTCCATCGGCAGCATCGATCGCATTGAGCTCAACGAGGCGTTTGCGGCCCAGGCCCTGGCCTGCATCCAGGAACTTAACCTCGACCCCGCGCGGGTAAACGTAAACGGCGGGGCCATCGCCATTGGGCACCCGCTGGGCTGTAGCGGCGCACGGCTGGCCGCCACGCTGGTGCACGAGCTGCAGCGCACGGGCCTAGGCCGGGGTGTGGCCACCTTGTGCGTGGGCGTAGGTCAGGGCCTGGCTCTAGCCCTCGAGCGCGTGTAGCCCCAATTCACACCGGCAGGGCCGGGGTGGTGCTAAGGTGTTCGGAAGTATCGGGGCCTAACGGGCTCGCAAGCAAGGGGTTGGCGCACTGAGGCCCCCACCCTGCCCGTAGCTTTACATATGCAGATTCGTGTACTTGCCCTGGCGCTGGCCCTAGTTGTAGCCAGCCTGGCACCCCACCGTGGCTTGGCCCAGGCCGAAAGTGTGGCGGCGCTCCGTTCGGTGACCGACTCGCTGTTGGCGTACCAAACCTACTACGCCGAAACGGCCCTGAAAGACCCGAGTAACACCGGTGCGGCCCGGCTGAAAAAGCGGCTCGCTGCGCTCACCTATGCACTCGATAGCTACCTGGCCGGGGGCGCAGAGGCCACGACCATCGGCAAACCGCACGCTGCAGCGGTGAAAGAAGCCGACCGCTACTCCTCGGCAATGGCCAAGCGCGTGCAGGGCCACCTGGCGGCGCTGGGCAGCCTGTTGCCCAAACTACCTGCCACGGCCGGGCAACTGCCCCCCGCCGCTACCGCCGAACCTGAGCCCACGGCAACGACGGACGCCGAGACCGATGCCGAACCCGGCACAACTAACACGCCTGGCGTTCGCCTTCGGCCCACCGAAGCCACTGCCGGTGCTACGGGCTATTACCTGTTTGGCTTTTCGCTGGGGCTGCTACTCTTGGTGGCGGCATACCTCATCTACCAGCAACGGCGCATGGCCCACCAGTTTATCGACCGGCTGACCGACCTGGAAGTGCACGCGGGTTTCCCGCGCGAGGGCGCACTCTTGCCCGGTTTCGCGAACCAGCGGCTTGAAGAGCTGGAAAAGCGGTACGCCGAGTCGGTAAGTAGCGTCGAGGCCCGGCTCGTGAAGCTGGAAAAACAAAGCCACGGTCTGCGCAGCGAGCACTCTGAACTTGCCCAGCAGGTGTACGGCACCGCTTCGCTCAATGAGCGCCTGGCGACCCTGGAGGCTCACCTGGGCATTGTGCCCGTGGTACCGGCTGCCGAGATCGCCACCCAGCCGCTGGCCGTAAGCCCCACACCCCCCACGAGCAACGGCACGGCTGCCGCCGTACTCGAAAAGCCAGTAGCTACCCTTACCGCGCCACTTGAAGTGGTGCAGTCGCTGAGCGAATGGCAGCTGCAGACCAGCTTGCCCGACCTCGCCGAGCAGGCCCGAAACCTCCTCTCGCTGCTCAAAACCGAGGGCCTGAAACCCGAAACCCTAGAGGCGCAGTTGGCCACGGTACTGCAACTGGGCTACGTAAGCGCCTACAACGACAACACGCTACAGCACTACACCCTGCTGCGCAGCTTTGGCGAGTCGCTGGGCATCTTGACCGAGGACGAGATGGCGGGCCGCATGGCCCTCTCTGACCATTACGCCGACCACCTGACGTACGAAACGTACTTCGGGGTGTACGGTGGGCATGCCAAGAACTTCCCAGACCTGACGGGCCAGCAAGAGGTGCTCTGGCAGAACGAAACCGATACAGCCATTACACCCCGAACCGTGCTCAGGGTGCTGCAACCCACGGTGGTACTCAGAAAAGAGGGCGCCAAGACGGTGCTGCGCCGGGGCACGTACCTGGTAAAGAGCTAACGAAGCCCTCGGCTAGGCCGGAATCCAGGTTTCGAAGCTGTAGGCGTAGGGGTTCTCGGCATCGGGGGCGTTGCGCCGCTCGGCTACCTTGGTCCACTGCGCGGGGGCAATGGCGGGGAAAAACACATCGCCATTGAACGCGTGGTGCACACGCGTGATGTACAACAGGTCTACCAGCCGCTGGTCGATGGCCTGGCGGTACAGCTGGCCGCCGCCGATGAGGAAGGCCTGTTTGGCCCCCGTGGCATGGGCCGCTTCGATGGCCGAGGGCAGGCTGCGTACGACGGTAGCGCCCTCGACCCGGTAGTCGGCGTTGGTACTGATGATGATGTTGGCCCGGCCGGGCAGCAGGCGGCCGATGCTCTCGTAGGTTTTACGGCCCATGAGTATCGGCGAGCCCAGGGTAAGCTCCTTGAAATGCCGCAGGTCGGCAGGCAGGTGCCAGGGCAATTTGCCCTCCTTGCCGATGGCCAGGTTCTCGGCCACGGCGGCAATGAGGCACAGGGTCATACAGCGACAGGGGCCGGTATGGCGGGGTGAGGGTCGTAGCCAACGAGGGTGATGTCGGAGTACCCAAACGCGGTAATGTCGGTTACCGCCGGGTTGAGCTCGAGGGTGGGCAGGGGCCGGTGTTCGCGCGTGATTTGCAGGCGGGCCTGGGCCTCGTGGTTGCTGTAGAGGTGGGTATCGCCCAGGGCCATGACGACCTCGTGGGCCTCGAGGCCCGTCACCTGGGCCACCATTTTGAGCAGCAGTGCGTACGAGGCGATGTTGAAGGGCAGGCCCAGGAAGACATCGCAGCTGCGCTGGTAGACCTGCACCGAAAGCCGACCCTCGGCGACGTAGAACTGGAAGAGCAGGTGGCAGGGCGGCAGGGCCATCTGCGCGATGAGCCCCACGTTCCAGGCGCTGACCAAAAGGCGGCGCGAGTCGGGGGTGCGGCGGATGTCGGCAATGACCTGCTGCAGTTGGTCGATGGTTTGGCCGTTGGGGGCGGGCCAGGCGCGCCACTGTACGCCGTAGACGGGGCCGAGCTCGCCCTGGGGGTCGGCCCATTCGTCCCAGATACTTACGCCGTTGGCCTTGAGGTAGGCGGTGTTCGACTCGCCGCGGATGAACCACAGCAGCTCGTGGGCCACACTCTTGAAGTGGACTTTCTTGGTGGTAAGCAGCGGGAAGCCCTCGGTGAGGCTGTAGCGCAACTGTACCCCGAACAGGCTACGGGTACCCGTGCCGGTGCGGTCGGTTTTGGGGGTGCCTGCCTCGAGCAGGCGTTGCAGAAGGTCGTGGTAGCTCTGCATAGGTTGTGCTAAACCAATCTACAGGTTCGGGGCTGCGCAGGGCCGTTGGGCAGGGCCCAGAAGGCTCCACACCCGGCACGGGGCGCGGCCTGGTGGGGTGTATAACTCGCGGGGCTACTGGTCAGAGGTCGCCTTTTCCTGGGCGGCCTGGGCACGGGCAGCGGCGGCCTCGGGGCAGTACTTCCGGAGCAGCGCATTGGCCTGGGGCATGCCCAGGTCGATGGCCTTTTCAAAGTCGGCACAGGCGGCGCTGCTCAGCTCCAATTTGAGCCGACACAGGCCCCTGAGCAAGTACGCAGCGCCCGACTGGTTGTCGAGTTTCAGGGCCAGGTCTACGTCGTGCAGGGCTTCGAGGTAGAGCTTCTGGTTGTACCGTACGTTGCCGCGGTTGATGTAGCCCTCGGCCGTCGGGGTGAGCTTGAGCGAGGTCTCGCAGTCTTCCAGGCACCGGTCGTACTGCTTGAGGTAGAGCAGGGCCGTGGCGCGCAGGTTGTAGTACTCGGTCGAGAAAGGGAAGTGGCGGATGGCGGAGTCGAGGTCCTGCACGGCCTTGTCGTACTCGGTTAAGGCTAGGTAGAGCTCGCCACGGGCGCTGTAGGCAATGTGAGCCTGCGGCACAACGGCGATGGCCTTGCCGTAGAAATCGAGCGCCTCGCTGAGCTTGCCCTCGGCGCGGCGGATTTCGGCCAACTGGATGAAGGCATCGGCGTTGGCAGGGTCGCTTTTCAGGCAGCGGTTCAGGTAATGCTCGGCGGCCTTGCTGTCGCCCTGCAAAATCTGCACGTAGCCCATGTAGAGGGCCGCTTTGGGGCTATTGGGCAACAGCACGAGGGCCTTGTTCAGGTCGCTTTGGGCCTGCAGCAGGCGGCGCTCTTCGTAGTGGACAATGGCCCGGGCGATGTAGTAGGTGCCGCTGTCGGGCTGAAGGGCAATGGCGCGGTCGAAATCCTGCAGCGCCTGGATGAGCCGACCGTAGCGCTGGTACACGTCCCCCCGGAAGTAGTAGCCGTCGGCGCGGCTGCTGTCAGTGATAATGGCGCGGGTGAAGTCGTAGAACGCCTGCTCGACCCCGCCCAGGGCCAGCGCGGCCTGGCCCCGCAGTAGGTAGGCATCGGTATACAGGCTATCGAGCCGCAGCGCGGCCGTGTAGGCTTCGATAGCCGGGCCGTAGTCGCGCCGCTGGGCGTGGGCCTGGCCTTGGGCCACGAATTCGGTTTTGGTCTGGCCCACCAGGTGGCCCCAGCACCCCAGGCAAAGTAGTGCCAACAGGTAACGCATACGGTACATCTGACAAAGGTAATGCCAGTGGCACGCAGCCAGGTAGGGCTGGGGGCCAAAGGGGCGTACTTTTGGCCCCATGAAGAGCAAACCGCCCAAGGTGTCGTTCTGCCAGATGACCGAACTGGTGCTGCCCAACGATACCAATACACTGGGCAACCTGATGGGGGGTCGGCTGCTGCACTACATGGACATTGTGTCGGCGATATCGGCCTCACGGCACGCAAACCGGGTGGTGGTAACCGTGTCGGTAGATGCCGTCGACTTCCGCTCGCCGGTCAAGCTGGGCGAAATTCTGATCCTCGAGGCCAAAGTGACCCGGGCCTTCAGCACGAGCATGGAGGTGAAGATCCGGGTATACGCCGAAAACATGCAAAGCGGCGAACGGCGCGAGAGCAACACGGCCTACTACACCTTCGTTGCCGTCGACCAGATTGGCAAACCCATCCCGGTGTACCCCGTAACGCCCGAGACGGAAGAGGAATGGCACGACTACGAGCGGGCCGAGGCGCGGCGCGAATTTCGGCTGGTGCAGGCCGGGCGGCTCTCGCCCAGCGAAGCGAAACACGTGCACCTGACCGTACCCGAACGATGAGAGTTGACGAACTACAACAAAAAATAGAGGCCGCCTGGGCCGACCGCAGCCTGCTGGCCGGCAGCAACTACCAGGCAGCTGTCGAGGCCGTGATCGGGCACCTCGACCGTGGCGAGCTCCGCTGCGCCGCGCCGGGGCCCGGGGGCTGGCAGGTGCACACCTGGGTAAAGCAGGCGGTGCTGCTGTATTTCGCCGTCCGGGCCGTAGAGCCCATGGGCGTGGGCCCGTTCGAGTACCACGACAAACTACCGCTCAAAACCGGCTACGCAGGGCTACAGGTACGCGTGGTGCCCCCGGCCGTAACACGCTACGGGGCCTACCTGGCGCCGGGGGTCATCCAGATGCCCAGCTACGTGAACATTGGGGCCTACGTAGGGCCACGTACAATGGTCGACACCTGGGCGACGGTGGGCTCGTGCGCCCAGATAGGGGCCGATGTGCACCTGAGCGGCGGAGTAGGTATCGGTGGGGTGCTTGAACCCCTGCAAGCCGCCCCGGTCATTGTCGAAGACGGCGCGTTTATCGGCAGCCGCTGCATTGTGGTCGAGGGTGTGCACGTGGGCGCCGAGGCCGTGCTGGGCGCGGGCCTTACGCTCACCGCCAGCACGCACATTGTAGACGTAACGGGGCCCGAGCCGGTGGTGCACAAAGGCGCAGTGCCGCCCCGCAGCGTAGTGGTGCCCGGCAGCTACCCCAAGACGTTTGCCGCAGGTACCTACCACGTGAACTGCGCCCTCATTATCGGGCGGCGGACGGAAAGCACCGACCGCAAGACGAGCCTGAACGCCGCGCTGCGCGACTACGGGGTCGCGGTCTAGCGCAGGGAGGCGCGGAGCATCCAGGCCATTTTTTCGTGGGCTTTGAGCCAGCCGGTGAGCTCATCGGCGGTGGCCGCATCGCCCAGGGCGTCGTCGGCGCGGGCAATGTTGGCACGCAGCGCCTGGATGAGCTGCTCGTGGTCGGCCAAGAGGTCGGCGAGCATGGTTTTGGCCTCGCGGTAGCCGCCGGGGGCTTCCTTCAGGCCGGTGTGGGCCAGGTATTCGGCGAGCGAACCGAGGCTGTAGTGGCCTAGTTTGCGCACCCGTTCGGCGACCTCGTCGATGAGGGCCAGTAGCTCACCGGCCTGTTCATCGAAAAACTCGTGCAGCTCGGCAAAGCCCAGAGACTCAACGTTCCAGTGGTAGTTCTTGGTTTTGGCGAGCAGGACCTGCTCGTCGGCCAGCAGCCGGTTGAGCAGCTTGGCCAGCTCGGCGCGGCTGTCGGGGCTTAGGCCCAGGTTGGGTTCGGTGGGGGTAGCCATGTGTATAGATTTCTCAGTTAGGAATTATTCTTACAACTGCTGGGGAAGCGCTTACGTTCCCCAGCAGGCCAATCGAGACCGGAAGTTGCCACCCGACCACCGAACCCACAAGACGTACTAAGGCTACACTGGCAGGGGCAACGCAGGCATGATAGGTAAACTATCGTTAAGGAAAATTGTCCAAACAGCGGCGTGGGGGGATTAGTTTACCTAGGGCCAAATTTTCACTCAAAAATGGAAATCGTTGACATAAAAGAACTTAGCCAGACAAGGCTGGGTTGCCAAAGTACACTTTAACTACACAGTTCATGGAGTCCTTCTTTAACACCTTACTGGTGACGACGCTAACCCCGGGCGACGTTGTCGGGTTTACCTTCTTCACGGGGTACATGGCCATGCTGGCTGCCACTGTCTTCTTCCTGTACGAACGCCAACGGGTAGAAGGCAAGTGGAAGCTCTCGCTGCTCGTATCGGCGCTCATTACCGGTATTGCAGGCGTCCATTATTACTACATGCGCGATGTGTATACCAGCACCGGCAACTCGCCCACCGAGTACCGGTACATCGACTGGACGCTCACCGTACCGCTGATGTGCGTCGAGTTTTACCTACTGATGCGCCCCTACGGCGCCAAACTAGCGCTCATGTGGCGCCTGATCCTGGCCGCGGTGGTCATGCTGGTAGCCGGCTACATCGGCGAATCGATCCAACGCGATCAGAACGTGCTCTGGGGTGTCGTCTCGACGGCTGGCTGGGCCTACATCGTGTACGAAATCTTCTTTGGCTCGGTGGCTAAAATGGCCAAAACGGGTAGCGATGAAAACATCAACAAAGCAGTACGCCTGCTGCGCCTGTTTGTCTTCATCGGTTGGGCCATTTACCCCATTGGGTACATGCTGCTGCCAGGCAACCTGCTGGCGGGCGTGATGGACGTGAGCAACATGGACCTCATCTACAACATCGGCGATGCGGTGAATAAAATCGGTTTTGGGCTTGTGATATACTCGATGGCTTCGAAAACCATCCAGGATAAAGTAGCCGTAGCCTAACGTCTTACACCGTTTTGGTGGTAACCAGGGCCTGTACAGGCCCTGGTTTTTTTTGCCCCTGTGCCAGGGCCCGAAACCGTTGCCAACGCTCTACAGTAACGATGTGCGGCAGCGCCACCACCGAGAGGCCCATGAAGAGCACCAAGGCCGGTTGGCTGCCAATACCCTGCCAGTAGGCCAGCCACGTGATTGCGCCAATGCCTACAGCACTGGCCAGCGTGTGGGGCAGGGCTTCTTTGGCCAGGTGTAGCAGCGACACATTCTCGGGTGTGCCCTGGCGCAGCTCGCTGCGCAGGTTAATCAGGGCACGCATGGCGTGCCAGCCCCCGAAAAACAGCCCGAAACTCACGAAGAAATCGGTGCTGGCAAACACGAGGTAGATCGCGGCCAGCTCGGCAAACTCTACCACTACCGCCCAGGGCCAGCGGCGTACGAGCCGCAGTAGACCCACACCGGTAGCAGCCAGCAGAGCCCAGGCCAAGTAGCCGAACACCTGCTGCAGCTGGGCTTGCCCCACGCCCGCAAAGACATCGAGAAAACCCCAGTGGAGCGACTCGGGGTGCGTGTACACCAGTGCCGATAGTACCCACCCGCCCCAGGCAAGCTGTAGCCAGCGGGGCGCGGGCAGGTGGGTTAGCTGCGTCTGGCCAAAATGGTAGCCCGATACCGCCAAGAAGCCCACCAGGGCCACAATGGGCAGCACCCACCACACCAGGGCAAACGCAGCCAGGCACGCCAGGTAGAAGCCGTAAAAGTGGATGTGCAGCCGAAGGCCCCGGTCTGGGAACTGGTTGCGGAACAGCACGTGGTCGAGGGCCCCATGCGGTAACCCCACGAGCAACAGCAGCGTACCAAAGAATACCAACGATGCCGTCTCGGTTAGTGGCACCGCCACCAGCACTAAGCTAGCGACGATGAGGGCCGTTTTACTTAGGCGTACGGCAGCAGTCATATAGGGGTAACCCTGTGGTAGAGCTGCCTGTTCCCCAGCGGCTTACGGCGCGTGTACGGCCTGAGCGATGTACTCGAAATTGGCGAGCCAACTGGGCCACGCCAAACGGCCCGTTTGGCTGTTCTGGCGGCTGGGGTGGTAGCTGCACACCACGGTTCGGCCTTCTGGCAGGTCGCCGCGGGCCCCGTGGGCAAAAGGTGGCAGCGGCCAGCCGGTGGCCCGGCCAAAGGCCTGGTAGGCGACCCGGCCCAGGAGCAGGTACACCCGCACGGTGGGCAACAGCCGAATGGTTTCTGAGAGGAACGGCTGGCAAGTGCGCAGCTCGGCAGGGGTGGGTTTGTTTTGGGGCGGGGCGCAGCGCCCGGCAGCCGTGATGTAGACCCCGCTCAGGGCCTGGCCGTCGGTGGCATGGGTACTGGTGGGCAGGGCGGCAAGGCCCACGGTGTGCAGGGCTTCGTAGAGCCAGCTGCGGCCCAAGTCGCCGGTGAACATCCGGCCGGTGCGGTTGCTGCCATGGGCGGCCGGGGCCAGGCCCACGATGAGCGCCCGGGCCGCGGGGTCGCCCCAGCCGGGCACGCCGCGGGCCCAGTAGGTAACGGTGAGGTGGCGGCGGACTTTCGTCCGCCCGATTTCTTCGCGGTACGCCACCAGCCGGGGGCACTGTCGGCAGGCGGCGACGGCGGCCTCCAGCTCAGGCAGGCTGGCGTAGCTCACCGGGCCTCCTGGGGCAGGTAGCGGGCCATCCAGGTGTTGTACAGGGGCACCTCCCAGCGTTCGAGCTGGCCTTGGTGGATGGCCTGGGGGTCGAAGACAACGGTCTGGGCCGTGAGCCGCCCGGCAGCCAGGGCCGTTTCAAGGGCTGGGAAGGGCACGCTCTCGATCTCGCCCGCTACGTTCCAGTAAAAGATGGTGCTGTGGTCGGCCACGGTCAGGCCAAGCTCGGCAAAGAGGGCCTCCAGCGCGTGGTGCAGCCAGTCGATGCTACAGCCCGAGGTGCCGCTGGTGGCCTCGATGAACAAAAAGTGGCCGTAGCGCAGGGCCACCCGGCTGCTCACGGGCGTGCCGTGGGCCTGCCACCCCGCCAGCAGGGCTTTCAGGCGCTGGGCGAGTACATCGGCCGTGGCTTCGGGTACGGGGGCTAAAAAGGCGAAGACCCAGAGATGTTGCATACGTTTGCGGCCATAGGGCGGTTAACGCAAATGTGGCAGAAAACAGTCGTCTTACCCACAGGGGCGCTTACCCTGGCGCTGGCACGGGTGGGCGAGCTCGACCCGGCGTACCCCCTCACCGCCGCCGAGGCCGAGGTATTGGCCACCTACCGCCACCCGGCCAAGCGCCGACAATGGCTCACAGCCCGGGCGCTGCTGGCCAACGTGCTGGCCCTGCCGCCCACGGCGGCCATCCTGAACCACCCCGGCGGTAAGCCTTACGTAACCGACCGCGCCACGCCGGTATCGCTGAGCCACACCCACGGCTACGTGGCCGTAGCCACAGGGCCCGGCCCTACGGTGGGGGTAGACGTAGAAGCCTACCGACCCGGCCGCGACTACGCCGTGCGCCGCCTGTTCATGACCGCTGCCGAGCTGGCCGCCTACCAGGCCTGCCCCACCGAGGTGCTGTTCCTGGTGGTGTGGTCGGCCAAAGAGGCACTCTACAAGGCACTGCACACCCACGACGGCGAGATCAGCTTCCACCACAACCTGCGGCTCGACCCCCAGGGGCTGCTGCGCCTGCCCACGCGGCTACCTGCCGAGGGGCTGCTCGAAACCCAGGTGACGGCCCACCTCACAGACCTGCCCGGCAGGCCGAGCCACGTGCCAGTAGGCGTGGTGCTAGGGCCCGACTACGTGGTGACGTACTTGATGGTGTGAGTGTGGGTGTAGCGTGCCCCTAAGCGCCTAACTTCGTTCGTATGCCACCCTACCACCGTCTGGGGCAGGTGCCCCCCAAGCGCCACACGCAGTTCCGCAAGCCCGATGGCACGCTCTACGCCGAAGAGCTGGTGAGCACCGAAGGCTTCTCTGACGACTACGCCCTGGTGTACCACCACCACCCGCCCACCCAGGTGCGCGCCATCGGGCCGGTGCACGACATTGCCCCACGCATTGCCGTAGACCCCAACCTGCAGCACCGCTGCCTGCGGGGCTTCAACACTGCCCCCGCCGATCACTACCTCGAGAGCCGCGTGGTGGCCCTGTGCAACGACGACGTGCAGCTCATCTTTGCCGCCCCCACGGCCTGGGGTGGCGACTACTTCTTCAAAAACGCGGGCGCCGACGAGCTGGTCTTCGTACACGAGGGCAGCGGCACCCTGCACACAGGCTTTGGCGACCTGCCCTTTCGGCCCGGCGACTACGTGCACATCCCCCGGGGGGTGATTTACCGCATGAGCTTTGCGGGCCCGGCCAACCGGCTATTCATCGTCGAGTCGTACTCGGCCCTGCGCTTCCCCAAGCGCTACCTGAGCAAGTGGGGGCAGCTCTTGGAGCACGCCCCGTTCTGCGAGCGCGATTTGCGGCGGCCCGAAACGCTGCACACCTACGATGAAACCGGCGATTTCGAGGTCATCCTCCAGCGGCGCCACCACCGCTGGCCCTACACCTACGCCCACCACCCCTTCGACTTTGTGGGGTGGGACGGCTGCTTCTACCCCTACGCCCTCTCCATCCACGATTTTGAGCCCATCACCGGCCGGGTGCACCAGCCCCCGCCCGTGCACCAGACCTACGAGGCCCACAACTTCGTGGTGTGCTCGTTCGTGCCGCGGCTCTTCGACTACCACCCCCAGGCCATCCCAGCGCCCTACCACCACAGCAACGTAGACAGCGACGAGGTGCTGTACTACGTAGACGGCGACTTCATGAGCCGCAAGCACGTCGAAAAAGGCATGATCACGCTGCACCCGATGGGCATCCCCCACGGGCCGCACCCCGGCACGGTAGAGAAGAGCATCGGCGCGAAGGAAACCCGCGAGCTGGCCGTGATGGTAGACACCTTCAGGCCCCTGCGCCTCACCCAGGCCGGCCTGGCCCTCGATACCGGCGACTATTACCTGAGCTGGCTGGGGTAACTACACCCGTTTTTCGCCCCGTTGGGCGCTCGGGTGCCTGCCTGGTGTAGCACCGGGCTAGTACTGCCTAGAAAGGGTTACCTTACGGCCTACCCAGACCCGCTCACTATGCACCCCGACATCCTGGCCCTGTACGACGACTACACGCACCGCCCGCTCAGCCGCGCGGTATTCCTCGAGCGGTTGGCCAAAATCGCGGGGGGCACCGGTGCCGCCCTGGCGCTGCTGCCGCTGCTGGAGAGCAACTACGCCCACGCCCGGGTCGCGCCCACCGACCGGCGGCTGAGCGGCGCGTACATCACCTACCCCGCCGGCGAGGTGCAGATGCGGGCCTACCTGGCCATCCCCGAGGGGCAGGGGCCCTGGCCCGCCGTGGTCGTCATCCACGAAAACCGTGGCCTGAACCCCCACATCGAAGACGTGACGCGGCGGGTGGCGCTGGCAGGGTTTATCGGCCTGGCGCCCGACGCCCTCTCGCCCCTGGGCGGTACCCCCGCCGACGCCGACCAGGCCCGCGGGATGTTCCAACAGCTCGATGGCCCCACCACCGTGCAGCAATTTGCCGCCGCCTACCCCTACCTCGCCGCCCGCGCCGACTGCACCGGGGCCTTTGGCTGTGTGGGCTTCTGCTGGGGCGGGGCCATGGCCAATAACCTGTCCGTGGCCGTGCCCACCCTCAAAGCCGCCGTGCCCTTCTACGGCCGCCAGGCCCCGCTGGAGGATGTGCCCCGCATCAAGGCCGCCCTGCAACTGCACTACGCCGAAACCGACGAGCGCATCAATGCCGGGATTGACGCCTACCGGGCAGCGTTGGAGCAGCACGGCATCGAGCACCAGATCTACACCTACCCGGGCACGGGTCACGCCTTCCACAACGATACCAGCACCGCCCGGTACAACCCCGAGGCCGCCAAACTGGCCTGGGCGCGCACGATTGCCTTTTTTGAAGCGAAGCTGAAGTAGGAAGGATCTATTTGCGTTTGCCTACACCCTGGGCCCTGTTCACCTCACTCGGTAACGACGGGGGGGAACAGTTCACGCACAATACCGCCGATGGCTTCTATCACTTCAGCACTGTTTTGGCTGTTGGTTAGGATACCAACGCCATACCCAATCTCAGGGTACAACTTGACGATACTTAAGAAGCCGGTATTCAAACCCCTGTGGTAAAGCGCCTGGACATCGCCCGACTCGCTTAGTTCAATGCGCCACCCAAGACCGTAGTCACTGCCAGGTCGGGTGTGAGTGAGGGGCTCAAGGTCTGCACGTCGGAGCCAGGTTGTGTCGCGGCCCTGCCATGCGGCGATCATGCCGACGAGAAGCTGTGCAACGTCTGTGGCAGAGGTGTTCCAGCCCGCCGCCGCTGCGAACGGGTACCCGTAGCGTTTGCCCTCAATGACACCGTTTTTGCCATGCCCTGAGGCATACGTACCGTTTGCGCTGTCGTGCGGAAACAGGAGAAAATCAGACCCTCTCATCCCCAACGGGCCGAAAACCTCTTCCTGAACGAGTGTGGGGTAAGGGCTTTTAAGCGCATCCACCAGCCATTGTTCAAGTATGCAGTAGCCGCCTGTACTGTAGTGGAATTTACCGGGTGGGTATTTCTGGCGAACTGCCGAATCTTCTTTGCGTACTCCAGTACCAGTAAGCGTCTGGAGCAACGATGGAATGGGTTGCATACGGGCGCTGTAGCCCCAACTGCCCTCGAGGTTGATTCCACCCCGGTGCATCAACAACGAGCGGGGGGTGAGTGGCTCGCGAGAAGTGAAGTTGGGTGTGGGCAACTGCCAACTGCTAAGGCGGTCGTGTACATCCTCATCCAGCGAAACGAGTCCTTTCCTAACCAACCGAAGCACCGTCAGGGCCGCTAGAGGTTTGCTGATAGAAGCTGCCTGAAACCGGGTTTGGGCCGTAACCTTCAGGCCGGTATTCGATTCGCAAACACCTATGCCGCCCACGAACACAACCTGCCCCCCATTCACAACCGCTAACCCTACCCCAGGCACAGAATGCTGGGCTAAGAGCGGCACTACACGTGCCTCAAGTGCCGCAGGAATACTGTCGGGGGCGGGTTGAGCTGCAGACTGTAGGTGAAGGAAAAGTAAGACAGCTACATACCTAGACATAGCACCAAGCTACGGTAAAGCTGATAGGGGCCTACTTTCGGCAGCCCCCTTACCCCGAAAGCGCTTCACCCAATCTCTGATCCCCAAAATCTTGCCCACCTTTGCGGCTATGGCGCGCAGCACGGCCACAACCCCCTTCACCACCTCGCTGGTGAGCATCTCGTTGGTGCTCTTCTTTTTGGGCCTGTTTGCCACGCTGGCCATCAGCATGCGCTCGGTGCTGGGCTACCAGAAAGAGAACCTCGAGCTGGTGGCTGTGCTGGTGCCCGGCATCGCCCCCGAGCGCATTGAGGCCGTACGCAAGGAGGTAGCCCAGCAGCCGTTCGTGAAGAGCGTGCGCTACGTGAGCGCCCAGGAGGCCTACCAGACGGTGGTGAACGAAGACCCCGCCTTTGCCCAGGCCATGGACAGCCTGAACCCCTTCCCCGCCAGCCTGAACCTGCACCTGCGTGCCGAGGCCATCACCGGCCCGGGCGTAGAAGCGGCCCGGACCTACCTGCAACAGTTTGCCGAGGTGACCGACGTAAACTACCCCATCGAGTTCATCGAAAAAGTAGATGCCAACAGCACGCTCATCACCCAGATATCGCTGGCCATCGGGCTGGTGCTCATCGGCATTGCGTACCTCTTGATTCTGAACACGGTGCGGCTGGCCATTTACAGCCGCCGGTTCGTCATCCGTACCATGCAGCTGGTGGGGGCCACGCAGGCCTACATCCGCCGCCCATTTGTGCGACTGGGGCTCTTGCAGGGCTTCATTGGCGGGCTGGTGGCAAACGTGCTACTGGTGGGGCTGGTGCTCCTGTTCCACTACGCGGTCTTCCCGCTCGAACCCCTGCTGCAGAGCACGGCCCTGCAGGCGCTATATTTGGGGCTCATTCT
Source organism: Bacteroidia bacterium (assembly GCA_033763015.1). Lineage (GTDB taxonomy): Bacteria > Bacteroidota > Bacteroidia > J057 > JANRLA01 > JANRLA01. The sequence continues at coordinate 22,540 of JANRLA010000027.1, forward strand.
GTTCGGCACGCTGCTGGGGTGGCTCAGCAGTAAACGTGCGGTGAACAAGTTTCTCGACAAAACCCTCGATCAGCTGGCATGAGCAGCCCCAAAGCCCCAAAGGCCCCTACCCCCCCGGCCGCCAAACCCCAGCCCACGCCAGCCCCCAAACCGGCGGCAACGAACAGCCAACTGCCCTTTGGCCGCACCCATTTTCTGCGCATGGGGTTGGGTGTAGCGGTGCTACTGGTGGGCTTTTTGTTGCTGGCCTCTGAAGGGTTTGTCGATGCCACGCAGTTTAGCGTAAGCCTATGGGTGGCCCCGCTGGTCATTGCGGCGGGCTACATCCTGATTGGGGTGGGCATTCTGCACCGGCCCAAAGGGCCCAAGGCCAACGACGCGTGAGCCTGCTGGAAGCCGCCTTGCTCGCGGTTGTAGAGGGGCTTACCGAGTTCCTGCCTGTGAGCAGTACGGGCCACCTCATCATCGCTTCGGCGCTGCTGGGCATTGAGCCTACGGTGTTCTCGAAAAACTTTTTGGTCATCATCCAGCTGCCGGCCATTCTGGCGGTGCTGGTGCTGTACTGGCGCCGCTTCCTACAGTCGGTGCGGCTGTATGTGCGGCTACTCATTGCTTTTGTACCGGCGGCGGTGGTGGGCCTGGCCTTCGGCGACACCATTGACGGGCTACTGGAAAACGTGACGGTTGTCGCAGTTGCACTGCTGGTCGGCGGGGTAGTGCTGCTGTGGGTAGACCGACTGTTTGCCGCCAACGAGCAGCGGGGCGCGGGCGCCGAGGTAACCGAACGCCGATCGGTGGTCGTGGGGCTGTTTCAGTGCCTTTCGCTGGTGCCGGGGGTTAGCCGGTCGGCGGCCACCATTGTAGGGGGGCTGGCCAGCGGGGTAGACCGCAAAACAGCCGCCGAGTTCTCGTTCCTCCTGGCGGTACCCACCATGCTGGCCGCTACGCTGTACAAACTCTACAAAACCCACGCAGCAGGTGAACTGGCGGTGGACAACCTGCCGGTGTTGGGCCTGGGTGCCGTGGTGGCATTTGGGGTGGCACTGGTGGCCATCCGTGGGTTTTTGCGCTACCTGGTGCGCTACGGTTTCAGGGCCTTTGGCTGGTACCGCATTGCGGTGGGCGGGGCCCTGCTGGTACTGCAGTACGTACTCAAGGTGCCCCTTTCGATTGTCGGTTAACATGGGGGCGCCGCAGTGGGACTTTGCCTCTGGCGAGGTACTGCTCTTCGACAAACCGAAGGGCTGGACCTCGTTCGACGTCGTCAACCGTGTGCGGCGGCTCATCGGCGGGGTCAAGGTCGGGCACGCCGGCACGCTCGACCCCCTGGCCACGGGCCTGCTCATCCTCTGCACCGGGGCAAAGACCAAAGAAATCGACCAGATCCAGGGCCAAGACAAAGTGTACCTGGCCGCCGTGCGGCTCGGGGCCACCACAGCGAGCTACGACCTGGAGCAGCCCCTCGAAAACGTGCAGGATGCCAGCGGCGTGCGCCAGGAGGCGGTACTGGCGGCGCTGGCGGCCTTCCGGGGGCCCATCCTGCAAACGCCACCGGCCCACTCGGCCATCCGGCTGGGCGGCAAACGGGCCTACGAGCTGGCGCGCAAGGGCAAGGATGTCGCCGTTGCGCCCCGGCCCGTCACGGTACATGGGCTGGAGCTGCTGGAGTACCAGGTGCTCGAGGATACCTCCGTCCACCTGCTACTGAGCGTACACTGCAGTAAAGGCACCTACATCCGTAGCCTGGCCCACGACCTGGGGCAGGCCCTAGGGGTGGGGGGCTATCTGGCCGACCTGTGCCGCACCCAGATTGGCCCCTACCGCCTGGCCGATGCCTGGACGCTAGAGGGCTTTGCCCAGGCGCTATCAGGGCCCGACCCCACGGCGTGAACGGCCTGTCAACGGCCCCCCGTATCCGCCCCACGCCCACCCCAAGCGTGTACCTTTGCCCCTAGCGATGACGGTATACACCGACCCCGGCCAGTACCCCCCCACCCCAGACAGTGTCGTGACCATTGGTGCGTACGACGGCGTACACCTGGGCCACCGCGTGATTCTGGACCGGATAGTAGCCCTGGCACGGGCTCGGTCGGCACCCAGTGTCGTGCTGAGCTTCCACCCCCACCCGCGCCTGGTGGTGGGCCCCCAGGAAGGCGGGCTGGAGCTCTTGACCACGACCGAGGAGAAAACCCAGCGCCTGGCAGCGGCGGGCATAGACCGGCTGGTGCTGTACCCGTTTACGGCGGCCTTTTCCGAGACGGATTCCGACACGTTCATCCGAAAGGTGCTGGTGGAGGAACTCCAGGCCCGAACCGTAGTTGTGGGCTACGACCACCGGTTTGGCCGGGGCCGCGGCGGCGGGCTCGACGAACTGCGGAAGGGTGGGCAGCGCTACGGGTTCGAGGTCGAAGAAATCCCGCCCCAAGCCATCGACGATGCCAAGGTGAGCTCTACGCGCATCCGCCAGGCCCTGCAGGGGGGCCAGCTCGCCGAAGCCAACCGTCTGCTAGGCTACCCCTACAGCCTGACCGGCACCGTGGTGCAGGGCAAACAACTGGGCCGCACGCTGGGCTACCCCACCGCCAACCTGGTGCCCGTCGACCCCCACAAGCTCGTGCCGGCCCTGGGCATCTACGCCGTGCAGTGCACAACGGCCGCTGGCGCAGTGTACCCGGGCCTCCTGAGCATCGGCACCAACCCGACGGTCAGTAGCGGGGCCACCCGTACGATCGAGGCCTTTCTGATAGGCTTTTCAGGCGATCTATACGGTCAGCCGCTGACGGTAGCGCTGGTGGCATACCTGCGACCGGAAGCTCGGTTTGACTCGCTGGAAGCGCTTCGGGCGCAGATGGATGCCGATCGGGCGGCGGCTGAGCAGCTCTTTGCGCGTCTTTGAACTCGGCGTACACGCAATCAATGGCCTCGACGAGAAGCTGCCGCCGGTAGCTGCGGCCAAACCGGTGGGCGCGGTGGCGCACCTCGCGTTCAAACTGCTCCACGGGGGTTTCCCGCTTCAGTTGGCGGTACAGGCGGTACAGGGTGTAGTTCATGACCCCCGAAAACTGCCCTGCACTGTGTGCCGCCGCAAACGGATGTGCCGGGTGGTGCAGGCAGGGGCACCTGTAGTGCCGATTTGCGCCGCCTTCCCCCGCCGGGCTAGAGGGGCTTAAACTGCTCGAAGGTCTCGTGGCACTGGTGGCAGTGGTGCAGCGCCCGGCACAGCGTGGGCCCGAAGGGGTTGAGCAGCTCGGTATGGGTGCTGCCACACTTGGGGCACTCGGCGTGGGCCAGGGCCTCGACGGTAAGCTCGCCTGCCACGACGGGCGGGGGCGAGAGACCAAATTCCTTGAGCAGTTGGCGCCCACGGGGCGTGATGCGGTCGCTGGTCCACGGCCGGGTCTTGACGACCTGAACCGTTACGGGGGCGATGCCTGCCTGCGCCAGCTCGGCCTCGCAGTGCAGGCGCATGAACTCAATGGCCGGGCACCCGGCAAAGGTGGGGATGAGCTCGACGAGCGTAGTGCCCTCGGCGGTGCGGTACATACCGTCGATGACCCCCAGCTCGACGAGCGAGACCACGGGGATTTCGGGGTCTTTCACGGCCTGCAATACCCCGCGGATGGCATCGGCCTCGGCTTCGGGCAGCGGTACTCGGCTGGGGGCGGTTACCATACGGCCTGGGGGTCTTGGCGGATGACTTCGGTCATTTCAAGCACCAGCGGCAAGAGGTACTCGCTGGGGTACCCGCGCCGGCCACCCAGGTAGGGCGTAGCGTCGGCCGTGGGCACCGACAGACCTATACCCGAGAGGAAACTTTCCGTCTCGGTACGCCACTGGGTTTCGAGCGACCGCTCCGTCGGTTGTACACCCGCCTGGGCCAGCGCCTCGGTGAAGGGCGTGGGCTCGAAGAGGCCCAGGGCCATGGGGTAGGCTTCGCTGAGGGCGCTTTGCAGCCGCAGGCGGCTCTCGTCGCTGCCCTGGGCCAACTGCTGCACCCAGGTGCGGCCGTGCAGCTGGTGGTACTTGTGCTCGCGGGCCAGCTTCTGGGCCAGTTCGGCCAGAGGGGCGTAGGTAGACCGGGTGAGGGCCTGCAGCCGCAGGGCCTTGGCAGTGTCGTAGAGGTAGTGCCGCACGAGGCTAAAAGCGTAGTCGCCGATGGGTGCAACGACGAAGTGGCAGGCCTTGTAGGCGTTGGGCTCGCGCAGGAAGGCGTAGTCGTCGGGGGCAGGGGCACCGAGGGCGTGGGCCAGTTCGTAGAAGGCCAGGGCGTGGCCAATCTGGTCCTGGGCCATAGAGGCAAAGGCGATGTCTTCTTCGAGCAGGGGGCCCATGCCGGTCCACTCCGAGTTCCGGTGGCCCAGCAAGAGGTCGTCGTCGGCCAGGCGCGTGAGGAGGTCAAGCAGCGCGTCGGCGGGTGCAGTTTGGGTACTCATGGCTTTTTGGCGATGACAATGGTGGGCTTCTTGCCGCTGCGGCCTTTGACGGTGACGCGCCGGGGGTCGGTGGGCAGGGCACCGGGCTGGGCGGGCTGCTGCTGGCGGAAGTGACGGTCGGCCAGGGCATCCATCCGGCGTTTGAACTCGTCAATGACCTCGCGGTTCTTGTAGAAGTGGGCCTCACGGTACGACTTGTCGGTGGCCGGGGCGAACATATCGTCGTCGTCGTAGGCCGTGGCAAACACATCAGCCGTACGCACAACCCAGAGGTTGACCGCCTGGCCGCGGCGGGCATACTGCTCTTTGGCAAAGAGCAGGGCCAGCTCGGGGTTGGGGGCATGCACAATGCCCACGTGCACGTGCTGCTCGCCCCTGCGGGTCTGGTGGAAGACCTGGTAGGTCTGGAACTGGTCGAGCTCGGGGGCGCCGGCAAAGCCTTCGGCGGGCGAAAGGCCTGCCCGGTTCATGCGCGGGTCGAGCGAGGTGCCGATGGGAGCGTCGGGGGCCATTTACGCGAGGGGGGTTACGTACTGCTCGCGGCGGTTGAGGATGGCCTGGCGCACCCAGCGGCCTTGCTCTTCGGCGTAGCGGCGCACGGCCAGGCGCTCGGCATTGCAGGGCCCCTCGCCGTTGATGACGCGCATGAACTCGTCCCAGTCGGGCTCGGTGTAGTGCCAACGGCCGGTGGCGTCGTCTTTGCGCAGGGCGGGGTCGGGCAGGGTGAGGCCCAGTTCCCAGAGTTTGGGCACGTACATGTCGAGGAACTGCTGACGCATCTCGTCGTTCGAGGCCATTTTGACCTGCCAGCGCATGAGCGTTTCGGTGTGCACCGAGGTTTTGTCGGGCGGGCCGTGGAAGTGCATGATGGGCGTCCACCACCGATTGAGCGCCTCCTGGAGCATCGTACGCTGGTGGGGCGTGCCTGTGGCCAGGCGCACCACGTTGTCGTAGCCGTACTTCAGGTGGAAGCTCTCCTCGTAGCAAATGCGCTCCAGGGCGCGGCAGTAGGGCCCATACGAGCCTTTGCTGTTGGCCACCTGGTTGATGATAGCACCGGCATCAATGAGCAGGGCAATGACGGCGGTATCGGCCCAGGTCTTGGCCGGGTAGTTGAACACGTTGCTGTACTTGCTCTTGCCGCTGATGAGGTCGTTGATCATGGCCTCGCGGCTTTTGCCCAGGGTCTCGGCGGCGCTGTAGAGCAGCTGGGCGTGCCCGACCTCGTCTTGCACCTTGGCCAGGAGCGCCAGTTTGCGCTTGAAACCTGGCGCGCGGGTAATCCAGGTGCCCTCGGGCAGAGCGCCGATGATTTCGGAGTGGGCGTGCTGCTCGATCATGCGGATGAGCTGGCGCCGGTACTCGTAGGGCATCCAGTCGGCAGGCTCAATCTTCTCGCCCCGTGCAATGCGGGCTTCGAAGGCGGCCAGTTTGGCGGGGTCTTCGTCGGCGAGTTTGGTGCCGTGGTTGTCGTACTCAACGACCGAAAGGGAACCGTACATATGGGTAATGTTAATTCGGTGAAGGGGGGGTGGCAGTGGGGGCAATTACACCTTGCAGGAGTAGATCGGCCAGTTCTTGGCCCAGGGCCTCGGGGCTGAGGGGACCCTCGGCGTTGCGCCAGCCAGCGGTCATGTTGGCAGCACTCAAGAGGATCAAAGACGCAAAGCGAGGATCGAGGGGCCGAAACTGACCCTGGAGCACGCCCTGCCGCAGTACCTCGCGAAAGTGGCCTTCGTAGCGGTCGCGCAGGTTAAGGTAGTCGGTGCGGTAGGGTTCCGAGAGGTGGCGCCATTCGGTGAGAAAAATGCCGGCGCTCGCCTGCTGCTCAATGACGCAGCAGACGTGGGCCACAAGTAGAGCACGCAGCTTGCGCCCAGGTGGCAGCACATGGGCAAGCACGGGTTCGATGGCTGTATCGAAAGCCTCGGCGGCTTTCCAGGCCAACTCCCGCAGCAAGTCTTCCTTACTTGGGTAGTGGCTGTAGATGCTGGCCGCTTCAATGCCAATGCGCTCGGCCAATTCGCGCATACTCGTACCCAGGTACCCCTGCTGGCTGAAAAGCTGGGCAGCCGTCGCAAAAATGACCGATTTGCGATCTTGTGGGCGCTTGGCAGAGGCAGCTTGCATAGACACGAATGCAAGTATAACCTAACAAGCGTTAGGTTGGTTCGGCCCCGGCATTTTTTGGCTGGGCTCCGCGCAAAGAATCGCGTAGTTTTGCGGTGCCTAAGCCACAGGCTGGCTGATTTTCAGGCGTATGGCGTTGCCGCACCCCCCTCGTTTCCGCATGCCCCGACTTCTTTGGCCACTCGCCGTGGCGGTAGCGCTGGCAGGTAGCGGTTGCTCGTACAAGCAGCAAAATGTGCTGTTTAAGGACAAAGCCTACCAGGCTTACTACAAGGCCCAGTACAAAGCCACGCATGCACCTGTCATCCGCCTGAAGCCGGATAGCCTAACGGGGGTGCAGCCCTATCGGTTTGCCCCTGGCGAACGGCTGACATTACGTTTTGTGAATTACCCACCAGAATTTGTTGCCTCACTTTTCATGGCCTTCGGTGTGGGTACAAGTGGCGCCAACCCTAACCAGTTGAGTTCCGAAACAGTAGGTACAGACCGCCCAGCGCAGGAGTTGAACTTGGGTTTAGGGCAGCGGGGGTTGCAACTAATTGTGGATGGCAACGGGGAAGTAAGCCTACCGTTGGAAGGCCGTTTGTCGGTGACAGGCATGACAGTGCTTCAGCTCCGACAGTACCTGGAGGATCGCTACAAAAGCTACGTAGAGGGTGGACAGATAGAAGTGGTGCCAACGTCGATGCGGGCGACAGTTTTGGGTGAAAACACTACTCAAGTTCTTTTGCCGCGTGAAGGCATGTACCTGACCGAGGTATTGGCACTCTCAGGGGGCGTCAAGCCCAGCACCCGTACACGAAAGGTAGTTATCATTCGCGGTGACCCAGGAAATCCACAGGTGGTTTGGGTAAACCTTCAGGACATCAAGGCTTTGGGGAGTGACGATGTGCAGGTACAGCACGGCGACCTGATCTACCTTGAAACACGGCCGTTTACCCGTTTTTCCCAAGAATTGCAGCGGCTTTTACCCGTGGTTGGTATCGCCAACCTAGCGCTGACAATCGCGCTATTCGGGACGCGCTTTTAGACCATGAACCCACTGCCTAGCACTCCCACACGTGGGGTAGAACTGCAGCAGATCTGGCTGTTGCTGCGCAAGGGCTGGTACCTACTACTTAGCGGTTTGCTCGTGGGCTATGTGGCATCGAGCCTGTACCTGCGCTATGCGGCGTACGAGTACGAAGCCGCCGCCGTGTTGCAGGTTAATTCAGACAACCTCTCTCAAGGATTCGGATTTGGGAGCCTGCAGGTGAACGAAGAGGGTGGGCTGGGGGGCGGGTCGGGTGGCGTGGATATTATCCGGTCAAAGCAGGTTCTTTCGAATGTCATTGAAAAGCTGAAGTTGCAGACGGCCTATTCGAGCATTGGGCGGGTACGCTCATCGAGCCTGTATGGGGGTTCAGTACCCATCCGTGTTGTGTTCGATAGCCTTCACTTTACGCTCTATAACCGAGCCTACGAAGTAAACCCAGGCCCTACCGAAGGGACTTTCGACTTCCGGCCCGCAGGCAGTTCTGCCGAAG
>JANRLA010000028.1:0-21834 GCA_033763015.1 Bacteroidia bacterium
GATGTCGAGCGGCTGCTGCACGACGCGGGCATCATTCGCAACCGCGCCAAGATCGAGGCTACCATCCGCAACGCACAGCTGTACCTCGAGCTACGTGCGCAGACCACGCTCAGCGATTACCTCTGGCGCTACGTAGACGGCCAGCCCATCGTCAACCGGCATGCCGAGCTTACCCAGGTGCCACAGTATACACCCCTGGCCGAAACGGTGAGCAAAGACCTGCGCAAACGGGGCTTCAAGTTTGTTGGGCCTACCACTGTGTACGCCTTTCTGCAGGCGGCGGGGCTGGTGAACGACCACCTGGTGAGCTGCGAGCGCTGGGCGCAGGTGCAGACCCTGCGGCGTTAGGGCGAGCGGCTTTCGGCGGCGGGTAGCATCTATCCGAATTGAGGGTAACTGGGTGTAACTGAAGGTAATGGGTGTCCACTCCGTCGTGGTTGGGTGGCGGACAGGTGACGCTCTAGGCCTACTACCGGCCCCGCTGGGCGGCCCGGTTTGGGGCGCCCTGGGGTGGGCCCAAACCTTTGGGCCATGGACGAACCCACAGTACTGCTCTTGTACGATGCCGTTGACGCCTTTCAGGCGCGGCGGCTGGCCGAGGCCCTGAGCGGCCCCGAGCGCCCGCGCCGGGTGCAGCTGCGCATCCACAGCCCGGGTGGCGAGGTGCTCAGCGGCCTGGCGCTCTACCACACCCTACAGAAGGCCCGCGCCGAGGGGGTGGCCCTGGAAACGGTAATTGACGGCCTAGCCGCCAGCATGGCCAGCGTGGTGGCCCTGGCCGGTAGCCCGGTGCGTATGACCGAAAACGCCCGGCTGCTGCTGCACAACCCCTGGACACGCGTGGAGGGCGACAGCGCGACGCTCATCGCACAGGCGCAAGAGCTCGAGCGGCTCCAGGCCCAACTCGTGGCGCTCTACCAGGCCAAGTGCGGCCTGGGTGCCGAGCGCATCCAGGCGCTGATGGACGCCGAGCGGTACCTCACCGCCCGCGAAGCCCTCGCCCTGGGTCTGATCGACGGCATTGTGCCCGCCGTGCTGGGCCTGGCCGAACCCGAAGGGGCCCCACGCCCGCTGGCGCTCTACCAGGCCTACCAGCCCCTGCCCACGCCCTCACTGCCCGAAGCCGCCGCGGTGCAGGCGGCCCAGGCGCGGCTGGGCGAGGCCGAGGCCGAGCTGACGCGTGTCCGCACGGCCTTTGCCCACGAGCGCGCCCAGTGGTTGGCCCAGCAGGCGGTAGCGCAGGGTAAAGTGCCCCCGCAGGGCGCCGAGGCCCTGGCGGCACTGGCCCAGGCCCACTACACCGAGGCCGCTGCCCTGGTGGCCGCGCTGCCCCAGCCTACGGCCCTGCCCACCGTTGCCGGGCTGCTCACCCCCACCGCGACCGACCCCCGCCAGGGGTGGAACCTGCGGCGCTGGGAGAAAGAAGACCCCGAGGGGCTGGCCCGCCTGAAGGCCGCTGACCCCGGGCGCTACCAAACGCTCTTTGCCGCCACGTACCCTGCACAGCTCTAGACCCATGCTTACCCTCTTGTTTCGGGCCTATTGTGGCGGCACGGCTGGCCAGAAGGTCGGTTTGGCACTGCTATCGGGGTGGCTGGTGGCCCCCATCGTGCAGTTTGTAGACCGGTACCTGTTCAACGACTGGCCGTTTCTCATCTCGCTGGCGGTGGTGGTAGGCTGCGATACGCTGCTGGGCCTCTGGCTGAGTGTGCACCAGCGGCGGCTCTCGAGCCGGGGCTTTGGTCGACTGTTCCAGAAGGTGGCGGCCTACGGGCTGTTCCTTGTCGCGGTGCACGCGGCGGCCACGCACACAGTGGCGGGCCAGGTGAACACGCTCTTGGGCTGGCTCGATGCCGTGGCGTACAGCTCGGTGCTGGCGCGCGAGCTGCTCTCGATCGTCGAGAAAACCGCTCGGCTAGGGCTCTTCAGCCCGCCCAAAGCCCTGATTGAACGGCTGGAGCAGCTGCGCGATATGCGGGCCCCGGGCCCTACGTCACCTGAGCCCCCCCACGGCCATGCGTGACATCGACTTCATCGTACTGCACTGCACGGCTACGCAGCCCACGGCCACCGTGGCGGGTATTCTGCGCTACTGGCGGGCCGAGCTGGGCTGGCAGAACCCCGGTTACCACTACCTGGTGGCCGCCGACGGCACGGTGCACCACCTACAGCCCCTGGCCCAGGTGGCCAATGGGGTGAAGGGCCTGAACCACCGCGCGGTGCACCTGAGCTACATCGGTGGGATCGACCCTCAGGGGCGCCCGGCCGACACCCGCACCCCAGCCCAGTACGAGGCCCTGCGCCGGGTGCTCGAAACGCTGCTGCACGAGCTGCCCCAGGCGCAGGTGGCAGGCCACTACCACTTTGCCAGCAAGGCCTGCCCAAGCTTCGATGTGCCACGCTGGCTGCGCCGCATCGGGGTGCCCGAGGGGCGGATCTACGATAACGGGCGGGAGGCCCCGGTCCGGTGACCCGTGCCACCAAACTGCTCGCGGTGCTGCTAATGGCAGGGTGCGCTACTGAGCGAAGGTGCCAGCGCTTGTACCCCCCAGCCGCACACACCACCGTTACTGTGCGCGATACGGTGGTCGTGACCCCGGCGGTACGGGCCGATACCCACTGGGTGGCCCAACCCACCGACACCCTGGTGCTGACCCGCGAGCAGCTGCGGGTAGAAGTGGTGCGCCACCGCGATACGCTGCGCCTAGCCGCCGAGTGCCGCCCCGACACCCTGTACATCCCCCGGGTGCACGAGGTGGTGCGCTACACCCCCTCGCCGACGCCCCGGACCTGCCTGCCGGGCTGGGTCTGGGCCCTGGGGGCGGCGCTGGTGGTGGCGGGCCTGGCCCGGCTGCTGCGCTAGGCCCCACCGGTACAAGCGCACGAACATCAATAACCCATTCAACAAAAAAACCTCAAGTCATGGCGATTCAACGCGAAGTCTGGGTGCAGGACATTGTCGAAAACCTGTTCCCCAGCAACCTGTTCAGCAACTATGCCACCAACCACGACGGCTTTGTCGTCGAGGGCCGGGTGGTGCATCAACCCTACGCCGGGGCCAAGCCCACGGTGGTGAAAGACCGCACGACGCTGCCGGCAACCGTCACCACGCGGGTAGACCTGGACCTGACCTACACCCTGGCCGAGTACAGCACCGACCCCGTGACCCTGCGCAACGCCGAGAAGTTCGAGCTCAGCTACGACAAGCGGATGAGCCTCTTGGGCGAGCACATCGCCGCGCTGCGCGACCGCATCCACGCCGACCTTTTGCAGGCGTGGCTGGGCACGGCCTCGGCCCTGGGGGCACTGCCCTCGGGCAACCTGATTGCCACCAGCGGCGTGCTGGAAAACGGCAAGCGCAAGCTGGCCCTGGCCGACCTGTTGCGGGTGAAGCAGGAGATGGACCGGCGGAACATCCCCGACGAGGGCCGCTACCTGCTCTTCCCCGCCGAGCTGCACAACGAGCTCTTCAGCATCGACGAAGTGGTGCAGGCCGAGCTCCTGGGCCGGGCCACGCTGCCCGAGGGCGTAGTGAGCCAACTGCTGGGCTTCAACATCCTGAAGCGGGGCAGTACCGTGGTGTACGACGGGGCCGGTGCCCTGCGGCCATTCGGGGCTGTGCCCGCACCCACCGACCGTTTGGCGGTGGTGGCCTGGAGCCGCTACTCGGTGGCCCGCGCCCTGGGCGAGGTGAACCTCTACGAGAGCACCGACGACCCGCTGTACTACGGCGACATCTACTCGGCCAGCGTACGCGCCGGGGGTACCCGCCTGCGCAACGACGGAGTGTACGCCCTGGTGCAAGCCACGAGCTAACGGCATTGACCACCCGCCAGTACCCCAGACCCCACCTGTGGGGCCTGGGGGCTGGTTTTCTGCCCCCCTTGCCCATGAACCCCTACCCCTTCCCCGAACTGCCGATCTCGCCAAGCGTGCCCCCAGTGCTGGGCGGAATCCGCTACCTGGTGCTGGTGCGCCAGGCGTACAACCGGCGGTTGCTGGCCGACCTGGACGCCCCGGGCGCCGACGCAGCCGCGCTCTGGCAGGCTGCGCTTGCCGACGGCGAACTGGTGCGCCTAGGGCCGCTACAGGCCAGCTACCGAGTGCTGCCCACAGCGCCGCGCCCGGCCTTTGCCGACCGGCCCGCGCCCCCAACGGCGCTGGACTACCAGGTGACGGCCCACCTGCCGCCCACCCCTGCCTGGCTGAGCGCCCTGGCCACTCTGGCAGAGCGCAGCGACCTGACGCTGTGGGTAGGCACCCCGGGCCACCTGTGGTGGCTGGGGCCGGTGGGCATTTCCACTGCGCTACAGTTGCCGGCCTCGGCTGGGGCGCCCGTGCTGGCCGAGCTGACGCTGCGGGGCCAGGCGCCAGCGCCCCCTACACCCTACCCCGACGCCCTGTTTGCCCTCGCCGCCCCATGACCTACACCCTGATCACACCCAGTGGGGGTACCCAGCCCCTCACGGCCCCTGCCAATGCCAGCACGGCCCAGCTGGTGCTCGAGCGGCAGGCTGGGGGCGGTTTCGCGGCGGCGGTGGCCACCTGGGCCTTTGCCGGTGCGACGCACGATGCGCTGCGTGAAACCCTGCTGTACCACGGCCCCGAAGCCGAGGCCACACTGCGCCTGGAGGCCCCGGATGCGGCGCTCGACCTCACCTTTCACCTCGACCTATCGCAGGTAACCGAAACCGACGGCCTGGTGCTGCGCTGCCCCAGCCACGCGGCGCCCGCGGGCTTGCGGTGGGCACGGTACGCCGAGGCCCTATGGGATGTGCAGTCCAACCAAAGCCCGCTGGGGCTTGCCCTACCGCCAGCCCCTACCGTACCCATCACGGTACCCCCCAAACGGGTGGCGGGCCTGCCCGATGGCGACCCGGTGGTGGCCACCGGGATGCGCCTGGCCGACCTGCTGCCGCGCCTGGGGGCTGCCCTGGGGCTCACAGTGGCGAGTGACTACTTCGCCACCGGGCCGGGCGCCGGCTTCGCTCTCGTCACCGGCTATGCCGCCCGGGGGGTTGCTGCACCCCTGGCCCTGAGCCTGGCCGGTGTGCTGGCGGAGTGCCAGCGGGTCTTCGGCACCGGCTGGGGCTACGACCCCGCCCGCGCTGCCTGGGTGGTAGAACCCCTGCCGTACTACTACCGCGCCGACCGCGTGTACGGCACCCTGGACGCCACCGACGGCGTGGCCCGGGGCCTGGTACGGCAGTCGGTACCCACCCCCGGTTATGTGACCACGGGCTCTGCTGAGTGGGGGGCGACCCTGCCCGGCAGCGAGGCTGCCTTCCACCGCCCCATGACCTGGCGATTGGCCACGGGCGACCCCCGCCTGCGCGCCGACCGCACCAGCGGCTGGCTGGCCTGCGACTGGGCGCTCGATGCCCAGCGCCGCGCCGGTGCCAGCCCCGCGCCCTACGACGCAGGTGTGTTTGTGGTGGATGTCGGCCCAGCGGCGCCCTTTATCCTGCGGCAGGGCCTACCCGAGGGCAGCGGTGTGCCCGACCCAGCCACCACCGCCAACTGGCGGCTGAGCCCCGCGCACTCCCTTTTGCGGCAGTGGGCAGCGCTGGGGGCCGGCGGCGCGCCGCTACCCGCGGCGCTGCTGCAGGCAGCAGGCGTGGGCTTGGCCCACGCCGCCGCCGGCCCCACCGCGCCCCAGGCCGCAAGTGTGCGCGGGCAAGCCTACGCTGAGCCCACCGCTGCCCTGAGCCTCACCCAGCCGCTGCCCGACCCTACCACTTGGGCCGATCCTAACGGCCACCGCCTAGCCCAACCCCCTACGCTGCCCGAAACCCTGACCCTGACCTGCACCCTGCCGCTGGGCACCCTGGCCGAGCTAGTTGCCGACCCCCACGGCCTGCTGCGTGTGCAGCTGGGCAGTGTGCGCTACCAGCTTGCCTTTCTCGATACGCTGGCCTACCGCCTGGCCGACGGTCAGGCTACGCTTACCCTACGGCCCTTAGCGCCCTACTTCTGATAGCCAATGCCCCGTTTCCGACCCAGTTTCCTCGAGTGCTATCCGCCCACGGATGTACCCTCTACCGACCCCCCATTGCCGCTGGCGGCCACCGATGCCCTGCAGGTACAGGCGCTCTGCGTGGGCCTGGCCCTCCCCGTGGGCCAGACGTACCGAGTGGATGCCCAGGTGGGCGCCACGGCCGTGGTGGGGGTTGCTACCGCACAGGCCCTGCGGCCCGATTTGCTGCACATCAACCCCACCGGCGCGGCACTTAGCTGGACCCCGGGGCTGGTAGGGGAGGCGCAGCTTCGTGTCGTCGACCCGGTGACCGGTGCCCTGGTGGCGCTGTGCCAGCCCCTGGCCCTGAGCGCCGAGCCCGAGCCCTACACCCGCCGGGTGCGCTACCGCGATACCACCACCAGCACGGTGTTTGACTACACCGACCCTGGCACTTTTCAGGTGGTACGCTTGCCCCTACGGCTCGATCGGCCCAGCTACCTGCCCGATACGCGCCTGGCCGAGCCCGGCAGCGCCCCGCTCTACACCCGGCTGAGCAAAACCCTGCGGCTGGAGACCGACTACCTCTCCCCCCAGCACACCGAAGCCCTGCTGCTGGCCCTGCACCACCCCACGTTTCAGGTGCTGGAACCCGAAACCGGCGTATGGGAGGGCTACCAGCTCATCGGTACGCCCACCCTGGCCTGGCCCGACCCCGTGGCCCTGCCCGCCCGCACCCAAGTGCAGGCTACGCTCCGCCAACTCGATTTCGCCGTACGTACGGCCAGCTTTGCCCCGCCTGGGGCCTTTAGTGCCGACTTCACCGCCGATTTCAGCCAATGACCCCCGAACAACTTCTTGCCCTGCTGGCGGCCTTGTTGCCCGACAACCAGCAGAACCGCATCCGCGCCGCCGACCTGCGCGCAGCCCTAACAGCCCTCGTTGAGCAACGGGGCACTGCGCCCGCCGACAGCCCCGAGCAGCGCATCCTGCGCTACAGCTACTTTACCTGACCCTCATTCTCTGCCTATGCCCGACAATACCACCCCTATTTTCACCCGGGCCGCCCGCTGGGCCGCTGCCCGCATCACAGCCGCCGAGGGCACCGCGCTCACCGTGGTGTTTACCGCCGGCGAGTTCGGTAGTCGCCTGCAGGCCCTTACTGCTGCCAATGCCGATACGGCCGCCCAGACGCTCTACCTCTGGGTCGAACTCCCCGGCGGCCAGAGTGCCCCGCTGCACGCGCTGGCCGTACCCGCCGAGGCCGGCTTCGGGCCCGCCGTTCCCCTGGCCTCGGCCCTTACCGACGCCCTTACCCCCTACATCCCGCACGACGCGCACGACAACCGCTACCTCGACTTGCCGCCCGGCGCCCTCCTCAAGGCCCGGGTAGCCACCCCCATCGCCGCCGGTACCAGCACTGCCCCCAACGCCACCGACCTGGGCTTGCCCCAGGGCCTCTACCTTACGGCCGTAGGCCAGGACTACTAACCATGAACCCCGGCCTCAACCCTGCTTTCCGACGCCCCGCGCGGCGCACTCGTACCCCGTTGCCAGGGTTTAGCTTCGGCAACGCCCTCCTGTTCGATGGCATCAACGACCGAGCCGAAGTCAACGCGGGTGCTGGCACTGGGTTAGTACCGCCCATCGGGCGAAACGGCTCGTTCGCGGCCTGGGTGTACCCCACTAAGACCGCCAGCAACGGTTTTTTTGTTTGGGGTGATACCCTATCACGCCTAGCCTTCGCTACAAACAATGGGAATGTCTTTTTCTGGGATGTCAACGGCACCTTACTGGTCACCACCGTAACCCCCACGCTGGGTGCGTGGCAGCACCTGGTCGTAACCTGGGCAGATACGGGCACGGTCGTTGTCTCGAACGTCTACGTGAATGCGGTCTTTTGCACTGGGATATCCTCCGAGGCGTGGCCTACGGCTGCTACCAAATTCGTCCTCGGCAACAACACCGTGACGGGTGGTAGTCGCCCGTTTGGTGGACGTATGGATGAGGTGACCCTCTATGACCGAGCCTTGAGCCTGCGCGAGATACAAACACTCTACGGTGCTGGGCGTGGCCCCAGCTACCAGCCCACCCATGGCTTGTTAGCGCGCTGGCCCCTCGACGAAGCCGGTGGCACGACCGCCTCAGACAGCAGCGGCAATGGCCGCCACCTCACCTTGGTAAACGGGCCCACCTTCGTCCCCCACTACTAACCCTATGCACCAGTACGGCTACATACCCCTGGCCGCCGCCGGGCACCTGAAGCAAACCTACAGCCTGGCCGACCCCACCACCTGGGTCTTTGAACGCGACGAGGGCGGCCCTGCCCCCGTGCCCTACGGTGGGGTAGAAGA
The DNA here is from genome assembly GCA_033763015.1 of Bacteroidia bacterium. Classification (GTDB taxonomy): domain Bacteria; phylum Bacteroidota; class Bacteroidia; order J057; family JANRLA01; genus JANRLA01. The sequence goes on from JANRLA010000028.1 coordinate 8,311, forward strand.
AGTAGCCTTCAGCCCGGCCCAGCAGGCCGAGCTCCTGGCCCTGGGTGGCGGGTGGTTCCCATCGGCCGCTGCCTTCCAGGCCTGGCTGCTGTCGGTTACTGCCACATGAGGTACGAAAACGGCACGGGCGACCCCCGTGCCGTTTTTCTTTCCGATACTGCACCCATCTTGAGTGCCAATTCTGTTCGCGTTGTGGCCGCCCGTTTTCTACGCACTGCCGGTGCACTCCTATTGCTCAGTCTCGCCGCCTGCGGGCCTGCTGCGGCGCCCGACCGCCTCAGGGCCATCGGCAACGGCCAGCAGCTCTACCAGCAGCACTGCGCCCGTTGCCACGGCGACCGGGGCCAGGGCCTGGCCCAGCTCTACCCCCCTCTGGCGGGCGCCGATTACCTCCGGCTACACGCCGAGGCGCTGCCCTGCATCATCTCACAGGGCCTAGCCGATACCCTGGTCGTCAACGGCACGGTGTACAGCCTGGCCATGCCCGGCAACCCCGAACTCTACCCCCGCGAGATCGCCCAGATTGCCACGTTCGTGCTCAGCGCCTGGGGCAACGATACCCTCTTTGCCGAGCCGCCGTACCTCACCCCCGATTCGGTCGAGCGGGCGCTGGATCGCTGCCGCTAGTGAGAAAATGAAGATTTCGAGTACCGATGGGGGAGTTGCCGCCAACAGTAGATGCCCGCAGCTATCACCCCGAAGCTCACCACCATCGCAACCCACGGCCCACCGCTCATCGCTACCACGTCGTAGCCAAGGTGCCAGAGTGCCACTGCGGGCAGGCTCCCGTGCGTGCGGTTCCAGAGGTAGGTGAGTACAACGGCGCCCGCAAAGAGGCTGATGGCAAAGCCGGGGAGCATCCACGGCTCCAGATTGAACCGGTACCCAAACATCGGCCCGTGCCAGCATAACCAAATGAGCGCCACCCACCCGGTGGCAGCCCTAGCTGAAAAGCGTTGTTGCAACCTGGGCAGCAGCCAGCCCCGCCACCCGACTTCTTCAAGAATGCCGTAGGCGATAGCGGGCAGCAGAAAGACCAGCCCATCCCCGGGCCACCGCAAGCCTTGCTCGGCAGCGGTATCCGATAGTGTCGGTAGGGCCTCGGGCCTTAGGAGTTGACCGAGGAACAGTACGAGGATGCCAACCACCAGCGGTGCGAGTGCCCAGGCCCAGGCCCCCCCGTCTTGGATACCCCGAAGTACACTCGCCAGAAACTGCCGCCGGGCCTGCTTGCCTTGGGTTGCTACCGCCACCAGCGCACCTAAGGTTGGGCCCAACGAGCCCAAGGTGTGCCAAAGGGTACGAACGACCGGATCGGTCGTGGCATAGACCCCCGACAAAGGGATAAGTAGCCCCCAGGTACACCCGTACGCCACTAATATGTACACCAGCAGGGGCATACCAGAACAGATGGCTTTACAGCCGCAGGGCCACGTCGGTTTTGAGCAGGTAGCCAATGATCTGCACGACCTCGACAATGCCATTGTCGCCTTTGCTCGCGTCGCGGTACTTCAGGGTAGTAAAGCAGGTCAGGTACCCGGGCTCGAAAAAGCGGCTTTGTTTTTTGCTCACCTTGAAGCGTAGCACGTTTTCGTCGAACAGGTCGATTTCGAGCACGTCGTGCTTGTCTTTTTCCTCGGTCCAGGGCCAGAAATACCGGGCCTGTACCCGGGTATTGACCTTGATGAGCATTTCGGCCCAGTCGAGGTGCTGTTCGGCCCATTCCAGCGGCCCGGCTTTCAAGGGTTGGCCGTCCACCAGGAGCTTGAGGTCCTGGGTCCAACTCTCCCCTTGAATAAAGTTCATCATGGCCGGTAGGGCGCGCGGTGCGGTGGGGTAGGTGGGGGGAGTCGGGAGGCCACAACGGGTTGCTTCCGGTTTCTAAACTACTGCACCAATGGGGTGACTGCCAAACGATTTTCACCACTGCCTCGGGGGGCGGGGGCCTACTACTAGACGATTGGGCGTGGCGGGGGGTTGCATACTCAGCAAAAGTGTTAACGCTCCGGCGTCGGCATCGGGGCCATCGTCGTGGGCCCGGCTGCCCGGTGCGAGGGCCAGCAGTTGGTCGATGCCCGTTTGGGTGTCGGGGTCGGCCTGTTGGCCTTCGGCGTAGGCGACGAGCCCACGCTCCCACAGGCCGCTCAGGGCCTCAATGCGGCTGTACTTGGGGCCCTTGGCCCGGGTGTCTTGGCGGATGGGCAGCCGTTGGTCCAGCTCGGCCTCTACGGCCTGCAGGCTTTGCAACAGCACGGCCTGGAAGAAGCCGCCCTCGATCCAAAACTGTACGGCGCCCCCGGCGGCGGCGATCTCGCCGTAGCGGGCCAGGCACCAGCGGAAGAGCTCCTCGGCCGGGCATTGGCGCACGAAGGCCGCCAGGTGGTGGTATTCGGTGGCACCTGCGGGGGTGCGGTAGGCACCCCAGAGCTTGCAGGCCTTGTAGTCGGAGCGCGGGGTGGCCGTAAAGCTGGGGTCGATGTAGGCCACCAGGGCGTGGTAGTCGGGGTAGGGCCGGGCGGGCGTGTAGCGGATCCACTGGGCGCGGAAGGCCCCGCCGTCTTCGATGGGCGTGTTCTGGTACTCGCGGGCAAAGGCGCGGTAGCCGATGAGGGCCTGGCGTTCGCGCAGCCAGTCGCCGGCGCCGTACTTGGCGGGCCAGGTAGCGAGGCCCTGGGGTGTAAGGGCATCTACGCGGTGGCAGGCAAAGCGCCCGGTGGCGAGCAGCTCGGCCTGCACCGAGCGCTGGCTGAAGAGGTTGCCCACCCACAGAAAGCGGCTGGGGCCGACGTCTTGGGTGCCCAGCAGGTCCTCGAGCACCCAGGCCACGGTCTGGCGGACGCGTTCGGGGCTGCGCACGAGCGCGGGGTAGTCCAGGTCGTCGCACACAATGGCGTCTGGGCGCTGCTGCCCAATGCGCAGGCCCCGGGGGCTCTGCCCCAGGCCCAGGGCCGCAAAGGCGGGCCCGCCCTCGAGCACTAGCTCGTCGCGGCTCCAGCGTTTGGTGCGCCGCCAGCCGGTGTCGAGCAGCAGCGTATCGGCGGCTTCCAGGGCGCGGCGCAGGTCGGCCACGAGGCGGCGGGCAGCGGCCTGGCTACGCCCCACCAGCAGCAAGAAGCGCAGCTCGGGTGGGTCTTGCACCGCCAGCCAGAGCGGCAGGAGCAGCGCGGCGTGGGTGCTTTTGGCTGCCCCGCGAAACCACTGCCACATCCCGCGGTACTGGGGGTCGGCGGCTACGGCCTGGGCGGCGCTGAGGTGGAAGTCGGCGCAGGGCACGGGGGCCCACTCGGGCAGGTAGGTGCCGATGAAGTTGGCGTAGTCGGCGCGGGCGGCGTCCAAGCGGGCGGGGTCGGGGGGTTCCATCCCACGAACGTGGCGGCTCTTGGGGCCGGGGCCAAACGCGGGTGTACGGGGGTAGGGCTACTGGCCCGAAAGGGGTAGATTTCCGACCTGTGTTTTAAGACGTGTTGAAGGCTGTCGGCGCAACGGTTCTACAGTTGAAAGAACCCGCCACATCCCGTGGTCGTTACCCAACTATCAGGTCATCTCTCCATGCAAACCCGATCCCTTGAACGGCCCGCCGGGCTACTCGAAGCTCTTGGTTCTGGCGGGTACCTGTCGCCCACCGAGGCCAATGCCATTGCTGCCCACTTTTACCCCAAAGTTTACTCATCGGGTGATCACTTTGCGCCGGTTGGGTGCTCTGCGCAGTACCTGGGGTTCGTCGAAGCAGGGGTGTTACGGGTGTATGTGCTGTCGGAGGAAGGGGAGGAGCGCACCAAGTACTTCCTGGCCGAGGGCAGCTTTGTCCTGGCGCTCGATAGTTACCTGACGGGGGGTGTTACGGCCTGCCCCATTGATGCGTCGGTTGCTGCCCGGGTGTGGCAACTGCCCCTGGCGCGTCTCGAAGAGCTGCTTGCCCGGCACACGGGCCTGCGTGAGTTGGTCGCTTGGCGCGTGCAAGAGGCCTTTCTGAGTAAGCTCAATGAAAATGACTACCTGCGCTTCGGGTCGGCAAAGGCCAACTACCTGGCCTTCGAAGCCCGGTACCCCGAGCTCTGCAACCGCCTGCCACTCAAGCACATCGCCAGCTATTTGCAGGTGACCCCCCAGTCGCTGAGCCGCATCCGGGCCGAGCACCGCAATCGGGTTACCAAACGGTAACACACCCTAAGGCCGAGTGATGGTGCTTGCAGGCATAACCTGAACTCACCAGCGATGCGTTGCCTTTGGCTCTTACCCATTCTTTGCGTCCTCGCGCTGCCTCACCTGCGGGCACAGACGCCCCAGCCAGCTACCGACGGCTTCGTTTCGGTCGGCATCAACCCCGTGTATCCTTTCTTGGGCGGGTACGGTGTACGCGGCCAGTACAACCTGCCCGGCCACTGGTCGGTTGGTCTTTCGGCAGAAGGCGGATTCGACCTACCCGAATTTGCTGAGGAAGGGTTTTTTGAAAATGCAGGTGCCATTTCGGTTGAGTGGGACTACGCACTTGGCCTTGAGGCCACCTACCGCTTCACTGCAGGCACATCCGATCTGAGTGGGTTTTTCGCTGGGGTGGCCATCGGTTTCGAGCAGTGGACGGTTACACCGGACCCTACTGCGGCTGAGCTAAGCGACAGCCGGTTCGACAACTGGTTTGCCAGCCTGTCTGCGGGGTATACCTGGTACCCCACCCGCACCAGCCGACTCTGGCTTCAGGGTGCGTACAGCGGTATTTGGCTCGTGTCGGGTACCCAAGCACGCGCCGTGGGCAGTACCGCGTTTCGCCTGCGCTCATTCGCCGCAAGCCCTTCGATTACGGTGGGCTGGCAGTTTCGCAACCGCTAACCTTTCTCAATTCACGTATGTACACACTGGCACGAATCTTCGGCGGCATCATCGGGGGCCTCACCTTGGCCTGGCAAGGCTGGCAGGTGGCCCTGGGCGAGGCGCAAAACTTCTTTTTTATCCCAGACGTCTTGTTGGGCATCTTTCTGGTGGTGGCCAGCCTTCGTAACGAGTCGCCACGCGCTGTAGCTGGGCTTCTGTGGGCCTATGGGTATACTACGGGCGTGTTTGCTACGGCCACGTTTGGCGGTCTGCTGATGGGCACCTACGACTTTGGCGCAGCCACCACATCGGTAGGCCTTGTACCCAGTATTTGCTTCTCAGTGCTATTGGCGCAGCAACGTAGCGCCAAAACTCACGCGGTTTGAACGATAGATTCCCAGTAGCGTCATGGGTTTTGACCCGCTGCGCCTACCGGCCCCAACGCGGCACATGTACGCCCCTCTTCGGGGCAGATCGGTGGACGCGCGGGTGGGCCTGGGGGCGTTGGTTCAGGTAATAGGGACGAGCGTTAGCCCCGGCAGGTAGTCAAAGTCGCGGGTGTTGAGCGTGAGCAGCGGCACATTGTGCACCGCCGCCGTAGCACCGATGAGTAGGTCGGGCAAGCTGGGCCGGTGGCTAAGTGCGAACAGGTACAGCCAGTCTTTCACGAGTGTACAGACCTCTGGAGTCACAGGAATGCAGACAAACCGAGCCAACAGTTCGCGTAACAATTTAAAATGACGTTTATCGCGTGCGCCAATGAGCACCTCAAACTCAACAATACTGGTTATCGCAAGGCTTTCCGGAGAGTAACTACTAACAATCGTTTCCAGTACAGCAGCTTTTGATGAACTGTTTCTGAGCAGTTCTACAAGTACGCTCGTGTCTACAACAAACTGCTGGGCCATGCCTGTTGTCGGATCGTTGCTAAATCAATTGCGCTGTCGGCCCACAGGCCCCGCAGTGCCAGCAGTGCCGCTACTGCCGATTTGGGCAGGGTTTGGGGTGTATACCCGTTGAAGGAGGCTTCCTCTTCGGTGCCGTCCAACGGCACTTTTGGGCGCTCTGTCAGTACCTGCAAAATGCCCTCAGCCTGGAGCTTGGCCAGGGCTGCCGTGGCTTTTTCGGGGTCGAGGAGTACTACCAGTCGGGTATCCATACAGTAAGTAACGCTGCAATGCCAAGATTTCGCGCTAGAATAGGCTGCCCGTCAGGCCGAAGGCGGCTGCGTGGGGCACCTCCAGGCTCAGCACCCGGAAGGGGGGCTTCGCGCCCACGATGGCCTCGAGGGCTGCCGCAGTGGGCGTGAGCAGCGCGGCCAGCTCGTGGGCCACTACCTGCCCCAGCACCAGTAGCTCTAGCGGGGCCAGGCCGGGCTGCTGGCGCAGCAGCTCGGCGGCGGCCAGGGCGTCGCGGTGGTTAAAGGCCAACAGGCGCAGGTGCGCCAAGAGCGGCAGGCGGTCGATGGGGTGCTGGGCCCCGACTTCGGCCAGGCTCAGGGCCGAGACGTACACCGGCACGCCACCCTCGAGCAGGTGGCGCAGGTAGCCCTGGGCTGTGGCGTGCTGGGGGTGCCGCCCATCGAGTACGGCACGCAGGGCACCGGAATCGAGCGCGGCAGAAGCGAGCATGGGCGCGAAGGTAGCGGCTTACCTGCCCAAGGCGTACAAAGCCATTGCCCAGACAGCAACGGCAGCCAGAATCGCATTTAACCCAAGTAGCAAACCACACCAAACTCGGAAATGAATCGAAGTATTCCTCCGAAAAGCGGTTACTGCTCCTGTCAAAAAGATAAATGGAATTGGAAGTAGGGCAGCAACAAATGGAGCATCTCTTGCAGGTGGCACAAAAGCAATACTAATGGCACCAGCACATGGCAAGTACGCACAAAGGCCAAACAAGGTAGTGGTCTTGAGAATACTTCTGCCAGACATCCCATATGGGAATAGCATGCTAAAAGAAAATATTCTTAACGACTCTGATAGATTCCAAGGATACTACTGCACACACCACAAAAATTAGTCCACAAACAAAGCGGAACCTAGGTGAAGTGCTTTTAACAATCGCATATGCAGTGCCGACCATGCCGATGAACGGCAGGGGTATGAGGGCAAACACAAACGGAAGCTCGCTCATTGGCGGCCCAAACAGTACTTTAAATGCGACTGCAGCGAGGAAGTAGCTGGCAACTGCAAATGCAAGTGTGGTTAATAGAATCTTACTGCCAGTCATATCTATTAAGTGCTTAGTTGTTTCGCTACTGCCTGGGCATTGGCAACGCAGTCGGTCAGGCCAATGCCGCCGCGCCAGTTACCCATCAGGTGTAGGCCCTGGGGCTCTAGGGCAGTGGCCTGGGCCTCGAGCGCCGCGTGCCCCAGGGTGTACTGGGGGATGGCGCGGGGCCAGAGGGTATCGCGCACGTAGTCGGGTAGGGCCCTGATGCCCATGCGGCTGGCAAACTCGGCAATCAGCTCGTCGGCCGTGGGGGTTGTGGGTGTGCGGCTGCCGCCGCCAAAGAGCGTGAAGAGCACGTGCCCCGGTGGGGCGCAGTCGGCGAACTGGGCGCTGTTCCAGATGGCCCCCAAGAGAAACGTGCCTTCGCCCTGGGGCACCAGGAAGCCGAACCCATCCAGCCGCTGGCCGACCGCCTCGGCCGGGTAGCCCACGTGCACCACCCGCACCGGTGGGTGGGGGATGGCCCGTAGCCCATCGGCCAGGGTGGGGGAGTGGGGCTGCAGTAGGTGGGCCTGCTGGGCAGCGGGCACGGCAAGTACCAGGTGTTGGCACGTCCAGTCGGCGGGCCCATTCGGGGTACTGAAGCTTAGGCTGTAACCGCCTGGGGTGGGTGCCAGGGCCTGCAGCTCAGAGCGCAGGTGCAGGCTTGGGCCCAAGTGCTCGGCCAGGGTGTCGGTTAGTTGGCTCAGGCCTTCGCTAAGGCTGCAAATGGTGGCCTTGGGCTGGCCCCGCTGGGCTTTGCGCTGGGCCGAAAGGGCCTTGAACAGGCTGCCGTGGTGCTGCACATCGGCCCAGAGGGCACGGAAGGCCGACTGCATCTCGAGCGCCTGCGGGCTACCGGCCCACACCCCGGCCACAAAAGCGCTCACCAGCACCTGGGCGGCCTCGGTGCCCAGCCGGTGAGCAAAAAATGCGTGCACCGTGGGGTTGGGGTTTTTCAGTGGTGGGCGAAAGGGCTCTTGCAGCACCCGCAGCCGACCCCCCAGGCTCAGCAGCCCACCCAGCAGCAGGTCGCGCGGGCTGTGCAGGCCGTACAGCCGCCCCCGCCGCAGGAGGTAGCGTGTGTTGTGGGCCGGGTTGGCTTCGCGCACCGCTGGGTTAAGCCCCAGGTCGGCAAAGAGTTGACGCACAGCGGGCGTTTGCACCAGCGTGTTGGGCCCAAGCTCGACACGGTAGCCGCTCTCGTGCACCGTGCGCAGGGTGCCCCCGACTCGGCCACTGGCCTCGAAGAGGGCAACCGGTACCCCGGCACGGTGCAGGTAATAGGCCGTCGTTAGGCCTGTGATGCCTGCACCAACCACCGCTACCTCGGTGTGCGTTGCCATCGGCCTACAAGTTGCGACCTTTCGGCCCACGTAACACGTTCTATTGCCGTGGATAGCCCCGCTCTTGCCCCCGACCCCTTTGTGCTGGGGGGGGTGCACCTCACTTCGCGCGTGTTGTTGGGCACCAGCCGTTACCCTAGCCCCGCCCTGCTGCTGCGGGCCATTGCGGCCAGTGGCGCCGAGGTCGTTACGGTCTCCATCCGCCGGATGAACCTGTCGGCCAAAGGCCAAACGTTTCTAGCCGACCTGCCGCCCCACCTGCGCCTCTTGCCCAATACGGCCGGCTGCTTCACCGCCGCCGACGCGATTCTGACCGCCGAGCTGGCCCGCGAAGCCCTGGAGACCGACTGGATCAAGGTCGAGGTCATTGGCGACGAACACACCCTCTTGCCCGATGCCCTTGAGCTGGTGAAGGCCTGCGAAGCCCTGGTGCGCAGCGGCTTTACCGTCTTGCCCTACTGCCCCGACGACCCCATCCTCTGCCGCCGGCTGGCCGAACTGGGCTGCGCCGCCGTGATGCCCCTGGCCGCGCCCATCGGTAGCGGGCTCGGCATCCGCACGCCGCACAACCTCGAGCTCATCCGCGCCGCGGTGCAGGTGCCCGTTATCGTCGATGCCGGCATTGGCACGGCCAGCGACGCGGCCCTGGCCCTGGAGCTGGGCTGCGACGCGGTGCTGCTCAACACCGCCGTTGCCGAGGCCATAGACCCCGTGGCGATGGCCACGGCCATGCGCCACGCCACGCTGGCGGGTAGGCTAGCCTACCGGGCGGGCCGCATCCCCAAAATCCGCCACGGCCAGGCCAGCAGCCCCGTAGAGGGCAGAATCGGGACGTAGCGCGCGGGCCTCAATGCCCAGCCGGGAACGCTTCGGCCAGCAGCCGGTCGAGGTCTTCGAGTAGCTGGTCGATCTGCGTTGGGTCGGTGCCGTCGTAAAAACCGCGGATGCGCCGCTGGGTGTCTACCAGCGTAAAGAGCCCGCTGTGCTCTATGCCGCCCGGCGCCGTGGGGTCGTCGAGCGCGGCGGTGAAGTAGGACTGCTGGGCCAGTTGGTAGGTGTAGTACTTGCCCGCGCGCAGGAACCGCCAGCGTGGGCCCTGCACCCCCAGCCGCGTGGCGAAATCGTTCAGCACGGCGGTGGTGTCGTACTCGGGGGCTAGAGTGTGGCTCAGGAGCAGCACCCGGTCGTCGGCCCGGTACTTGGTGTAGAGCCGGAGCATCTGCTGGGTGGTAAGGGGGCAGATGCTGGGGCAGTTGACGAAGAAAAAGTCGGCCACGTACACCTTGCCTGCCACGGTGGCGTGGGTCACGCTGTCGCCGTACTGGTCCTGGAAGGCAAATTCGCCGATGGTGTGGTACACTGTGTCGGCCACAGTTTGGCCATTGACGGTGCGGGTAGCCAGCTCGCGGGGGCCCAAGATGGGCAAGGGGTTTTGGGGGCGGCAGCCAGCGGAGAGGGCCGCCACACACAGGAGGGTAAACCAGGTCTTCATGTAGCTACAAAACACGTGCGGCGGGGGCACAGTTGCCCCCGCCGCAGCGGATGTTTTTTGCCACCGTATGTGGCGCGGGTCAGTCCCGCGTACGACTAGTGAGCAGCTTCGCTAGCGCCTTCGGCAGCTTTCTCGCCTTCAGCGGGCTTTTCGCCTTCGGCAGCAGCAGCGGGGGCAGCGGGGCGAGCGGGTACTTCTACGCCAGCACCTTTGAGGGTGTTTTCGGCGCCGCTCAGGGCACTACCGTATACCGTGGCCAGGTTGGTCACAGCGGCCAGTTGGTCGTTGAACCACTTCAGTTTTTCTTCGGCAGCGGTTTCAGCGGCGGGCTTGGTGCCGTAGGCAGCCATCCAGTCTTGCATCTGCTTTTGGGCAGCGGCAATAGCGTCGGCATCTTTCATCATCACGGCTACTTTGGCAACAGCCTCGGCGTGCGCTTTTTCTACCTCAGCTTTTTTGGCAGCAGGTACTTTAGCGGGCATGGCGGTGTCCACTTTAGCAGCTTCGGCCTTCAGCATTTCCACCAGTTTGGCGGCGTGTGCGTCGAGGGCCATGAGCGAATCGTGGGCAGCCATGATTTGCTTGTCGATGGCGGCGGTGGGGTCTTCTTTCTTGCAGCTGGTCACGAAAAGGGCCACTACTGCCAGGGCTAGTACGCTTGCAATTGCTTTCATGGGGTGTTGTGTGTGATGAAGAGTGAGGTTAGAGGCTCTAACCTGACGCTACCTTCGGTCGATCCAGCGCGAAGTTGGCTCGTCATGGCTATTGGGCGACAAAGTTCACACGCGTTGTTCAACTACTCAAGTCCACGCCCCAAAATATTTTTTTGTTAAGCACTGGTTTCATTTACCCCCAGGTTGTACACTCCCCCTTGACGTGTATTGGTTCTCTAAGACGACAGGTGGCCCGCGAGCTTGCGGCTAAACCGTCATTTCGATGTTGCCACCTGCAATTTACAGCCCTACACTACCGCCCGAAGTGCTAACAGCACTCACGGGGGGCGACCCCAACGTTTTGGCCGAGGCCGAAAGCCACGCCCTGGCCACCGCCCGGGCCTACCTCGCGCCCGGCTACCTCACCGAAGGCCTGCCGCCCACCGGCACCGACGGCATCCCGGGTGCATTGGCCCGCGCGCTGGCCGACCTGGTGGTCCACGACCTCTACACCCGGCTCGACCCCCAGCCCGTGCCGCCCTTACGGCGCGAGCGCCAGGCCGCCGCCCTGGTGTGGCTGCAGCAGGCCGCCGAGGGGCGTCTAGACCCCGGCCTGCCCCGCCGCAGCCCCGCACTCCCTTTCGGTTCTAACCCCAAACTCAGCCACCGCTAATGCCCCGACGCCCCCGCCCCCACACCCCTGCCGTGCCAACGGGCACTGCCCCCGCCAGCGGCATGCCGCTACCCCTGTATGCCGCGCTGACGGCCTATGCCAAGGCCCGCCGTTCGCTCCTCGAGCGCCTGAGTGCGCGTACGCTGCCCCGCAGCCGCACCGATTACCAGGGCTGGCGCGAGGCCTACACCCGCGCCCAGGCCCCCGACCGGCCCGACCCCGGTCCGCTGCTCGACCTCTACGCCGAGGCGCTGCTCGATGGCCACCTGGCCTCGGTGGTGAGCACCCGCAAAATCCGCATCCTGGGCGCCCAGCGCACCTGGGTGGCCCCCTCTGGCAGCCGCCCTGCCGACAGCCCCTGGGTGCATACCCTGCTCGAGGCCGTGCTCGACGCCCGCTTCTGGGGCCACTCGGCCGTTGAGTTGGGCGTGGGTACCGAGGGCGAGCCCACCGTAGCCCAGCTGCCGCCCCGCCACCTGTTGCCCGCCCAGGGCCTCGTCCGGCTTGAGGCCCAAGCCCCAGCGCCCCCCGTGGGCCAAGCCCCGCCCCCCGGCTACCTGCCCCTGGCCCAGTTGCCCCAGGTGTGCATGTTCCGGGGCGATGGGTTGGGGCTGCTCAACCCCGCGGTACCCCTGGTGCTGGTCAAGCGGCACGCGCTGGCCAGCTGGAGCGAGTTTGTAGAGCTCTTTGGCATACCGCTGCGCATCGGGCGCACCCCTAGCCGCGACCAGGCCCGCAAGCAAGAACTGGCCGAAGTGCTCAAGACCCTGGGCAGCGCCGCCTACGCGGTGCTGGAGGATGGCGAGGCGATCGAGTTTCAGGAAAACCAGAAGGGCGACACCTTCCGGGTCTTCGACCGCCTGGTCGAGCGCTGCAACCTCGAGCTCAGCAAGCTCATCAACGGCCAGACCCTGACCACCGAACAGGGCGACCGTGGGGCCCGTAGCCTGGGCGAAATCCACGACCGGGTCTTCGATAGCCTCACCCGCGCCGACGTCCGCTGGCTCGAAACCCAGGTCAACCACACCCTCCTGCCCCGCCTGGCTCAGCTGCCGGATATGGGGGCCTGGGCCAACGTACGCCTGCGCATCAACCACGAGGCCACCGTACTCAGCCTGGCCGAGCAGTGGCAGATTGACCGGGGGCTGCTCGAGCACTTCCGGCTCGACCCCTCGGTGCTCGCCCAGCGCTACGGTACGCCTATCCTCGCCGAACGCTAGGCCACGGGTGGGGCTGGCGCCAGCGGGAAGTGTACCGTAAAGCGGGTACGGCCGGGCTCAGAGCTCACGGCAATGGTGCCGCCGTATTTCTCTACAATCTGCTTGCAGAGCGAGAGGCCCAGGCCCGTACCCTTGCCCTTGGGTTTGGTCGTGACAAAGGGCTCGAAGAGCCGCTCTATCACCTGGGGCGGTATCCCGCTGCCCGAGTCGGTCACCGTCACCACGGCGTGGGCCTCGGTCGTGCCGACCACCACATCGAGCGTGCCGCCATCGTCGGGCAGGGCCTGCAAGGCGTTGGTGATGAGGTTGGTCCACACCTGGCCGATTTCGTCGGGGTTACCCAGCGCCCAGGCGTTTTCGGCCAGCTCGGTGTGCAGGATGGCCCGCTGCTTGATTTGGTACCCGTACAGGATGAGCACCGTCTGCACGTTCTCGGCCAAATCGAAGGTCTCTACGTGGTCGCTGCCCGAGCGGTAGGCGTATTTCTTGAGCGACTGTACAATGAGGTGGATGCGCCGCAGGGCATCCTGGGTGGTGCGTTGGTTTTGGGCCAGGGTAGCCACTGCCGCTGCCAGCTGTACAGCATCGGCCTGGTAGGCGGGGCTAAACAGGGCCGGGTAGCCCGTAACAGGTGCCTGTAGCCCGGCCAGCACCAGCTGCTGGGCCACACGGTCGGGGTCGGGTACGCCCCAGGCGGCCAGCTGTTCGGTGGTCTGGCGGCGCAGGGTGCGCTCTTCGCGGGTACTGAGGGTGCGGTGGCCCTGAACCAGCTCCTGGGCCAGGGCTTCTACCGCCTGTAGCTGGTCGCCCGGTAGGGCTTTGAGCAGCTGGCCGCGCAGCGCAAGCAGCTTGTTGGCAACCTCGGTTTGGTTGTCGGTGGTGCTCTTGGCTACCCCCAGCGGGGTATTGATTTCGTGGATGATGCCGGCCGCGAGTTGGCCCAGGGTACTCAGTTTTTCGCTCAGGGCCAGTTGGTCTTGGGTCTGCTTAAGCAGCTTGTAGTGTTCTTCCAGCTCCTGGGTGTACTCTTCGGTAATCTGCTGGTTTTCCTCGGCCAGGGCCAGGGCCTCCTGGTGCTTCGTGATCAGGGCCTGCTGGGTACGGTAGGTGCGGTTGC
>JANRLA010000029.1:0-26503 GCA_033763015.1 Bacteroidia bacterium
TCTGGGGCAGGGCGTAGAAGCTGCCGGGCTGCAGGCGGCTGGGCACGATGAAGTCGCGGGCGCCTTCGGGGGTGCTTTTGATGAGGTTGGGCGTCTCGATTTCGAGAAAGCCCATGCCGTCGAGGTAGCTGCGCACGGCGCTGGCCACCTTGGCGCGCACGACCAGGGCCTGGGCCAGGCGGGGCCGCCGGAGGTCGAGGTAGCGGTACTGCAGCCGCAGGTCTTCGGCGCCGTCGGTATCGTCTTTGATGAGGAAGGGCGGCAGCTTGGCCGGGCCCAGCACCGTGAGGGCGGTGGGCACGAGCTCAATTTTGCCCGTGGCCAATTCTTCGTTGGGGTTTTCGCGCCGGCGTACCGTTCCGGTGACCGAGACGACGGTTTCGCGGCCCAGGGCTTTGGCCTGGGCGTAGCGGTCAGCGTCGGCGGCATCGAAGGCCACCTGCGTGATGCCGTGGCGGTCGCGCAGGTCGAGGAACAGGAATTTGCCGAAGTCGCGGGTAATGTGCACCCAGCCGCAAAGGGTGACGGTGGCGCCGCTGTCGGTGTCGCGGAGCTGGCCGCAGGTGTGGGTGCGCAGCGTGGTGGCCGTGGCCGAAATCATGGCGCAAACCTACTACGCGGGCAGGCCTCGAGCCGCGTGGGTTGGGTGAGTTGCTAGAATGGCCCCCAGTACCTGGGCTAGGGCCTCGGGCGCGTCGAGGGGGACAAAGTGCCCGCAGTCTGGCAACGGGTGCACCGGCTGCACGTTGGGCAGGTGCGCCTGCAGGCGCGCACCTGTAGTGGCCCAGGGCTGGTAGGTATCGGCCATACCCCACACCAGGTGCACGGGGGTGGTTACGGTGGGCAGGGCCTCCCACGCCTGCAAGGTATCGGCGGGGGTGAGCTGCCGCAGCATGGCCTGGAAGCGGCGCGCAGCCCCCCAGCGGTGGAATTTGCCGTCGTAAAACACCCGCCCAAAGGCATCGGGCGTCAGCCTTTCGGGGTTCACGAAGGCGCGGTGCAGCCCTACCCGTAGCCGCTGGGCCTTGAAAGCCCCCAGGGCGGCCAGTGGGGCATACAGCCCCTTGTGCGCAGCGGCCATGAGTTTGGCTACGGCAGGCACGGGCCAGCTTGCCGCCACGGGGCAGTTGATGAGTACAACAGACTGAGGCTGGGGCTTGCACTGGGTGAGGTACACCTGTGCCACGGCCCCGCCCAGGTCGTGGCCAACGAGCGTGAAGGGGCCTGGGCTGGCCCTAGCCAGCCACTGGGCCAGCAGGCGTGCCGCCCCCACCAGGCCTAACCCGGCACAGGTTGGCACCCGGGTGTGGCCATAGCCCGGCAGATCGGGGGCCACGGCGTAGTGGCCCGATGCCGCCAGGCGGGGCAGCAACGACCGCCACAGCTCGGCGCTGGCGGGTATGCCGTGCAGGAGTACGACCCAGGGCTGGGCGGGGTCGCCGGCGGCGAGGTAACTCAGGGTGGCGCCGCCAAGCCGAGCCTCGGCGCGCGTTACAGTTGGTTGCGAAAGCATAGCTGGTATCTTTAAGATACAAATACCGGTAGGCGCGCTATGCCCTCCAATAGGTTTCAAAACCCATACCCAGTACCTGAATGGATACCTACGCTGAGCCTGACGCGGTTACGCTCTCAAAAAAACTTCGGGTCATTTTTAGTAGCCTAGACCCCAACCACCCGCCCCCGTTGTGCCCCATACGGGATGTGTTTGCGCCGGTGAGCGACCGGTGGTCGGTACTGGTCCTCATTTTCTTGGGGATCGAATCGCCGCTACGGTTTTCGGCGCTCAAGCGCCTGGTGTATGGCGTGACGCCCAAAGTGCTTACCCAACGCCTGCGCGAGCTGGAAGCCGAAGGTTACCTCACGCGCACCGTAACGGTGGGGGTGCCGGTGCAGGTAGACTATAGCCTAACACCCCTGGGCCGCAGCTTCCTGGAGCGTTGCCTGGGGCTTTTTGCGTGGCTGGAGGAACAGCGAACGCTTCGGCTGGCGCAGGCCCCCTAGCGCAGAATACGAAACTCGGTATCGCCCAGGGGGGCGCCTTTGGGCTGCACCTGGGCGAGTTGCACGTGGGCCAGGAGTGGGCCCTGCTTCGTCCAGGCAATGAGCTGGTCGAGTGCCTGGGGGTCGCCTTCGGCTTCGAGGTAGACGGTGCCGTCGGGTTCGTTCTGCACAAATCCGGCGAGGCCCAGGGCGCGGGCTTTTTCGAGGGTAGCCTTGCGGTAGCCCACGCCCTGTACGCGGCCGTACACCCGAATGGCGATGCGGATGGGTGCCATTACCGGAAGTCGATATCGGCGTAGCGGTCGGCGTAGATGAGCTTGCGCACGGGCTCGCGGGTGTAGAACTCGGTGGGGAAGCCCAGGTCGATGGCCGACGCAGCGTCGAGAGCGGCCAGCGCCTCGGGGGGTAGGCTTAGGGCCAGCGCGCCGAGGTTGTCGTCGAGCTGGGCGACCGAGCGGGCCCCGAGAATGGGCAGGATGGCGGGGCCGCGGCTGCGTAGCCAGGCAAGGGCCACGGCGGCGGGGGTTGCGCCCAGCTGCTGGGCCCAGTGCCGTACGGCGTCGACAATGTCCCAATTGCGGGGGGTATTGAGCTTCTGGCTCACGCTGCTCAGGCGCACGCCCTGGCCAGGGGTTTGGTCGCGCTGGTACTTGCCGCTGAGCATGCCGGCGCCCAGGGGGCTCCAGGGCGTGACGGGCAGACCGAAGGCCTGGGCCATCGGCAGTAATTCACGTTCAGCGGTACGCTCGATGAGAGAGTACTCAAGCTGCACGGCGGTGAAGGGCGCCCAGCCGTGGTACTGGGCCAGGGTGTTGCACTGGGCGATGACCCAGGCGGGTGTATCGGAAGCAGCGATGTGGAGCACTTTGCCGCTCTGGACCAGGGCATTGAGGTTGCGCATGAGCTCGGCGGGGGGCACGGTAAAGTCCCATGCGTGCACCCAGAGCAAGTCGATGTAGTCGGTGCCCAGGGCGCGCAGGCTCTGCTCTACGCTTTGGTGCAGGTTTTTGCGGTGATTGCCGGCGGCGTTGGGGTCGCCGGGGCGGATGGCCAGGGTGTACTTGGTGGCCACCACTACTTCGTGCCGCTCGGTGGCGATGAGCTTGCCCAAGATGCGCTCGCTGGTGCCATTGGTGTAGTTGACTGCGGTGTCAATAAAGTTGCCGCCTGCGGCGCGGTAATGGGCGTAGATCTGGGCGCTGGTGGCCTCGTCGGCGCCGGTGCCCCAATCGGTGCCAAAGGTCATGGTGCCGAGGCACAGTTCAGAAACGCGTAGTGCGCTGGGGCCCAGTAATTTAAATCGCATAAGTGGGGGAAGTTTGCAGTACTGCTGCCGGTGTTTAAACACCGGCTTGCAGGCGTGGGTTTCGCACACTACCGGCTTTTGGTGCATATTGGGGGATGGGATGGTTACCCCGCAGGGCTACCTGGATTTTTGCCGCCGTGGTGCTGGCCGAGTTCGTGGCCATTGGCCTACAGCCCCAGTTGCCGCTGCTGCGCTACGCCACCAAACCCCTGCTCGTGGGTTGGCTACTGGTAGTGTGGGTACGGACCTCGGGGGTACGGGGGGCGTTCCCGGTGCGGTTTGCGCTGGGCCTGGTGCTGGCGCTGTTGGGCGACCTGGCGCTCATCCCCGGAGGTGAAACCTTCTTTCTGGTCGGTGTAGGGTTCTTTCTGCTTGCGCAACTGTGCTACGCCTGGGCCTTCCAGACCAGTGGCGACCGGGTGCGTGGCCTGGTGCAACGCCAACCCAAAGTGGCCTTACCGGTGCTGCTGTACGCCTCGGCGCTGCTCTACGAGTTCTGGCCCCACCTGGGCGACTTGGCCCTGCCGGTAGCGGTGTACGTGCTGGGTATCTGTACCATGGCAATGGCCATGATTAACCGCAGTGGGCGGGTGGATGCCCCCAGCTACTGGGCCGGCCTGGTCGGGATGCTGTTTTTTCTGCTCTCGGATAGCCTCTTGGGCTGGAACCGCTTTGTAAGCCCCCTGCCAGGTGCCGACTACGTGGTGATGGGCACCTACGCGCTGGCCCAGTACTGGCTCACGGCCGCGGCCTACCACCAGCACCGCGCATGAGCCACGCCTACACCGTGGTGGAGGTAGAAGCCGACCCTGCCCAGCAGGAAATCCTCGTGGCGCTGCTCAGCGAACTGGGCTACGAAGGCTTCTGGGAGACCGAAACCCACCTGAGCGCCTATCGGCCCACCGAGGGCTTCGACCCCGACGCCCTGGCGGATGTGCTGGCCGTGGTGGGCCCCCCGCCCTACCACTACCGGCCCGTGCCACCCGAAAACTGGAATGCACTGTGGGAGGCCAACTACCCCTCGGTATCGGTGGCCGGGTTTGTGCACCTGCACCCCAGCCACCGCGCCCCGGAGCCGGGCTACCCCATCGCGCTTGCTATTGACCCCAAAATGAGCTTCGGTACAGGCCACCACGCCACCACGGTGCTGATGCTCGAGTGGCTACAGGCCCTATCGAGCACGGTGCCCGGTGCCCAGGTGCTCGACATGGGCTGTGGTACGGGCGTGCTGGGGCTGGTGGCGGCCCGGCTGGGCGCGGCCCACGTTACGCTCATTGACATTGAGCCCTGGGCCATTGAAAACACCCGCGAACACCTCGTAGGTAACGGCGTGCCAGCGGCGACTGCCACCGTGCGGCTGGGCGACGCCACGGCGCTGGGACCCGACGACCGGTTTGACCTCATCCTGGCCAACATACAGCGCAACGTGCTGCTGGCCGACCTGCCGACCTACACCCAGCACCTTAGGCCCGGCGGCACGCTTGTTGTGAGTGGTTTTTTTGACTTTGACGGGCCGGTGCTGGAAGAGAAATTCAATGCGTTGGGCTACCGCCTGCACCCGAACCGCACCCGCGAAGGCTGGTGTGCCTTGGCAGGTAGCCTACCGCCTGCGCGTTAACTTCAACCCCATGAGCCGACGCTTCGTACTGAAAGCCGTACCCCTGGTGGGGTGGCTGTGGGCCGCCCTGGGCGCCGCAGGCCAGATCTCGAACGCAGCGATGCCCACCACGCCCGATGCGTTCATCGCCGAGTTCTCGAAACGCATCAAACCGGTCAATACCCCCGAGAGCCAGCTGATGGAGGCCCGGGTGTACAACTCGTGGAACGACCGCTACCTGCAGCCCGAGGAAAAGGAGCGGATTATTGAGCAGAGCAACCGCCTGCTCGGCTACGGGGTGCGCTTTTGGCCCGACCTGAGCGGCTACCTCTTGGTCAGCATCGCCTCGACGCAGCCAGGCTCGGTGGTAGAGCTGAACCTGAAAGACTTTCTGGATTTGGTGGATAGCACACTGCTGCTGCTCCCGAAAGACCGGCTGCAGAACTTCTTGGCGTACGTGGGCCGCTTTGCCCTGCAGGGCGAGTTCTACACCGACGCCAAGTACCAGATCATCTTCCCCAAGCCCCGGGGGCGGCTGGAGCTCATCACGCTGCCCGACCCCGACTACGTGGGCCCGGTGGCGAATGCGCCCAAGATTCGGTTCCCCGGCTTTCGGGTCGAGAAGACCAACATTACCCTCAAAACCACCGACGTGGTTGCCGAGCTCTTGGAAACCGAGGGCGTCATCGACTTCTCGGCCCTTCGGTTTTACGGCGCTCAGGCCAAGTACACCTGGGCGCGCGCCCAACTGCCAACCGACGAGGTGTACTGCACAATACCCCGCTACACCCTGAGCCTGCGCAGCCCTGGCTTTGAGGCCGACAGCGTGCGGCTGAACAAGCCCAACGCCCCGGGCGGCTACCTGGTGGGCCGGGTGAAAGAGAACCTGGAGTTCCGGCCGAATGTGCAGGAGCTGCGTTACCCTGAATTTAAAAGCTACACCACGGGCGTAGAGCTGATCGACTACATGAAGGGGGCCGACTACGTGGGCGGCTACTCGCTGCGGGGGCCCCGGCAGTTTGGCACCTCGGCGGGCGATACCCTGGCGACGGTCCACCTGAAACACAACGGCGCACGGGCTGTGGCGATTGAAAGCAGCGAGTTTGCGCTCGACGAGACCGAGATCCGCAAGCAAGAGGCGCGCGTAACGGTGACCCTGGGCAACGGGCACACCATTTTTCACGCGGCCATTAAGACCACCTACGAGCCCGAAAAGGGCAGCCTCCTGCTCTTCCGCGACCCCAAGAACCGGTACTCGAAGCAGCCTTTCAGCAGCACGTACCACCGGTACAACCTCATCTTCGAAACCCTGCGCTGGAACCTGGCCAGCGACACGATTCACCTCAGGGCCATGATTGCGCAGGAGTTCCGCGGGGCGGCGGTAGAGAGCGAAGACTTCTTCATCCGCTCGCGCTTCAAGACCTACTTCGGCACCAGCCCCATCAACGGCATCTCGTTCGTGGTGCAGTACATCCTCGACCGGCGCAAGAAGGAAGTAGAGGCCTACCAGAAAAAACTAGAGCCTAAGCCGGAAGAAGACCCCTACGCGGTGCGGACCGAGCCGGAGGTGGATTTTGGCTCAGACGAGTTTTACAGCCAGTTCGACGACGCGCCGCCCGCCATTGACTACGACGACCCCTGGGCCGAGGACGGCACCGACCCGGAGGGTACCGACACGGCACCGGCCCCCGAAACACCCCCCGCCCCCCAAGGGCCAGTCTACACGCCCTTTACCGCCCCGTTTACGCTACAGGACCTGGAAAAGGCTTACCCGGATAAGATGCGGGCCCACGGCAACCAGCTGGAGGCGGTCTTCCGGCAGCTCGATGAGTCGGGCTACATCTACTACGACAGCCGCTACAAAACCATCCAGGTACGCAAGCAGGCCGTGGTGTGGGCCCTGGCGGCAGCCCAGAAAAAGGACTACGACGTGGTGCACGTGGCCTCGTTCATTGCCGACGAAAACAACGCGGCGATCGACTGGCAGAGCGGGGCGATGGTGATGAACGGGATTGATGAGTTCATTCTTTCTGACTCGCAGAAGGTGAGCATCCGGCCCCAGAACGGCAGCGTGCGGGTGTACGAAAACCGCGACCTGCAGTTCGGGGGGCTCATTTACGCGGGCAAGGCCAATTTCTGGGGCAAGGGCACGGCCAAGTTTCTGTTCGACTACAGCAAGTTTTACATCTACTGCGAGCAGCTCGACTCGGTCAAGTTTTACCCCGAGCGCGACCCGCGGTTTAACCCCCGCGCCAACCCCCAGCTCACGCAGGCGCTGCGCCGGCTGAAGGTGGAAGACGTGGTGGGATCGATCTACATCAACCACCCGACGAACAAGAGCGGGGTGAAGATGGACAAGAAGTACCCGGTCTTTGACTGCTATACCACGGCGTACGTGTACTGGTCTGAGCGCCGGACGCAGGGCGGGGTGTACAAGCGCGACCAGCTGTACTTCGCGCTCGACCCCTTTGCCCTCGATAGCCTGGAGAGCTTCATCATTGACAACCTGACCTTCCAGGGCGAGCTGGAGACCGACAGCATCTTCCCCTCGTTCAAAGACACGCTCAAGGTGGTCTCAGACAACACCTACGGCGTAGAGGCCTTCTACCCCGAGGGCGTACCCGTGTACCGGGGCAAGGGCACCTTCACCAACAAGGTGCAGATGGACTACTATGGCCTGTGGGGCAAAGGCAGCCTGGCCTACCTCACGACCACGGCCGAGGCCGACACGTTTGTCTTTCACTTCGACTCGTGCATGGCGGTGCTGAACAAGTTTTCGGCGCCCGAGAGCGAGTTGGCAGGGGTGTACTTCCCGGAGATGATAACCGAGGGGCGGCTGCGGTACAAGTGGTTCCCGTACCAGGATCGGTTGGAGATTACAACCCTGAAGGCCCCGCTGGTGCTGCACAAGGGCACGGTCGAGTTTACGGGGACGGTGGTGTACACGCCCAAGGGCGTGATCGGGAAGGGCACCCTGGCTTCGGGCTCGATTACCCTGAAGGGCGACAGCATCAACCTTTCGACCTTCGAGATACAGGTGGTGGGTGGGTCGTTCGAGGTGTCGGACCCTGCGAACCCCAAGGCGCTGGTCTTCAGCGTAAAAAACGCCGACTCAGAGCTCAACGTCAAAACGGGCGAGGTCGAGTTTGCCACGCACCAGCCGGGCGAACCGCTCATTGCCTTCCCGCAACAGAAGTACGTCTCTACCCTGCCCAATGGCACGTACAACAAAGAGACGGGCCTCATCACCCTGACGACCACCTACCCCGAGAAGAAGTTCAACACCTTTACCAGCACCGACCCGGGCCAGCATGGTCTGAACTTCCCCGCGAGCAAGGCCACCTACAGCACCGAGGGGCAAGAGATAAACCTGGAGGGCGTAGACTCGATTTTGGTCGCCGATGCCATTGCCTACCCCGAAGCCGGCAAGGCCCGCATCAACCCTGGGGGCAAACTCGGGCTGTTTGAAAACGCCCGCCTCAGGGCCGATACCCTGAACCGCGCCCACCTGGTAGACCAGGCCCAGCTGGCAATTGAAAACCGACTGGTGTACAAGGGCTCGGGCCGCTACCCCTACCGCACCAAAGGCGTGAAGGAGCAGTACCTGACCTTTGAAAGCCTGCGCTCGCTACCCGACACCACGACGTATGCCGAGGGCGAGGTGACGACGGACCAGGAGTTTCTGATCTCGGACCGGATTTACTTCAGGGGCAAGGTGCAGCTGGCGGCAGGCAACCGGTTCTTGGGCTTTGATGGCGAGGTGCGCATCCAGAGCGAGAACAGCCTGTTTGCCGAGAGCTGGTTTGCCTTCAAAGACACGCTGGTGAACCCCGATACGGTGTTTGTGCCCATTGATAAGCCGAAAAACCGAGCGGGCAGGCCCTTAAGCGTAGGGCTGCACTACATCCCGAGCCGGAAGCTGTTCTACACCAAGTTTTTCCAGACCAAAGAGATCGTCACGGACCTGGACATCCTGAAGGCCGAGGGTGGGCTGACGTACAACCGCGAGGCGCGCGAGTTCCGCGTAGGGCCGCGGGTGAAGATTGAGCAGCAGGCCTACCGGGGCGCGGTGGTGAGCTACGACGACGATTTGCAGATCATCACGGTGCGCGGGCGACTGAACTTCCCCAACCACCTCTTGGCCCCGGCCGAAGGCGCCGAACGGGCAACCGACCTGTGGGAAATGGCCGGCCTGTGGCGCGACGACCTGCGCAACAACAGCGTAACGACCCGTATGCTGGTGCGGCTCAAGCTGCCGGCCCTGCCCGAGGAGGCGCTGAAAGACCTCCGGCGCCTGTTCCGGCAGTTTGCCTACGACCGGCCCGACATCAACTACCAAGACCGGTTGCTGCAGGAGAGCGCCGCCGAGTTTTTGGACACTGACAGCAACCTCTTGAGCCAACCCCGGACCCTGAAGTTCGTGCAGGACGTAGAAAAAGCCGTGTTGCCCGAAGACATCCGCCTGAGCCGCGAGCTGGGTGGGGGCCTGGTGTTTACCGACGTGCAGCTGGCGTACAACGATTCGGTAAAGGGCTTCTGGTGCAATTCGCCCATTGGGTGGAGCGGTGTGGGCGACGAGTCGATCGGTAAAACCGTCGAATCGAAGATCGAATACCGTCTCGGTCGCCCGATAGGCACGACCTACACCACCGACTCGCTTAACATTTACCTGGCGGTAGACGACAACTCGTGGGTGTTCTTCCGGCTGGTCGAAAACACGCTGTACACCGTATCGTCTGAGCCTTCGTACAACCGGATTGTCGAGGCGGCTGTGGGAAAACAAAAGGAGCCTGAAACCCAGGATGTTCAAAAACTGGCCATCTTAGACCCAGAGGAGGTAACTCGTTACATCCGCCGCTTTAGCCAGTACCTCTACATCCGACGATGATTGAGCTGCAGTTTGTGGGTACCGGTGGGGCACACGATGTGTCGATCGGCAACTCGTCGGCACTGGTAGAGGTGGGCGGCGAGCGGGTGCTACTCGACTGTGGTTTCACGGTGTACCCGCGCCTGGCGGCCTTGCACAAGGTCGATGAGCTCGACGCGGTGGTCGTCACGCACCTGCACGACGACCACGTGGGCAGCCTCTCGGCGCTGCTCTACCACCGGTATTTCGCCCCGGGCAGCGAACGGCTGAAGCTGTATTACCCCGATGCTTTTGCCGATACGCTCTTGGGCTGGTTGAGCTACGCGATGCAGACCCCCGAGAAGTTTTGCACCCCGGTGCCGCTCTCTGAGGTAAAGGGCATTGATGCCATCGATACCTACGGGCGGCACTTTGCCGACATGCCCACCTACGGCTACCACTTCTACGACGGCGAGGACAGTGTGGTGTACAGCGGCGATTTGGCCGACACCGACTACCTGTTCGGCTACCTAGAGGCCCATGGCATCGCCCCGCGGGTGGTGTACCACGACGTGAGCCTGTACGAAACGCCGGTGCACGCCCACTACCGTGCCGTGGCCCGGTACCTCGATCGGTACAGCATTGTGGGGTACCACCACAACCACACGTACAACCCCGACGACAACCCGGTGCCGCTGGCGGGCCTTCTGCCGCAGGCGGTTATTCGGCTTCCGGCGTAACGGGCTTGCCGCCCAGGTGAAAGACCCCCGATTGGAGGCGGCGCAGGAGTTCGGCGGCGCGTTTTTCGCGCGTAGGGTCAGTTTTGGCGCTCGTGAGCCAGTAGATGGCCCACTTGCGGGTGGTGCGTGGCAGACGGGCAAAGAGCTGGCCCTCGTCGGGGCACAGTTCGAAGATTGCGGCGAGTTCGGGGGGCAGCTCGGGCTCTTGGGCCCCCGCCAGGGCCAGGATCTCGACCGTCACCCGGCTGCCGAGGCTGAGGCCCAGGCGCTTGCGCAGGTCGGCCTTCAGGGCAATGAAGTGGCGGCCATCGCCCCTGGGCAGCAGCGAGCGCTCGTCGGGCACGCCGTTTACGGTGCACTGCACGGGGATGAACCCGCCTTGGCCAAAGAGGGCCTTGGCGTCGTGGGGGAAGAGCACGTAGTACCAGCCGCCCTTCATCGGGAACCGCTCGATCGTCCCTTCAAAGCGTAGTGGCAGCGCTGGGGTCATGTGTACAGGTAGGCCCAGTACATGAGGGCAAACTGTAGCGGGATGCGCAGGGCCAGCCCCCAAATGGGCAGGCTACGGTAGCGTGTGCCCGCCAGGCGTGCGCGGAGCATCCACTCGTGGACTGAGAGAAAGACCAGCAGCATACCGATGATGCCCCAGGCAGCCAAAGGCCGGGTTTGGGGCAGCAACAGCCCAAGGCCCAGCACAATCTCGGCCACCCCACTTAGGAGTACCAGGGGTTTGTGGGCCGGGAGGTAAGGGGGCATGAGCGGCAGGTACAGCTTGGGCCGCACCAGGTGGGCCACACCCGCTAGGAGGTAGAGCAGCGCCTGGGCGAGTAGGGAGAGGCCGGGTAGCGAAAGAAAGTCCATGGTGGGTTACCAGCCGGTACGGCCCAGAAGGGCGTCGGCCAGGAGGGGGATGATGGAGTGGATGCGGATGAAGGGACTGGCGTGAGCCTGGGCGCGGGGATGGGTATCGGTGCCCAGGATGTACTCGAAGAGCCCCGAGGCCTCGAGGCGGTCGGCGGCACCGGGGGGCAGCACCAGGTGGGTGGCCAAGGCAATGATGCGGGTGGCCCCGGCGGCACGGTAGGCCTGGGCGGCCTGGATGAGCGAGCCCCCGGTGCGGATCATGTCGTCGTAGAGCAGCACGGTGCGGCCGGATACATCGGCGTTCACGCCGGTAATGGCGGTTTCGCTGCCGCTCAGGCGGCGCTTGTAGACAAAGGCAGCGGGCACGCCCAGGTCGTTGGCCAGGCTTTCGACCCACTTGGCGCGCCCGGCGTCGGTGGCGGCCAGGACGAAGCCTTCGCCCCCGGCGGTGCGGGCCAGGTCTAAAATGAGCGGCTTGGCGTAGAGGTGGGTAGCGGTAAGGGGCGGGATGAAGTAGTGGGGTATCCCCTCGGCGTGGAGGTCGATGAGGTAGATGCGGTTGTTGCGGCCCGCGTGGGGGATGGCCGAGAGCAGCAGGGCGCGGGTGTGGGCCTTGACGACCTCGCCAGGCAGGGCGGCCCGCTCCATGGTGCTGTAGCCGTAGTAGGGGACGACGATCTGGAGGGCCGCAGCGCCGGATTGGATGAGCCCACAGGCCAGCTCGTAGAGCTCCAGGGTTTCGGCGTCGTCGATGGTGCCCCCGACCAGGATGACCGACTCGCCGACGGGGCTGTGGGCAATGCGGTGGTAGCGCTCGCCGTCGGGGAACGTCCGCCGCTCAATTTCGAGCGTACGTGCCCCCAGCGCCTGGGTGAGGGCATCGGCAAAGGCCTGGTACTGAGTAGTGCTTGCGAGGTACACAGTGGGGTAAGTTAGGGCTTGTGCGCAGGCTGTGGCATGGGGGTGCATTTCCTGTACTTTTGCCCCTTAGGTTGCCGTGGAGAACAAAACTGCCCCCAAACTCATCGACACCGACAGCCTGGTGCGTGCACCGTGGCAACGAGGGTTGTTTCGGCTTATCAAACCGGCCATTGAGGGCCTGTTTGGGGTAGATACCGTAAACAAGCACTACCGCGAGGTGGCCGGCATTGCCGACCCCGGCGAATTTGCCGAAGCCGTGTACCGGCAGCTGGGCATCCGCTACACGCTGCAGGAAGCCGACCTGGAGCGGCTGCGGAAAGTGACCGGGCCGCTGGTGCTGGTGGCCAACCAGCCCTTTGGGGGGCTCGAGGCGCTATTGCTACTGCTGCTCATGCGGCGGGTGCGGCCTGAGTTTAAGCTGATGGCCGCCGAGGCCCTGGCGAACATCCCGGAGCTCAAAGGCAGCTTCATTTTCGTAGACCCCGTAGCCGCCGAGGGCAACCGGCGCAGCAACTACAGCGGCCTCAGGGCCTCGGTGCAGCACCTGAGGGCCGGTGGGCTGTTGGGGGTGTTCCCCTCGGGGGGGGTGGCTTCGTTCAACCCCAAGACGTTCCGGATTGAAGAGCCGGCGTGGAACAGCCAGGTGGCGCGGCTCATCCAGCTTACGCAGGCAGCGGTGGTGCCGGTGTACTTCCACGGCCACAACAGCGCGCTGTTCCAGACGGCCTCGCTCATTAACCCCCGGCTGCGCAACACGCTGCTCATCCGCGAGCTGGCCAGTGGCCACATCCGGGCGCTGGAGTTCCAGGTGGGCGGCATCATCACACCCCACAAGCTGGAGGAGTACCAAGACCCCGTAGAGCTTACGGCCTACCTGCGCTCGAAAACCTACCTCTTGGGCGAGCGGTACGAGGAGCCCAAGCTGCGCTTTGCCCAGATCAAACCCCAGGAGAGCCGCGGGCTGCCGCAGCAGGAGCCGGTGATAGACCCCGTGCCGGTGGCCGAGCTGGAGGCCGAAATCTCCGCCCTGCCACCCGACCAGAAGCTCTTTACGGCCAAAGAAGTAGAAGTGTACGTGTGCACGGCCCAGCAGGCGCCAGGGCTTTTGCGCGAACTGGGCCGGCTGCGCGAGATCACGTTTCGGGGTGTGGGCGAGGGTACGGGCAAGTCGCTCGACGTAGACCAGTTCGACCAGTGGTACGACCACATCTTTTTGTGGCACACCGAGAACCGTGAGATTGCCGGGGCCTACCGCATTGCCCGCTGCGACGAGGTGATCCGCACCCGGGGGCAAGAGGGGCTCTACATCAACACCCTGTTCCACATCCAGCCCTCGCTGTACACGCAGATTAACCCGGCGCTGGAGCTGGGCCGCAGCTTTGTGGCCGAGCGCTACCAGAAGGCCTATTGGTCGCTGCTACTGCTCTGGACGGGCATTGGCCAGTACATCGTGCGGCGGCCCCACTACCACGGGCTCATTGGGCCGGTGAGCATCACGGGCGAGTTTCATACGACCTCGAAGGATCTGCTGGTCAAGTTTTTGGTCGAGAACAAGCTCAACACGCTCATCCGCGACCTGGTTAAGCCCAAGCACCCGTACAATGTGGCCAAGGCGCGGGGGGTAGAGCTGTTCAACTCGTTCTCGATCCGCGACCTGAACGACGTACAGGATTTGATTGACGCCATCGAGACCTCAGACCTCAAAGTGCCCATCCTCCTGAAGCACTACCTGAAAATGGCGGGCTCGATACTGGCCTTTAACGTAGACCCGGACTTTTCGAACGTGCTCGATGCCCTGATGTACATCGACCTGCGGCAGACGAAAACTCAGACGCTGAAGAAGTACATGACTAGCGAGGGCTACGAGGTCTTCCGCGCGCAGCACAACCTGGGGCAGGTAGACTAGCCCCGCCAGGCCTAGTAGCCCCAGAAGGCCAGGTATAGAAAGGCCGCCGAGAGCAGGGCCGCTGAGAGCAGGTTGAGGCGCATCGGCTCTTCGTAGCGCACCCGCCCTGGGTGGCGCCAAACCTTGAGGGCCCAGTACCCGAAGTAGGCCACCACCGGCAGCAGCGCCGCCTGCAAAAGCCAAAAGCTGCCCATCCGCTCGGTGTGGCGGAAGTATAGCAGCAGCGCCCCGACCGAAAGCGCGAAGACGGCCGCGCTGAAAATAAACGTACCCCGCACCCCGAGTACCAGGCTAAGCGTGCGGTCGCCACGGGCGCGGTCTTCGGCGTGCTGATAGATCTGGGTAAGGGGGTAGATGGCAGCGGTTTGCAGCGTGGTGGCCAGGGCAGCCCAGAGGTGGGGCAGCCGGTAGGCGTCGGTTAGCGCTAGGCCAGCTATCACCTGGTAGCACAGCAGGTAGGTAAACCCGCCCTGAAAGAGGCTAACGACGGCCCAACTGGCCCAGGGGTACTTTTTGAGCCGGATGCCGGGCCAACTGTAGGCCCGGCTGATGAGGCTGTACGCTGCCAGTTGCAGGGCAATGGCCCAGCCGAGCACCAGGCCCAGGGCCAGGCCCAGGGCATCGAAGAGCAGCGAAATGCGGAATAGGTTTTCGTCGACCGGGGGGGGCGATTTGAGCAGGCCGATGGGGCCCTCGTCGCGGTCGTGGTAGCTGTTGTAGGCGTTGCTGGCAGGGTAGACAAAGAGGTGCAGCGCAGCAAAGAGCACCAGGGCGGGCACCAGCGCCACAGCCGGGGCCTGGCTGAGGGCAAAACAGTAAATGGGCAGCAGAAAGAAGGAGAACGGAATCCGCAGGTGCAGCAGCGTGTTTCTGCGAAACATGACGCCAAGTTAGGCGTAGCTTTTCGCCCCCAACACGTATGCCGGTTTACCTCTCTGCCCTGGGCACGGCCCTGCCCCCTTACCGGTATGCGCAGCAGGAGATCGAGGCCTTTATGGCGGCCCAGGGCGGCCTGGGCCCGGCCGTTCGGCGGCTGCTGCACGCGGTGTACAGCCAAAGCGGGGTCGAGGCCCGGCACTCGGTGCTGCCCGATTTTGCCGCTACCGACGAAGCCTGGCTCTTCGCCGCGGGCGTGACCCCGACACTTGGGCCCCGGATGCGGCTCTACGACCGCCTGGCCCCCGGGCTGGTGCTCGGCGCGGCCCAGGCGGCGCTCGCAGCCACCGAGCCCAGCTCGGTTACACACCTCATTACCTTTAGCTGCACGGGCATGGCCGCACCGGGCATTGACCTGCAGCTGCAGCAGGCGTTGGGCCTGAGGCCCAGCCTGGCACGCACCTGCATCAACTTTATGGGCTGCTACGCAGGGGTTACGGCCCTGCGGCAAGCGGCACTGACGGTGCAGGCCGACCCCAGGGCCGTGGTACTGGTGGCGGGCGTAGAGCTGTGCACCCTACACTTTCTCACGGGCGAGAGCCGCGACCAACTCGTGGCCAATGCCCTGTTCGCCGATGGGGCCGCGGCTGCGGTGGTGAGCGCCACGGCCCCAGCGCCAGGTGCGGGGTTCGAGCTGATGGGCTTTCACAGTGCGGTGGCGCCCCAGACCGAAGGCCATATGGCCTGGCAGGTGGGCGACCACGTGTTCGAAATCCAGCTCAGTAGCTACGTGCCCAAGCTGCTAGAATCGGGGCTGGCCGAGCGTGTCGATGCGTTGCGGGTTGCGGTGGGCGGCGATGGCTTTCGGCACTACGCCATCCACCCCGGTGGGCGTGGCATTTTGGAGGCGGCGCAGGTGGCCTTGGGCCTATCGGCCGATGACCTGGCCTGTTCGTACCAGATTCTGTCCGAGGTCGGTAACCTGAGCAGTGTCACGGCCCTGTTTGTGCTTCAGCGGATGCTGGCACGGGGGCAGGTGAGTGCGGGCGAGGGCGTACTAGTGTGCGCCTTTGGGCCGGGCCTTACGCTTGAAAGCGCCGCGCTGCGGGGGGTATAGCGCCTGCGGGGCCAGTGGCCAGCAGCACAGCAGCAGCTTTCGGCGAACGGGCCAGTGGCGCTGGCCAGGTTGCCGACCCAGCACCAGGCCCGCGCCCAGGGCGGGCAGCACCGTGCCCCACACCCCTAGGGCCGTGCATAGCAGCGGCAGCCAGGGGGCTTTTACCAGTAGGGCCAGTAGCGCATCGGCACTACCGAGGCCCACGGCGGCCAGGGCCCCAAACCCCAGTAGCCCCAGGGTAGGTAGCACCACCAGGCACAGGGCCAGTAGCCGGTACAGGCGTTGGTACCGCTGAATACGGCCCTGCTGGCCGAGCAGCCAAACCCCGTAGAGGGGCGGTAGCAGCAGCCATAGACTGCGCCAACGAAGCGGACTTCCCTCGGTCGGGTTGTTCACAGCTAGAGTGGTTCTAACGGAATCAAACCTACGCACACGTAGGTTGCGCGTGTATGCCCAGCGAAACCCTACCTCCGGTTCGGCTCAGCGCCCGTGCGCGTGCCGACCTGCCCGAACTGATGGACGACCTGGCCGCCGACCCCGGCCTAACGCGCCAAAGCCTGCGCGAGCTGGCCTTTTTGAACACCTACTTTGGCGGCTACCCCATTGTGCTGGGGGCATTCGACCGGCTGCTACCCCGCCTCAGGGCACTGGGTCGGCCCGTGCGGGTGCTCGACCTGGCCACCGGTAGTGGCGATGTGCTGCGTAAAGTAGCCCAGTGGGCCCGGCGCCGGAACCTGCCCCTGGCGGGCGTAGGCATAGACATCAACCCCGTGATGGCGGCGTACGCCACGGCGCAGAGCCAGGACTACCCCGAACTGCGCTACGAGGTGGCCGACAGCTGGAGCCGCGAGCTGCTGGCCCATGCCCCCGATGTGGTGTTGAGCAGCCAGTTTTGCCACCACTTGAGCGATGACGAGCTGGTGCGGTACCTGCGGTGGCTTTACGAGCTTTCGGGCACGGCGCTTGTGGTATCCGACTTGCACCGGCACCCGGTGGCGTTCCACTTTATCCGCCTGGCCACGCGGGTGTTTTCGAGGAGTGAGCAGGTGCGCTACGACGCGCCACTCTCGGTCGCGCGGGGCATGACGGGCCCCGAATGGCGCGCGGCACTGGCGGAGGCGGGCATATCAGGCTACCGGCTGGGCTGGCGCTGGGCGTTCCGGTGGCAAATTGTGGCCGCCAAATGAGCGAAGCGGTGTACGACGTAGCCGTGGTGGGCGGGGGCCTGGGGGGCCTGGTGAGCAGCCTGCTCCTAGCCCAGCGTGGCCGACGGGTGGTACTGTTGGAAAAGCGCCGCTACCCCTTCCACAAAGTATGCGGCGAGTACGTATCGAACGAAACGCGGCCGTTCCTGGCGGGGCTGGGGGTGCACCCCGAGGCGCTGGGGGCCGCCGAGATACGGCACCTGGAGGTTAGTGCACCCTCGGGCCGCAGGCTAGAGGCCCCGTTGGCTCAAGGCGGGTTTGGCGTAAGCCGCTACCGGCTCGACCAGTACCTGGTAGACCGCTGCCGCAGCGCGGGGGTTGAGGTCTGGGAGGGCGCGGCGGTGAAAACCATCGCGCAGCAAGGCCAGGCGTATGCGCTCGAAACCGAGACCGGTGCGCTGGAGGCCAACCTGGTCATCGGCAGTTGGGGCAAGCGCAGCACGCTGGATGCCGCGCTGGGCAGACCCTTTATGCAGCGGCAGGAGCCCTATGTGGGGGTGAAGTACCACGTGCGGCTTGACTTCCCCACCGACCGGATTGCCCTGCACAATTTTAGCGGTGGCTACTGCGGCCTCTCGGCCATCGAAGATGGCCGCTACTGCCTGTGCTACCTGGCCCACCGGGCGGGCACCCGTGGGGCGGGCAGCCTAGAGGCCTTTGAACGGCAGGTAGTACGCCGCAACCCGCACCTGGACCGGGTGTGGGCCACAGCCGAGTGGCTCTACGAGGCCCCAGAGGTCATCAGCGCCTTTTCGTTTGCACCCAAGGCGACCGTCGAAGCCGGGATTTGGCACGTAGGCGACGCCGCGGGGCTCATCACCCCGCTCTGCGGCAACGGCATGGCCATGGCCATCCACGGGGCAAAGCTCCTGTTCGATACCGTTGAACACGCCGGTGCGTTTGCCGGTGGCAAGGCACCCACGGCGAGTGAGCGGTTGGCCCTGGAGGCTGCCTATGCACGGCGGTGGCGGCAGCTGTTTGCCCGCCGACTGGCAGCAGGCCGCTGGCTGCAGCGCTGGCTCTTTGGCAACACCACCTTGAGCGAAACCGCCGTGGCGAGCCTGCGGCACCTGCCTCAGGCCACCCAGGGGCTGGTTCGGCTAACGCACGGACGGCCGTTTTAGGCCATCCGCCGGAATATCGGCGGCCGGTGCCTACCTTTGCGCCGCAATCGGGCAACCCGAGTTGCATTTCTGATTTCCTGGATGACACGTACCCTGTACCTGTTGCGGCACGCAGACTGCGAGCCCACCGCCCCTGGCAAAGCCGATCACTTGCGGGGCCTGACCGACGACGGGAACCGCCAGGTGGAGAACCTTGTCTCGAAACTGACCCCGCGCAAGCTCAAAATCGACGCGGTGTACAGTAGCCCTGCCAAACGCGCACGCCAAACGGCCGAAGGCATCATCAAAGGCTTGGGCCTCAAGCTGAAGATCGTGACCGACGACCGGCTGTACAACGCAACCCCGCAGAAGCTGCTCGAGGTAACGAGCCAACTGCCCGACGAACTGACGCACGTGCTGGTGGTAGGCCACAACCCGGGCCTGCCGGGCTTCGTGACCCTGATTGCCAATACGCCGGTGGAGTCGATGCCGACCGCCGCGTGGGTAAACATGGGTGTTTCTGTTGACCAATGGGCCGAACTGGGGCCCGGTAAGGCCGAAATTGTGCGGCAAGACGTGGGCACGTACGCCCGCTAGCCGCCCCGCGTCCCTAGACTTGATATCCCGCATCTACCGATGGCGCTCGATACCATTGCAACCCACCTCGGCGACAAGGCCGCCTACTACCTGGAGCACAGCTGCCAGACCCTACCCAAGGACCACCTGCACCTGCCAGGGCCCGATTTTGTAGACCGCATCTGGAGCCAGAGCAACCGCAACCCGCGGGTGTTGGGCAGCCTACAGCAGCTCTACAACCACGGGGCGCTCCGTGGGACGGGCTACCTGTCTATCCTGCCCGTAGACCAGGGCATTGAGCACTCGGCGGGGGCCAGTTTTGCGCCCAACCCGGTGTACTTCGACCCCGAGAACATCGTGAAGCTGGCCCTGGAGTCGGGCTGCAACGCGGTGGCGTCAACCTTTGGGGTGCTGGGTTCGGTGGCGCGCCGGTACGCTCACAAGATTCCGTTCATCGTCAAGATCAACCACAACGAGTTCCTGACCTACCCCAACAAGTACGACCAGATCTTGTTCGGCAGCGTAGAGGAGGCCTGGAACATGGGCGCGGTGGCCGTAGGCGCGACGATCTACTTCGGGAGCGAAGAGTCGAGCCGTCAGATCACCGAAATCGCCGAAGCCTTTGCCTATGCCCACGAGCTGGGCATGGCCACCATCCTGTGGTGCTACCTGCGCAACGGTGCCTTCAAGAAAGACGGTACCGACTACCACCTGGCGGCCGACCTCACGGGCCAGGCCAACCACCTGGGGGTGACGATTCAGGCCGACATCATCAAGCAAAAGCTACCCGAGACCAACGGCGGCTACACGGCCCTGAACTTTGGCAAGACCCACAAAAAGGTATACGAGCAGCTTTCGAGCGAACACCCCATTGACCTTTGCCGCTACCAGGTAGCCAATTGCTACATGGGCCGCGCGGGGCTCATTAACTCGGGGGGGGCTGCGGGCGGTAGCTCGGACATGGCCGAGGCTGTGACGACGGCGGTCATTAACAAACGCGCGGGGGGCATGGGCCTGATTCTGGGCCGCAAGGCGTTCCAGCGGCCGATGCCGGAGGGCGTAGCCATCATCCGCGCGGTGCAGGATGTGTACCTTACTCCTGAGGTAACGGTCGCGTAATTCGGCCACCGAACCACCCCTATGAGCTGGTACCGCCGCGCGAAAGAGGGCATCCTAACCCCGGCCGAAGGCAAGCTGGAGGCGCCTGATGGCCTGTGGATGCAGTGCCCCAGCTGCAAAAAGCCCAGCCACATCCGCGACCTGATTGAGCAGCGCCACGTGTGCCCCTACTGCGGGTACCACCACGCGATCGGCTCGCAGGAGTACTTTTCCATCCTTTTCGACGGCGAGGCGTATACCGAGCTCTGGCCGGGCCTTACCAGCGGCGACCCGCTGGGCTTCGTCGACAAGCGGCCCTACCCCCAGCGCATTGCCCAGGCCCAGCGCACGACCGAGCTCAAAGACTCGGTACGGTGTGCCACGGGGCCCATCGGCGCGCACCCCTGGGTGGTGGCCTGCATGGATTTTGCCTTCATTGGCGGCAGCCTGGGCTCGGTGGCGGGCGAGAAAATCAGCCGGGCCATTGACTACGCGCGCGAACACCGCTCTCCGCTGCTGGTCATCTCGAAATCGGGCGGGGCGCGGATGCAGGAGGGCGTGTTAAGCCTGATGCAGCTGGCCAAAACGAGCGCCAAACTGGCGCGCCTGCACCAGGCGGGTGTACCCTACTTCTCGCT
Source organism: Bacteroidia bacterium (assembly GCA_033763015.1). Classification (GTDB taxonomy): domain Bacteria; phylum Bacteroidota; class Bacteroidia; order J057; family JANRLA01; genus JANRLA01. The sequence goes on from JANRLA010000029.1 coordinate 20,795, forward strand.
GCTCACCGACCCGACGACCGGCGGGGTTTCGGCGAGCTACGCCATGCTGGGCGACTTCAACATCGCCGAACCGGGCGCTCTGATTGGCTTTGCCGGCCCAAGGGTTATCCGCGAAACCATTGGGAAAGACCTGCCGGAGGGCTTCCAGCGGGCCGAGTTTCTGGAAACGAAGGGGTTTGTCGACTTCATCGTGCCCCGGGGCGAGCTCAAAGACACGCTGGTGCTCTTGGCCGAGCTACTACGCCCGTTCTAGCGTTCGGGGCGTAGTTTTGGTGGGTGCAGCTTGTTGGCCACCCCGTTCTGTGCAATTACTACCTCACCTACCGGTGCAACGCAGCCTGTAGCTTCTGCGACATCTGGGAGAAGCCCTCGCCCTACGTAACCGAGGCCGATGTAGCGGCCAACCTGCGCGACCTGAAGCGCCTGGGGGTACGGGTCATCGACTTTACGGGCGGCGAGCCGCTCTTGCACCGGGGGCTGCCCCGGTTTTTGGAGATGGCCAAAGCGCTGGGGTTCCTCACCACGGTAACGACCAACACGCTGCTTTACCCCAAGTACAGCGCGGCGCTGCGGGGGCGGGTAGATATGCTGCACTTTTCGTTGGACTACCCCGACGCCGAGCGGCACGACCGTAGCCGGGGCGTGGCCTGCCACGGGCACTTCGTGACTAGCCTGGGGGTAGCCAAGGCCCTGGGCGAGCGCCCCGACATCCTGTACACGGTCACCGACGACTCGGTAACGGGCATCGAAGAGGTGTACCAAACCTTTGCCCGGCCCAACGGCCTGGTGCTCATCCTCAACCCGGTGTTCAGCTACGGGGGGGTGGGCGGCGGGGTGAGCGAAGCCACGCTGCGCGAATTGGAACGCTGGCGCGGCCGCCGGTACGTGTACCTGAACCAGGGGTTTGTGGCCCTGCGCCGGGCCGGGGGCAACGACACCACCCGCCCGGTGTGCAACGCGGGCCAGAGCACGGTGGTCATTTCGCCGTACAACACGCTAGTAACGCCCTGCTACCACCTGGGGGTAGAGGAGTTCCCCATTGAAGGGCAGCTCTATGACCTGTGGCACGCGCGGGCGGTTGCCGAGGCCCGTAGCCAGGCGGGGCGGCTGCCGGGGTGCCAGGGCTGTGCCGTGAACTGCTACTTCCAGCCCGCCTTTGCCACCCAGCTAAACCGGTATTTCTTCAAAGCCCTGCCCAGCACCCTCAAGTACAGCGCCGAGAAGTGGTGGCTCAGGGGCCAGCGGGTGCCGCTCTAGCGCTAAAAAGACCTAGTTTTGCACCGCTTTTACAGGCCCTACCCCGATGGACGAAACCCAACTGCAAGCCGCGCTCGAGGAAATCGATGCGGCGTACTATGCCAACGCCGAAGACCGCGACCTGGCCACCGCTGCCCTGAGCGGCTATTTTGAGCAGTTCTGGGACGACGCCGACGCCGCTGCGCTCTTCAGCCGGCTGGCAGCCGAAGTGGCGGGCGGGGTGTACATCCCGTACCTGTTCTGGGTAGCCCTGCACCGGTTCCTCAAAACCGAAACGCAGCGCGAGGTTCTGGCCGAGCTCTTTGCCGCCTTTGGGCGCAGCAATTTTGACGAGGCCACCCAGTTACAGCTCAAGCCGCTGGCGGTGGTGTACTTCATGCACGAAAAAGAGTTTGAGGTAGACCGGCTCAAAAGCCGTGTGATCCAGAAACTGCACCCCACGGTGCAGGAGTTTTTCCAGAAGACGCTGGAGTTCGTCGAGAAAAACCGCAAGTCGGCCATTGCCTACCAGCAGAAGTTTTCGCTGGTGGGGGCCGAGTTCCCCGATTTCGAGCGGTTCAACCAACCGCTTGCTCACCTAGAAGGCTAGCCCTTCGGCCATGGCCCTGCCCCTGTACTCCGCACTCGGTGTGGCCCTGGGGGGCGCAGTGGGGTGTTTGGCCCGGTGGGGGGTGAGCCGATGGCTTGTGCCGGTGAGCGCTCGGCTCGACTTCCCGCTACCTACCCTGGTGGTCAATGTGCTGGGGGCTTTTCTATTGGGGTACCTCATCAAAAGCCGCCCCCTCGGCGACCCTACGCTGGGTTGGGCGGGTGTAGGCTTTGCTGGTGGGTTCACCACGTTTTCGGCCCTCGCAGTTGAGCTCGTGGCCCTGGGCGAGCGTCATACGGGCCGCGCCGCGCTCTACCTGGCCCTGAGCCTGGGGCTAGGGCTGGGTGCTGCCTGGCTAGGGATGGTCCTGGGGAACCGAACGGGTGGGTAAGCTGTTTTTAGGTTTGTCTAAAAACAAACTTTTATTCTGCTAATTTTGGCTATGCAACGCTTTTTAGTGGGCGTGGGCCTAGCGCTGTGGGTAGTACTGGGCTGCCGCGAAACGCCGTCCAACGAACCTACCGGCGACGGCCCGCTGCGGGTAACTGCTACCACGGGCATGGTGGCCGATGCCGCCCGCAACCTGTTGGGCACCGCCGCGACCGTGACTGCCCTCATGGGCCCGGGGGTAGACCCGCACCTCTACAAAGCCACCCAGGGCGACCTGGCCCGCCTGCGCGAAGCCGACCTAGTGCTCTACAACGGGCTGCACCTGGAGGGCAAGCTCAACGACCTGCTTACGCGGCTGGGGCAAACCCAGGCGGTAGTGGCCCTGGGCGAACTGCTGCCCGACAGCCTGCGCCGGCAGGCGCCTGGCTTTGAGGGGGCCTACGACCCCCATTTGTGGTTCGACGTAGCCCGCTGGCGCACCGCGGTAGGGTACCTGGCCGATACCCTCTCGGCGCGCTACCCCCACCTGGCCGACAGCATCGGGCGCAACCGGGCGCAGTACACCCAGGCCCTCGACAGCTTGGACCGCTGGGTGCGCGCCGAACTGAGCCGCCTGCCGCCCGAGCGCCGGGTGCTGGTAACGGCCCACGACGCGTTTGGGTACTTTGGCGCGGCGTACGGGGTAGAGGTACGGGGGCTGCAAGGCCTCTCGACGGCGGCCGAGTTTGGGGTGAGGGATGTGTCGGAGCTGGTGGACTTCCTGGTCCGGCGAAAGATCCCTGCCATCTTCGTTGAGAGCTCGGTGTCGCCACGGGCCATCGAGTCGGTGGTGGCACAGGCCGCGGCACGGGGCCACCGCGTACGGGTGGGCGGTACGCTGTACTCGGATGCCCTGGGGGCGGCTGGCACGCCCGAGGGCACGTACATCGGCATGGTGCGGGCGAATGTGCAGACGCTGGTGGAGGCCTTGAAATGAGTGCAACCTGTGCGATTTCGGCCCACGACCTGACCGTGGGGTACGACCGGCGGCCAGTGCTCTGGAACCTGAACCTGGAGCTGCCCGAGGGCCAGCTCATCGGCGTGATCGGGCCCAACGGTTCGGGCAAGACGACGCTGCTCAAGTCGCTCTTGGGCCTCTTGCCGCTCGCCAGTGGCGAGGTACGGTTTTGGGGGCAGCCCCTGGCGGCCGTGCAGGCACAGGTGAGCTACGTGCCGCAGCGAAGCAGCGTGGATTGGGACTTCCCCGCAACGGTGCTCGACGTCGCGTTGATGGGCCGCTACCCGGTGCGCCGCTGGTGGGCCCGGCCCAGCGCCACCGACCGCGCCCTGGCCAAGGCCGCGCTGGAGCAGGTGGGCATGCTGGCCCTTCGGCACCGGCAGATCGGGCAGCTCTCGGGTGGGCAGCGCCAGCGGGTATTCTTGGCCCGTGCCTTGGCCCAGGCCCCCGAACTGTACCTACTCGACGAGCCCTTTGCGGGCGTAGACATCGCCACCGAGCAGACCATCGTCGGCATCCTGAAAGAGTTGCGGGCGGCGGGCAAGACGGTGGTAGTCGTGCACCACGATCTGAAAACGGCGGCGGCTTACTTCGACTGGGCCGTGCTCCTGAACCAGCGGGTTGTGGCCAATGGGCCCGCCGAGCAGGTGCTGACCGACGAACTGCTCCAGCGCACCTACAGCGGCCAGCTGAACCTGCTGACCGCCGTCGCCGATGCCCTGCACCAGCAGGAGCTACCGGCCCGCGACCCCTACCCTACCCCGCCAACCCGTGGGTAACGCCTACCTCACCTGGCTCATCGTGGGCGGAGGGCTGGTACTGATGGCGGCCAGCGCAGCAGCCGTGGGGGTTTTTGCGCTGCTCCGGCGGCGTGCCCTGGTGGGCGATGCCATTGCCCACGCCGTGCTGCCCGGGGTGTGCCTGGCATTTGTGGTGGGGGGTAGCAAAGACCCGCTCTCGCTCGTGGTGGGGGCGTTTGTGTTCGGGTACACGGCGCAGGTGGTGGTCGACTGGCTACCGGCGCACACCCGGCTGAAGCCCGACACCGCGCTGGCCGTGGTGCTCTCGGTTTTCTTTGGGCTGGGGGTCGTGCTCTTGACCTACATCCAGGGCCAGGGCAATGCGGCCCAAAGTGGGCTCGATCGGTTTTTGTTTGGCCAGGCGGCGGCCCTGACACCGAACGATGTGTGGGTGTTCGGTGGGTTTGCACTCGGGGTGGCGCTGCTGGTAGGCTGGGCCTACCCCGGCCTGAAGCTGCTGAGTTTCGACCCCGAGTATGCCCAGGTACGGGGGCTGCCGGTGCGGGGGCTGCGGGGGCTACTGGCCTCGGTCACGGTACTGGCGGTGGTGCTGGGCATCCAGGCCGTGGGGGTCGTGCTGCTCTCGGCGCTGCTCATCACCCCGGCGGCTACGGCCCGGCTGTGGAGCTACCGATTGGGAACCCTCATCGCCCTGGCCGTTGGGTTTGCGGTGGTGGCGGTGGGGGCCGGGGTCTGGGTATCGGCGCAGTGGGCACGTATGCCGACGGGCCCGTGGGTGGTGGTCATCCTCACCCTGTTCGCCGTGGGCTCGGTGCTGGTAGCGCCCCGGCAGGGGGCCCTGGCGCGGCTCCTGCGCCAGCGGCGCAACCGACGCCGACTGGTGCGCGAAAATGTGCTCAAATACCTCTACCAGCACGCCGAACGCGAAACCCGCGCGCCGCTACCCGCCACGGTGCTGCACGCGCGCATCCCTCAGGCGCGGGCGGCGCTACCCCAGCTACTGCGCGCGGGCCAGCTGCAGGTTGATGCCGAAGGCTACCGGCTGAGCCCCAGCGGCGCTGCAGTGGCCCGCGGCCTGGTACGGCGGCACCGCCTGTGGGAGGTGTACCTGACCCGCTACCTGAACCTGACCCCCGACCAGGTGCACGCCGATGCCGAGCTGGTAGAGCACCTCTTGACGCCCGAACTGGAGCGAGAGCTCGAAACCCTGATGGGCCGCCCCACCCACGACCCCCACCACAGCGAAATTCCCTACTAGCTATGCTCAGTACCGATACGCTACTCATCCTGGCCACGGGGGGCCTTGTGGCCACCTGTGGGGCACTGCTGGGCAGCTTTTTGGTGCTCCGGCGGATGGCCCTGGTGAGCGACGCTATCTCGCATGCCGTGCTGCCGGGCATTGTAGTGGCCTTTTTGGTGGCCGGTAGCCGCGCCGCCCCTGCCATGCTGGTGGGTGCCGCAGCGGTCGGGGTGCTGACCACCCTGGGCATTGAGTGGCTGCACAGCCGCGGGCGGCTGACCACCGACGCTGCCGTAGGCGTCACGTTCACGGGGCTCTTTGCCCTAGGGCTTATCCTGCTGAGTGCCTTTGCCGGATCGGTAGACCTGGACCAGGACTGCGTACTCTACGGCGAAATCGTGTACGTGCCCATCGATACCTACTTCGGTGCCGGGGGCCAGTCCATCGGGCCGCGGGCCCTGTGGCACCTGGCGCC
>JANRLA010000030.1:0-5028 GCA_033763015.1 Bacteroidia bacterium
GCTGTCGCGGATTTCGCGCAGCAGCAGCACCTCCTCGCTCGGCTCGGCCGGGGCCGCCGCGGCTTCGGGGGCCTTCACCCGGTTGTAGGCCCGCACCACCAGGAAGATGACAAACGCAATGATGAGGAAATCGACAACGGCCTGCAGGAACAGACCCACGTTCAGCGTCACCGCCGGGGCTTCGCCCTGCGCGGCCTTGAGCGTTAGTGCGATGTCGCGGAAGTTGACACCCCCCAGCAGCAGCCCGATAGGTGGCATCAGAATGTCGTTCACAAACGAGGCGACGATCTTACCGAAGGCACCCCCGATGATAACACCCACCGCCAGGTCTAGCACGTTGCCCCGCTGGATAAAGGCCCGGAATTCACGCGTTAAGCTCATACCCGCAAACTAAGGCGGCTACCGGCGGCACGCAAACGGCTTGCCAGCCAACCGGTTACGCTACTCGGCCCACAGCGCGGTACCGGTGGGCAGGTGCACGCTCCCGGTGCTCTCGGCCACACGGGCACCGGTGGCGCCCGGCAGTACCGTGGGCTGGCCCAAAAGGCGCCTCAGGCCCAAAAAGGCAAACACCAGCGCCTCTTTGTAATCGGTGAGGAGCGGCGGGTTTTCGGCCACGGTAACGCCCAGTGGTGCGAGGGCCTCACGCAGGCACGCCATCAAAAACCGGTTGTGGGCGCCCCCGCCCGTTACGCGCAGGGGCGTGTGGCCAATGCCGAGGTGGCCAAGCTCGGCGGCTAGGTGTGCGGCCAGGTGGTGGCACCAGGTGTGCAGCTTGTCGGGCAGGGGGGCGGGGTGGGCGTCGAGCACAGGCCAGACTTCGGCGGCCAAGAGCTCGGTACCCAGGCTGCGGGGTGGCACCTGGTGGTAGAAGCCGATGCCCTCGAGCTGGGCGAGCAGGTCGGCGCTAAGCTCACCGGCCGCCGCGACCGAGCCCTCGGGGTCGTACGCCAGGCGCGTGTCGTAGCGCTGGGCCAACGTATTGAGAATCAGGTTACAGCCGCACAGGTCGTAGGCCAGGTAGTGCCAGCCGGGCCTCAGCCAGCTTTTCTCGTCGAAGTCGCCGCTCGGCAGCCGCTCTCGGAAGATACTCACATTGGCTACCCCCCCTAGGTTGAGGAAAAGCCCCGTATCGGGGAACAGGTGCCACTCGCCCAGGGGCACCAGCGGGGCGCCTTCGCCGCCAAGGGCCACGTCGCGGGCCCTGAAGTTGGCCACCACGGGCACGGTGAGGTAGCTTGCCACTGTTTCGCCGCAGCCCACCTGCCAGGTGACCTGCTGCCACGGCCGGTGGAACACCGTGTGGCCGTGCAGGGCCACAAACTGTGGCGTAACACCGGCTTCAATGCAAAAGCGCCGTAGGAGCAGGCCCAGGTAGTGCCCGTAGTCGACGTGGGCTTTGGCCAGCTCGAAGGCCGTGGTCGATGAGGCGGCGAGTCCTTCGAGCCGGTCGTGCCACTCGTCGGGGTAGGGGTAGGTGTGGGCTGCGAGCACCTGGTACGCCCAGCTGCCCCCGTGCAGGCTAAACCGAACTGCGCAAAGGTCGTTCCCATCCAATGAGGTGCCCGACATCTGCCCTATTCCTACCCAGTGTTGGTCCATTTGCCCCCCGGCTCGGCGTGTCTGCGGCCGCACCGGGTAAGGCAAGTTTACACCCACAGGATGATTCTCAGCGCGTATCTTGGGCCAACACCCAGCCACGTACCCCGCCGCCATGACACCCGAACAAAACGCGAACCTGGCCATCTCGCACATCTTCATGGGCCTGATGAAAATAGACGGCGCCGTTACCCTGGAAGAAGAGCGCAAGCTGCAGATGCTCCTGCGCAAACTAGGGCACAACCTGCCGGGCACACCTGAGGGCATCCTGGCGAACATTGACGAGATCCAGACCGATGCCGAACTCATGGCCTGGGCCCCGGAACAGCACCTGGAGGCCGCCTTTGTGTTCTTCGATGAGTTTGTGAGCAGCGGCGAGGCTACCGCCGACCATACCGACGCCGTGATAGACTTGGCCGAGGTACTCTCGGAGGTCGACGGTGTTTCACCCGGCGAAGCGCGGTACCTGCAGGCCCTGGGCCACCGCTTCACCCAGCAGTACCGCACAAAACGGTAACCCAGCTACACATGCGTTACCTAAAGTAAAGGTTCGTGCCCTACTTTTGCACCCCGTAAGGCTACCTAGTCGCCCTTTTTAGTTTTCGCATGAGCACTGCAATTCCTCCGGCCCGTTACGCCAATCTCGCGCTGGCCCATTTCCTGATAGGGCTGGTCAAAGCCGATGGCTACATCTCGCAGGCCGAAGAGCGTAAGATGGAAATTCTGGTGCACAAGTTCCGGCACGGCCTGCCGGGCGACCCCGAGAGCCTGTTAGGCGACATTGCCCTGTTGCGCAGTGACCGGTTTGACAAGCACATGCCCATCGACCACATCACCGATGGCTTTCAAAATTTCGACGAGTTCGTCAAAAGCGGCGAAGCCGACCCCGAGCACATGGAGTCGATCATCGAAATGCTGGAGGTCCTCTCTGAAGTTGACGGCGTGAGCGCTTCTGAGAAGCTGTACATGGACCGTATCCGCGAGGGCTTCAAGCAGCGCTACGGCGCGTAGGCACTGTGGCGCTCATCGAGGCCCCCGCGCGTGCCGCGCACCTGTTCGAGCTGCTGGTCGAGGCCGGCTACCCTAAGTTACAGGAGCGTATCTGGGTGCACCACGAGCGTGTAGCCGACGTGAGTTACTCGTTTATCGACCTGATGGTCGAACTCTTCGACAACGAAAACCTGCCCCAGGCCGTGGGTGAGGGCTTTGCCCGCTACGGCCTTGACGCCAGCCTGCAGCCCTTGCTCCAGCAGTTCTGTGCCGCGGCCGATGCCTACCAAGTGCCAGCACTGGCCCAGCGTGGCTGGAACCCCCGCTACATCCTCGCCGACCCTGCGTGGGCAAACGTAGCCGCAGCTGCCCGGGCGGTCGTAGAAGCCTGGCTCGAGGTTAGCCCCCGCATGGCCCTGCGCAGTCCGTTGTACCTGGCCCTACAGGCCCAGGGCTAGAGCGCTGCGGTGTACACCCGGCCCCAGGGGTCGGTCGCCTCGACCCGTACCTGGGCTGCACCTGCGGCTACAGGCGCGTAGTAGAGGTGGTTGTTGGGCTCGGGGTCTACCCAGGTGTGTTTGGTGGGCAGTTTGTTGCCCTCGTGCAGCTGTACCGAGAGGGGGTCGTGCCCGATGCGCGCGGCCATGCGGCCTTTGCGGATGCCGTCTTCGTACCACACGATCTGCCAGTCGGGCGTGGCGCTCCACACGTTGGCGACCAGCTCGTGGGGGGCCTTGGGGTCGGCACCGGGCGCGTAGAGCCGTAGCTGCTGCTCCAGGGGCAGGCCTGTGCCTTTGTAGGCCCAGCGGAAGCTGCTGCCGGTCACTTCGTATACACCATAGCCGCTGGGGGTACCGTCGTAGCAGATGGGGCCGCTCCACCAGGCGCCGCAGGCCGCCCCGCAGGTGTGGTGGGTAAAGCCGCCGTCGGTGTGCTGCTCGGTCCAGTGCATGTGGCCGTTAATGAAGTGCGTTTTGAAGGGCCGCAGCAGTTCGTAGAGCAGCGCCCGGTTCACGGTCACGATGCTGCCTTCTTCGTCTTGGCCCTTGTAGCGGTTGATGTGGCAATAGATGGGTATGTGGGTAAAGACCACCACCGTTTTGCCTGCGGGCAGGCCTTGCAAGTCTTGCTTGAGCCAGCCGAGTTGCAGCTCGTCGAGGTAGCCCATGTAGGCCCCGGCGGCAGAGCGGCCGTACCAGAACACGTTGTCGAGCACCACGTAGTGCACCTCGCCGCGGTCGAAGCTGTAGTAGGTGGGCCCAAAGAAGCGCTCGAAGGTGCGGACCGAGGCCTCGTCGGTGCGCACGTCCTGCATATCCAGGTCGTGGTTGCCCACGACGCTGAAGGCGGGCACGGCCAGGTCGCGCATGGCGGCCTCGTAGCCGGGCAGGAGCGTCAGATCGTCCCACATAATATCACCGCAGCCCACGGCAAAGGTTTCCTGGGGTGGCAGTGAGGCGTGAAAGGCCCGGGCGTCGGCAATGGTCTCGGTGTGGTAGAGCTTCAGGTCGTCGGCGGTGCGGGGCTGGGGGTCGGCAAAGACGTAGAAGCGGTGGTTGGCGTCGCTCTGTGGCAGGGGTTCTAGCACCCAGTTGTGCGTCCACTCGGGCTTTTCGGTGCTCAAGGGGGCGTAGAAGCGGGCCGTGGCCTGGCCGGGGTTTTGGGGGATGCGCTGCCCGGCGGGCAGGCTCAGGTATACGAAGGGGCGGCTGGCATCGGCCAGTAGCTCATAGCGGCCCTGGACGTCGGTGCGCGCCACGCTGCGCCCGTCGGTAACGGCAATGCCCGCCAGCGGGGTTTTGCCACTCGTTACCGTGCCGCGCACCCGGACGGTGCGAAGGGGGTCTAGCACCCCCAGCACGCGCGCTAGGGGGTTGGCCACCAGGCGGTCGGCCAAGAGCAGGCTGAGGGAGGCCCCAGCCCCCAGTTGGAAGCCGGCCTTGAGGAAGTTGCGGCGGGAAAAGAGTCGGTTATCCATAGCGCACTTGAAGTTCGCGCGGCAGGGTGATAGGGTAGTGCCCTAGAAAGCCCACCTGCCCGCGTGCCAAACGTACTGGCCCAGCCGCTTTTGTGCAGAAGCAGGCAGAAATGGTAACCCAGAGGTTACAGCAAAGTGCTACGAATCGTTAAAGGCGAGCCGCGGGTGCGCAGCGGGCGGCGGGGTAACGTGTATGTTGCGTGAACGAAACTTTTCCCTCAAGCCCCTATGAAACACGTTACCCACCGGCTGCTACTCGCCGCGGGTGTGCTGCTGATGGCCCTGCCCTCAGTGGCCCAGCGCCGAAAGGACGAGAGCAAAACCCCGCCCCCGGCCGCCATCCCGCCTGCCAAGCAGGACACCACCCCCAAACCCAAAAGCCCCTTCAAGCCCTACAAAGACATCATCACGGCCGAAGCCGTGACCGATAGTGGCGCGTTTGTGGTGCACAAAGTGGGCGC
>JANRLA010000031.1:0-60955 GCA_033763015.1 Bacteroidia bacterium
GCCCGGCGCTCGAACCCGTGTGCATCGAACTGGCGGCCCAGGGTGGCCGTTTCGGCAAAATTGAGCTTGCAGCCTAGGGTGTAGAAGCTGACCGTCTGTGGCACGAGCACTACAACGCAGTAGCGGCCGGTTTCGTGTTACTGGCCCAGCCGCACTTCAGAAAGCCGCAGTTGCAGGCTCGAAACAAAGCTCTCGGCCAGCCCGCGGTTGCCCCGCTTCACCTGTACCCGCAGCACGTTCCCCTGCGTGCCCATGAGCCCTTGGCATACCGCCAGGTCGTTGAATACCAGCCGTATGCGGGCGCCCGTCCAGTGCGTGGCGTACTCGGCCCGTTCGAGCGAGGTCAGGGGCAGTTCGCGCGAGATGAGGGTGCGCTCGGTTTTGGAGAAGTTGGCCGCGTAGTTTACCTCGTTGTATTGCACCACCAGGTGGTCAGGGGTCAGTTTGAGCAGCCCATCGCTGCTGTAGCTGGCCCGTTGCCCCGACCACACCAGGGGGTCGTTCCAGTTTACAGCGTAGCGGACCTCGAGTACCTGGGCAATCAACATGGGCCTAAAGTAGTGGTTGGCCACCGGTTACGGGTCCTTGCTCGGAAAAGCGAAAGCCATGGCGGCTTTTTTGCTAGTTTGGTGGACTCTGCCGTGGGGCACTGCTATGCCATTTAAGCTGCTGGCGTACGATAGACTGCGCAAAGGGGGCGAAGTAGCCGCCGAGCTACCGGCCACCCTGGCCCGCCACCGGCGGTGGATTGCTATCTACCCCGTGCTGGGCGACGACCGGCAGCACTTCAAGGCCTTTCAGGTGCTCGATTTTGAGCTCGACGAAGACGACCTCTCCGACTTTTTCAGTACCGACTTGCGCAAAAACCAGCAAAGGCTCAACATGCCCACCGAAGCCGAGCTGTACGCGTACCTAGAGGTAAAAGGCATTGAGCCGAGCGTGTTTGACGCGCCCTGGCACTGCGACTTCCCCGCCGAATAGCCCCCTCCGAACAGCGATTCTAGCGGCTACTCGACGGCCTCTTTGAAGAATTCGTTCACCGTGCCCTTCTCGGTCGTTGTGATCGGCATGACTTCGGCACCTACCAGGTCAACGTAAAAGTTGATGTGGCCCGGCTCTACGGTCTCGGCATCGATGTGGCTGGGGACGCTGCCGGTAATGAGCACCTTGTCGCCGACGGATAGGTCGAGCGGTTGGCTTAGGGCCACACGTACCAGGTAATAGATCTGGTCGTCTTTGATGAGTTTGCGGCGCACGAGGAAGGTCATCTCGCCTGCCGACTGCTCTTCGAGCTTCCCTACCCAGGCGACGGTCTTACCGGCGTGGTCGGGGGCGTTTTTTACGGCTGTGATGATGTCGATGGCTTCCATAGGTGCAGTTTGGGGTGTGTGCTCTCACGAAACTAGCCTCTAGGGGTCGCGGTAGACCGTTTTGCTTTTCCACGCACTTTGAGCACCCGCGTGAAATCGGTGTGCATTAGCTCGTAAACCTGTTGGCCCCGAAAGTGTTAGCGTGTGCAAAGCGCCTACCGGGCACGTGCGTAGTCCGCGTAGCTTGCCCGTATGCGCACTGCCCTTTTTCTAGCCTGTATGCTCCTGGCGGCTGTAGGCTACGCCCAGACACCTGCTACAACCCCGACACCAACCCCTGCCACGCCCTCGCCCTACGCTGCCGACACCGAGTCGCCCGATGCCCTCATTGCTGCGCTCTACGGTGTGATATCGGGGCCGGTGGGGCAAGCCCGCGATTGGGACCGGTTCCGCAACCTGTTTCACCCCAAAGGGCACCTCATGGCCGTGGCCCCGAACAAAGACGGCGTGTACCAGGCCTACTACCTAACGCCCGACGACTACATTGCCCGCAGCGGCCCTCGGCTGGTCGAGCTGGGTTTTCATGAAATCGAGCTTGCCCGCACCACCGACAGCTACGGGCCCATCGTTCAGGTGTTTACCACCTACCAGGCCTACGCCGGCAGCCCCAGCGGCGAGCGCATTGCCCGCGGCATCAACAGCGTGCAGCTGGTACAGGAGCAGGGCCGCTGGTGGATACTCAGCATCGCGTGGCACGGCGAAACGCCCGCTACACCACTGCCCGAAAAGTACCTCAAGCACTAGGGTTACTTCTTGCCCGGCATGGGCAGGCTCTCGAGGCTGCGCCCCGCACCGACCATCTTGTTCATGGTCTTCATCATTTTGCGCATCTCTTCAAACTGCTTGAGCAGTTGGTTGACTTCTTGCACCGTGCGGCCTGAACCGCCCGCGATGCGTTTGCGGCGGGGCCCGCTGATGAGCTGAGGGTTGCGCCGCTCTTCCAGGGTCATGCTCTGGATGATGGCCTCGATGTGCTTAAACGAGTCGTCTTCGATATTCACATCGCGCAGTTGCTTGCCCAGGCCGGGTATCATGCCCACGATGTCTTTGAGGCTGCCCATCTTTTTGATGGTGCGCAGCTGGCCCAGGAAGTCTTCGAAGTCGAACTGGTTTTTGCGGATTTTCTTTTGGAGCCGTTCGGCTTCGGCCTGGTCGAACTGCTCCTGGGCCCGCTCGACGAGGGTCACTACGTCGCCCATGCCCAGAATGCGGCTGGCCATGCGCTCGGGGTAGAAGGCGTCGATGCCGTCTAGCTTCTCGCCGGTGCCTACAAACTTGATGGGCTTGTTCACGACGGCGCGGATGCTGATGGCGGCCCCGCCACGGGTGTCGCCATCGAGCTTGGTTAGCACCACGCCCGTGAAGTCGAGCCGCTCGTTGAAGGCCTGGGCCGTATTGACCGCGTCCTGGCCCGTCATGGCATCCACCACGAAGAGGATCTCGTGGGGGTTAATGGCAGCCTTGACAGCTGCAATCTCGGCCATCATCTCCTCGTCTACGGCCAGCCGACCGGCCGTATCGATGATGACGGTGTCTTTGCCGAGCTGCCGGGCCTGTTGGATGGCCTTTTTCGCGATGTCGACCGGGTTGGTGTTGCCCGGCTCGGCGTAGATGGGCACGCCCACCTGCTCGGCGAGGACGGTCAGCTGGTCGATGGCGGCGGGCCGGTAGACGTCGCAGGCCGCTACGAGCGGGTTTTTACCCTTGCGCTTGAGGTGGCTGGCCAGCTTGCCGGTAAAGGTGGTTTTACCCGACCCCTGCAGCCCGCTCATGAGGATGACCGTGGGCGGGTTCTTGGCGAAGGTGAGCTGGGCCTCGTCGCCGCCCATGAGCGCTACGAGCTCGTCGTGGACGATTTTGGTGAAGAGCTGGCCGGGCGAGACCGAAATGAGGATGTCTTGGCCCAGGGCCTTTTCCTTCACCCGGTCGGTGAAGTCTTTGGCGACTTTGTAGTTGACGTCTGCATCGAGCAGCGCGCGGCGGATTTCGCGCACGGTCTCGGCCACGTTGATTTCGCTGATTTTACCCTGCCCCCGCAGGGTCTTGAAGGCGCCTTCTAAGCGCCGTTGCAAACTGTTGAACATCGCCTCGTAGTAGGCAGGCAGGCCGCTGGTGGCCACCTAGCCAAGGGCAAAGGTACGTTTTAGGGGCGCTCTAGCCGTAGGGTTCGTCGCTGCGGGGGGCCTGGGCCACAAGGTTGGGGTGGGGGTAGCGGCCCACGCGGTACAGGTTGTGCAGCACCAGCTGCGGGGGCTGTAGCAGCACTAGCCGCCCCCCGCCGTCGAGCCAGTCGGCCAACAGGCGCGTGAGGGCCCCCATGGCGTAGCCGTCGAGCACGTCGCAGACTTCGAAATCGAGTTTACGTGTGCCCTCGGGGCCTCTGGCCCATTGGGTGGCAAAGTCTGGCCACGTGGGCTGCGTTAGGTCGTCGGTGAGCGCCCAGCAGTTCCCCGACCACGTGCCCAGCCCCACGGCCTGCGGGCGTTAGTCGTAGTGGGGTGCGCGCGGCAGGGCGCTCAACTGGGTGCTGAGCTGGGGCTTGTCGCGCTTGTTGAAGATGAAGAAGCCCTTCTTCTTCTCCAGGCTGCCCCCTTCGGCTGTGAACGTGACAATGAAGTGCACCCAGGTGCCTTTGGGCGTGCCATCTTCGCCACGCGCGGGGCTAAAGCGGGCCCGTTTAAAGAGCCGCCCTGCCTCGAGCGTGAAGTCGTACTCGGGACTTTGCACGATACGGGCGCCCACGACTTCGGTCTTGCGGGTGGGCTTTTTGATGTCGGGTTGCACGTATAGGGCGGCGACCACGGTTCCTTCGCGGCCAATGATACGGGCCAGCTTGGGGTAGCGCAGTTTGCGGTTCAGCTTACGGGCGTTGAGCAGCTCGGGCCACTGGTCGATGGCGGGGCGGTCGGTGAGTGGGGGTAGGTTCACCTTGCCGCGCTTGGCCTGTTTCTTGAGCTTTTTTTGCTGCCTTTTCAGGTCTTTTTGCTCCTGTTTGGCCCGTTTCTCGAACTTCTTCGAGTCGGGCTCGGGTAGGGTGACGGCCTTGCCCTTGGCCTGGCGCCGCTGCTGCGATTTGGTGAGGCCGGTGGCCGAAACGGGGGCCTTGCCGGCTTTGACGTTGGGCGAAAACTCGACTGCGTTGTAGATACCGACCAGCTGAAAGTCGAAGGGCAGGTCTACCCGTGTCTCGACCGGGGCGTTGTTGACCGAGCCAGGGCTAAACCGCAGCTCGGGCAACCCGGCCACCACGGGCTCGGTGAGCAGCCTGTGGGGGCTGGTCAAGATCTCGTAATCGGTTACGCGGCCCCCGGTACTTACCGTGACCCGGACCATAACCCGCCCCAGGATGCCCGATTCCTTGGCCAGTTTGGGGTAGCCAATCTTCTGGCGCACGAAACTCAGGTTCTGGGGTAGCGCCTCGCTGCGGGCCTGGCCGGTGCCGTCGAACTGAAAGTTGAAGGCTACGGTGGTCCAGCAGGCTACGGTCTGGTTGAGCCGTACGGCTGGCTGGAAGCGTGCCTTGGGCAGTACTTTCTCGCACGCCAAGGTGAGCAGTGTATCGGCTGAGGCCAGAACAACGTGCTTGAGGTAGGTGCCTTCGGGCGCTACAAGGACCCGAAACGTGGTGCGGTCGGTAATGGTACGCGATGCCAGGGTACTGGGCACCTCGATAGCGGCACTCAACTCGCTAAAATTCAGGAGGATGGGTTTGCGCTCCACCTCGTATTCCTGGTAACTCTCCTGGGCAGAAACCCAAGGGGTTAGCCCCACTACCAGGGCCAGCACTGCGCCCAGGCGCAGGTAACGGTGTACACGAATCATACCGACAGTTAGGGCGGCAAAACTACGCCATTTTCGGTGCCACGGGGGGGCGCAGAGGCAAGGTAGTGGCCGTTGGCGTGGGTAGGGTAGCAGTTGTTACTGCGTGCAGGTGGTCTACGTCTGTAGAGGGGCTGTAACGAAAGTGGCTGTCCCCAGGGAAACAGCCACACACACCTACACACAACATTTATTGTACTGGGCTGGCCGAAGCATAGGAGCTTTGTAAACCACCCCCACAACTAAAGACGTATTTAGTGACTAATGTTTGACCCACTCTACCGTTCGTGAGGCGATACCGGCACTTACGGCAACACTCAGCTTGCTGGCATCTTGTTTCGTGATGGTTACTTCTGCCCATTTGCCCAGCCGGGGTACGTACAGTTGGCCTTTCCATTCGTTCCCGGTAAGCTTGACGTCTTTAAGCATTAGTTTTCCTTTGAGTTCTGCATTGTCTGAAGCGACGACGGTACCGGTAGAAACGCCGCCCACTTTTTTGATGTCGAGGAGCGTATTATCCTTGCCCATATTCCAAACCCCGGTAATGGTGCTTTGGGCATGCATGGAAAGGGCAGCTACTGCAAGGCCAAGTGATAAAACGAACTTTTTCATTGCGGAATAAGCGTAGGGGATGCGTGAGAGGTTGGTTGTTTGAACTGTATAGTGCTTGCCTGAAAAGGATTTTCTGCAAAGGGTATACCACTTGGGTAGGTTTCGCGGCAGTCGACGCGCTGCGATGGGTGCCACCCAGGTGTAACGGTTGTGCTGCGGCGGAATTGGAGGTTTTGTTGGCGGTAGATGCGGTACAAAATTGAAGGGCTGCGGACCTGAACCCGTCAACATATGTCGAAATGTATTGCGAGGGCGCTCGCAGCCTACTGGCAGATTGGGTAGGCGCTCTTGGCCGGCCACCCACTACCGTTGCCCTTACCTGGGTGTAGGGTACTGGGCAAAAACGCATTTTGCAGCGCTATGACTCACTGCTACCTCCGTCGCTGGGCGCCCGCCGTGGTGGGCGCATTCCTCCCGCTCCTTTTGCAGGGGCAGGCACCACCCACCGACGATGCCGCTACGCTGCGCCGTATCTACGACGAAGCCCTGCTGCGTGGGCAGGCCTATAGCGAGCTGCGGGTGCTTACCCAAACCATTGGCGGCCGGCTGGCGGGCAGCCCTCAGGCGGCAGCGGCGGTCGAGTGGGCGCACCAGCTCTTGGTGCGCAATGGCATGGATACTGTGTACCTGCAGCCTGTGCGCGTGCCCCACTGGGTACGGGGTAGCGACGAGCAGGGCCACCTGCTGGGTGGCGCTACAGGCCCCGAAGTACCCTTGGCACTTACGGCGCTGGGAGGCTCGGCCGGCACCCCGCCCGAGGGTATTGCCGCCGAAGTGGTGGTGGTGCAAACCCTCGACGAACTGCGGCAACTGGGTGCAGCCGTGAAGGGTAAAATCGTCTTCTTCAATCGGCCGATGGACCAGCGGTTCATCCGCACCGGGCAGGCCTACGGTGCGGCGGGCGACCAGCGGCGGGCCGGGCCCAGCCTGGCGGCCAGCCTGGGGGCCGTGGGGGCACTGGTGCGCTCGCTGAGCACAACCACCGACGAGTTCCCCCATACCGGAGGCACGCGCTTCGAGGCGGGGCAAGCGCCGATCCCGTGCGCGGCCATTGCAACCGCGAGCGCCGACCGGCTGGCGGCGGCCCTGGGCCAGGAGCCTAGCCGACGGCTCTACCTCAAACTCTCGTGCCAGACCCTGCCCGATAAGCTCTCGTACAACGTGGTGGGCGAACTGCGCGGCACCCTGGCCCCAGATAGCATCGTGCTGGTGGGGGGCCACCTAGACGCCTGGGACAATGGCGAGGGCGCCCACGACGACGGCGCGGGCTGCGTCCACGCCATCGAAGCCCTGCGGCTCTTCAAAACCCTGGGCCTGCGGCCGCGCCATACCCTTAGGTGCGTGCTGTTCATGAACGAAGAGAACGGCCTGGCCGGTGGCCTGGCCTACGCCGATAGCGCCCGCACAGAGCCCCACCTGGCTGCGCTCGAAAGCGACGCCGGCGGCTTTGTGCCCCGCGGCTTTGGGCTCGATGGCAGTGCGGCCGCCCTGGCACAGCTGCGCAGTTGGGCCCCGCTCTTTGAGCCATACTGGGTCGAACGGTTCGAGGCCGGCGGCGGCGGGGCCGACATTGGGCCCCTGCGCCCACGGGGCATCCCCCTTATCGGCTTCATCCCTGACTCGCAGCGCTACTTCGACCTGCACCACACGGCCAACGACACCTTCGACAAGGTCAACGCCCGCGAGCTGCACCTGGGCTGTGCCGCCATCGCCAGCCTGCTGTACCTGATCGACACCCACGGGTTGCCGAGCCGGTAACCGCACATCCCTCCCGTATACCGCTTGCCCATATAACGACATGCCGAGCCACGACGAACGCATTGCCAGGATGACCTTTGCCTCGGTGTACCCCCACTACGTTGAAAAGGTGGTGAAGAAGGGGCGCACCCAGGAGGAGCTGCACCAGGTCATTGAATGGCTGACCGGCTTTGACGCCCCCAAGCTGCAGGCACTCATGGAAGCGAAAGCCAGCTTTGAATCCTTCTTTGCGCAGGCGACCCTCAACCCACATGCGGGGCTCATAACCGGGGTTATCTGTGGGTACAGGGTCGAAGACATCCAGAACCCGCTTACCCAAAAAGTCCGGTACCTGGACAAGCTGGTCGACGAACTGGCCAAGGGCAAACCGATGGCGAAAATTCTGCGCTCGCCCCAGCCGAGTGCCTAGCCGCCAGCAAGCGGGCACAACAGCAAACACCCCACGCCGGTTGCCCGAGGTGGGGTGCTACTTGAGCGGGAAACGGGGTTCGAACCCGCGACCTTCAGTTTGGGAAACTGATGCTCTACCAACTGAGCTACTCCCGCACAACCTACCGGCAGGGTTGCCTGCCGAGAGAGCCACTAGGCGGACTCGAACCGCCGACCTATGCTTTACGAAAGCAGCGCTCTACCGGCTGAGCTATAGTGGCAACCGTAACCGGGCTGCAAATATACGCGCCTCGGGCACTATTTCGCGGGCCAAAAATTGGCCGGCGACGACTGGATGGCCTGCGAAATGAGCACTACGTTGATGACAACAAAGAATAGCAGCAGCACTGTCGAGGCAATGCGATCTACCCGCTTGTAGCGCTTCGTAAGCCCCCGCTGCTGGTAGTACAGGCTGATGACCGAAATGCAGATGCACGAAATAACCGCCGCAAACGTGTAACCGTGCAGGGTATCGACCAGGTTGTCTTTGGTCATCTCGGGCAGGATGCTGTCTACGATGTACTTGTTGCCCACGGTCGCAAACAGGCCCCCCACGCTGAGCCCAAAGCGGGGGTCTACGGCCGAAGGGTTAATAAACAGGCTGAACCAGGCAATGAGAAACGCCGCGTACATGCCCGAAAAGAGCTTGAGGAACAACGACCACCCCTGCCGCTCGAGCTTGAGCTGGGCCATGAAGAGCGAAAGGGTGGTGGTGTTGCCGTTGACGACCGGCGTGCCAAAGTCGGTTTGGTAGGTGCGGGGTTCTACCACGGTCGAGAAGCCGACGAGGTTCCAGCCCTCGGGTTGGTTGAACTCGTCGTAGACACTGTGGCTGGTGGTATCGGCGACCAGGACGATGTCGCGATCGGTTGAGCCCTCAAAGCCCACCCGAAAGCGCAGCACCTGTTTATCGAAGGGGAAATACTTGAGCAGGTATTTCTGCCGAACCACGGCGGTGCAGTTCATCTGTACCCAGTGCACACCATTGATCTCCTGGTGAACGACATGGGTGAACTCGAACGATTTGGCGTTAAAGACGGCCGCTAGCTTTTCGGGCTGCAGCGCCGGGTTGGTGTACCGGAACCAGAGCCAGCACTTTACGCTGTAGCTCTCGTCGGGCAGGTTAAAGTCGTATACCCACACGAAGTAAGCCCCCATGTGCACGGTATCTGGGGCGGCACCCTGGGCCTTGGGCGCCCGTTCCATCCGCTCCTGCCCCTTCAATGAGAGGGCGCTTACTACCACCAGTAAAAGCAACCAAACACGCATCGGTGACGAAAGTACGCGGTAGCCACCAGAGTTTGGGCCCCCTGTGGCCTAGAAGGGGTTGCCGGTTGGCGGTAACGGGCCTGAGGCGTTTCTTTGCCCGACCGATGGCAACCCCTATCCAATCGTGGCTCCCACACAGTGGGGGCTCGGCCCAGACGCCGTTTTTCCTGTTGGCCGGGCCCTGTGCCATCGAAGACGCTACAACTCCGTTCGAGGTCGCGCAGACGGTTAAGGCCTGGTGTGCAGCGCTGGGGATCCCCTACGTGTTCAAAGGCTCGTACCGCAAGGCCAACCGTACGAGTAGCAGCAGCTTTACGGGCATTGGCGACGCTGCGGCGCTCGAAATCCTGGCCCGGGTGCGGCAGGAGGTGGGGGTACCCGTGGTAACCGACATCCACGAGACCCACGAGGCCAAGTTGGCCGCCGAATTCGTAGACGTGCTCCAGATACCTGCGTTTCTGTGCCGCCAGACCGAACTCCTGCACGCCGCGGGCGAGACCGGCAAGGTGGTCAACATCAAAAAAGGGCAGTTTGCGGGCCCTGAGGTGATGCGCTTTGCGGCTGAAAAAGTGGCCGAAACCGGCAACCACCAGGTGCTGCTCACCGAGCGTGGCACCACGTTTGGCTACACCGACCTGGTGGTCGACTACCGCAACTTTGCCTGGATGCAGCAATACGGCTTTCCAGTCGTGTTCGATGGTACCCATAGCCTCCAGCAGCCCAACAGCGCCAGTGGTGTGACAGGGGGGCGGCCCCAGCTGATCGAAACCCTGGCCAGGGCAGCCGCCGCCGTTGGTGTTGACGGGTTCTTTTTAGAAGTACACCCCGAGCCCAGCCGGGCAAAATCGGATGCGGCCAACATGCTGCGGCTCGATCTGCTTGAGGGCCTACTTACCCGTTTGGTGCGCATTGCCCAAGCCGCACGTGCATGACCGATACCCAACGTTCGTTTTCGCTTCTGCCAGAGCTTACCGTGTTGCTTGCGGGCTGGCGCTGGCTGCTGGGTGCAGTTGCCGTGGCGGTGGTGCTGGGTGTGGTGGTGTCGCACCCCCGGTTTATGCCCAAAGAGTACAAAGCGCGGGCCTCGTTTGTGCCCCCAGGGCTAGACAACCTGCAGCAGTTTCGCGACGTAAAGTCGCGGTTAGGTACTGCCAATCCCTACGACCTGGAGCAGGTGGTGGGCCTCCTGTTGGCCGACAGCAGCACCCGGTACATCCAGCACAGCCTGGGCTTGTTCGAGCACTACGGCATTGAAGGTAGAGACCGGGCGGCCTACAAAGCGCTCGACGACCGGTTTGCCGAGAGCGTGAGCCTAGGCGTCGACAACTACTCCTCTGTCGAGGTTCGGGTCTACGACCGCAGCCCCGAACTGGCTGCCCGGATTGCGAATGCCTATGTGATGCTGGCCGATAGCCTACTGGAGGCCATGGCCAAACGGAAGGCAACCATGGCATCGCTCAGGCGGTCGTTCACCGACCAGACCGTCCGCCGCGAGGTGGTGCTCGATAGCCTTGCCTGGATCCGCAAGACGTTGGGCCTGTACGACCTGAACTACACCAGTGATGCCGGCGCTACACTCGCGGCCCGTGGGGTTTCTACCCCGGCAGGCGCCCTTTTTTACGACCGGTTGCGGGTGTACGACAGCGAGCTGGAGTGGATACAGGAAGAATTGCTCGACAAGCGCAAGCAGCTCCGCCAGCTCTCTGAGAACCTCAGCGCCTACCCCTCACTCTTGCCCCAGGCAGTGTTTGCAACCGTACCGCACTACCCCAGCCGCCCATCTCGGTCGCTGGTGGTGATTGGGTTTGTAGTGGCTGCGTTTGCCGTGGCGGTGGTGGCCCTGCTCGTACGGCAGCGGCTGCGCACCCAGGGGGCTTAGGCTTTGTTGTAGTGGTGCAGCAGGTAGTCGATAGCCAGTACGTAGCCGGCTACGCCAAAGCCTGAAATGACCCCGGCCACGACAGGCGAAATGACCGACTGGTGGCGCCAGGTTTCGGCGCGGCCAAACACGTTCGAGATGTGAACCTCGACCACGGGTTTGGGTAGGGCGCGGATGCAATCGGCGAGGGCATAGCTGGTATGGGCCAGTGCGCCGGGGTTGATCACGACCGAGTCGAAGCCGTCGGTCTCCTGCAGTTTATCGATAAGGGCCCCTTCGTGGTTGCTTTGGTAGTGCTTGAGGGTAAGGTCGAGGAAGCGGCGCTGCAGGTTGGCAATGACGGTGGGTAGCGTTTCCTTGCCGTAGATTTCGGGTTCGCGGGTGCCCAAGAGGTTCAGGTTGGGGCCGTTCAGGATCAGGATTGTCTGCATCGGGTAGGGGTTACGACAAGCGGCGAATGAAGGGGGTGAAAAACCGACCGGAAGATAGGGACTGGGCCTTGGCCATAGACGCATTCTTGGCGCATTTGCGCATCGAGCGCGGCCTGAGCCCCCACACCCTAGAAAGCTATGGCCACGACCTGGCCGCCCTGGCGGGCTGGCTGGCCCAAACCACCCCCGTCCGCCTGGCCGAGCTGGCCCCGGTGCACATCCAACACTACCTGGAGCAGCTGGTAGACCAGCGGCAGCTCTCCGAGTTCAGCCAGGCGCGGGCCCTGAGCGCGCTGCGCACTTTCTTTCGGTACCTGGAGGCCGAGGGCCGGGTGCCAGTCAGCCCCCTGGCCCAGATCCGCAGCCCCAAGCTGCAGCGCAAGTTGCCCCGGGTGCTGAGCGTGGCCGATATAGATGCCCTGTTTGCGGGTATAGATATGAGTACCGACGCTGGCACCCGTAACCGGGCCCTGCTCGAGCTACTCTACAGCAGCGGCCTGCGCGTGACCGAAGCGCTGACCCTGCCCATGCACCACCTGTACCCCGACGAGGGCTTTGTGCGTGTGGTGGGCAAGGGCAACAAAGAGCGCATCGTGCCGGTAGGCGGCAGCGCCCTGCGCTACCTGGCGCTCTACCGCACCGCCGTGCGTGTGCACCAGCAGCCCCAGAAGGGCGCGGCGGGCCTATTGTTCCTCAACCAGCGCGGGGGGCAGCTTAGCCGACAGCAGGTGTTTCTGGTGGTGCAGCAACTGGCGGCGCAGGCGGGCCTGGCCCCGCCGGTGAGCCCGCACACGCTGCGGCACTCGTTTGCCACGCACCTGATAGAAGGCGGCGCCGACCTACGGGCCGTGCAAGACATGCTGGGCCACGAGAGCATCCTAACGACCGAAATCTACCTGCACCTCGACCGCCAGTACCTGCGCGAAATCCACGCCCAGTACCACCCGCGGGGGTGAGGCCCGAGCCCGGGGCTGCCAAGGAAGGTTCGTAATCAAAACTGCCCCTGGCGGCTCGCCAGTACCGAGGACGGGAATCGAACCCGTACGGCCCTTGCGGACCACAGGATTTTAAGTCCGGCGCGTCTACCTGTTCCGCCACCTCGGCCCACTTACTACACTGCGCTACTACAAAAAACGGTAGCTGATAAGGCTACCGTTTTTTGGGGGTTACCGCGAGCGGGAGACGAGATTCGAACCCGCGACCCTAACCTTGGCAAGGTTATGCTCTACCAGCTGAGCTACTCCCGCTTTTTTAGAGCGGCAAAGATAACGGCCCAACGTTTCACGCGTCAAGCCCCCCACCGCAAAAGGTTTGCCCCACTGCTAACATTTGCATAACTATCAAAGCAGCCTGCTGTAGCTTTCTGAAAGGTCTATATTCGCGAGCTGTTACCGAATTGTAAACCAACCCCTCTTAGGACTAACCCCCGGCACAGGCATGGCCAGTACTCTATTCAAGACCAAATCGATCGAACAGCTAAAAGCCGAAGCCGGTGGCAGCGAAGGCGGCATGAAGCGTACGCTGAACGCCTTCAACCTTACCACGCTGGGCATTGGTGCCATCATTGGGGCGGGCATTTTCTCGCTGGTGGGCACGGCATCGCAGGCAGCGGGCCCGGCGGTTATCCTCTCGTTTGTGCTGGCGGCCTTGGCGTGTGCCTTTGCCGGGCTGTGCTACGCTGAGTTCGCGGCCATGATACCCGTGGCGGGTTCGGCGTACGTGTACGCATTTGCCACCCTGGGCGAGATTGTGGCCTTTGTCATTGGCTGGGCGCTCACGCTGGAGTATGCCTTTGGGGCCAGTACAGTGGCGGTGAGCTGGAGCGGCTACCTGGTGAGCTTTCTGCGTGACTTCCAGATCGTCATACCCGCCGAGCTGACCAATGCCGCCGGGGTAAAACTCATCGACCTGACCAACCCCGAGCTTGCCCAGCAACTGGGGGTTAAACCCGCCTGGGTGCCCATTGCACAGGTGGCTGCTACAGCCAAAAATGCCGGTATAGACCTGGCCGGGCTGAGCACGACGACGGCGCTCTTCAACCTGCCGGCAGTTATTATTATCGGGGTGCTCTCGGCGGTACTCTACCGGGGCATCAGCGAAAGCGCGAAGCTCAACAACGTCATTGTGGTCATTAAGATGGTGGTGATACTGGCCTTTATTGGGGCCGGGGTCTGGTTTGTAGACCACATGTTCTTTACGCCCTTTATACCTGCCAACCCCAACGAGTGGGGCAGCTTCAACCCCGAAAGCCCCGAACTGGGCGGCTTTGGCCACCTTGGGTGGACGGGCATCCTGGCCGGTGCGGGTACCATCTTCTTCGCCTACATCGGGTTTGACGCCGTTTCGACAGCCGCCCAGGAAACCAAGCGGCCCGAGCGCAACATGCCCATCGGCATCCTGGCCTCGCTTGTCATCTGTACGGTCATTTACATACTGGTGGCCTACGTGCTCATTGGCCTAGTACCCTATACCTCGCTCAACGTGCCCGACCCCATTGCGGTGGGCATCAACGCGGTGCAGGAGCTCAACTGGCTGAAGTACCCCATCAAACTAGGGGCGCTGGCTGGCCTTACCTCGGTAATGCTGGTGATGATGCTGGGCCAGAGCCGCATTTTCTACTCGATGGGCAACGATGGCCTGCTGCCGGGCTCGTTCTCGCGCTTGCACCCCAAGTTCAAATCGCCGGTCATCCCGACTATCATTACTGGCATTTTCGCGGCCACGCTGGCGGGCCTGCTGCCCATTGGCACGCTTGGGCACCTGGTATCGCTGGGTACGCTGCTGGCCTTTGCCATTGTGTGCATTGGCATTTTGGTGCTGCGCTACACCAAGCCCAACCTGGAGCGGCCCTTCCGCACACCGCTGGTGCCGCTGGTGCCGGTGCTGGGCGCGCTTATCTCGCTGCTACTCATTGTAGGGCTTGAAAAGTTGGCGCTGTTTGCTGGCATTGGCTGGCTGGTCATTGGTGTGGCCATCTACTTCGCTTGGGGCCGGGGCAATCGCCAAAAGCGTATGGCGCGGCAGTAGCCTACCTGTGCACGAACACCGAAGGGCGTGGATAATCTCTGCGCCCTTCTGCGTTGTAAGGAGACGTAACTTTTGATGCAAATGCGGCTCAGGCTCAGCCTATTGGTATGTCTGGGGCTATGTGCCCTAGCCCCTGCTGTGCTGCAGGCGCAGCGGCTGGAGACACTGGCGGCTGTATTTCTGCAAGAGGAGGGCGATCGGGCACGGCCCCCCATCACCTACTTCGCGTTTCCGAACATCAACAAACTGCCGCTCTTTGTCGACAAAAAGCTGCGGCGCGACATCGACGCGGCCCGTAGCCAGAACGACCTCGACCAACTCGAACTCCTGCTCACCACCTACGTGCGGCAGTTTGGCATCCAGAACTTCAAAGACCCCGACGACCTGTCGCTGATCTGGGAGCTGGGCCAGGTAAAAGAACTGCGCGGCGACACCGCCCGGGCGGCCCTGTTCTACACCATTGCCCTGAAAAACCAGAGCCGCTGGGCCGATAGCATTTCGGTGCGCCTGGAGGGCATTACGGCCCCCAAAGCCTCGCGGTTTGTAGACCTCGACTACTACTACCAGCTCGTTGCCGCCCGCCAGTCGGTAGATACCCTCAAGCCGCCCAAGGGCGTGCACATCAACGTGGGCAAGCAGGTAAACACCCCGGCGCCGGAGTACGCCCCCTACATGCACCCCTCGGGCGACGTGCTGCTCTTCACGAGCCGACGCGGCGGGCTCGACCTCGACGCCCCGGCCCAGGAGCAGAACGAAGACATCTACTACACCCAGCGCAACCCCTTCACGAACAAGGGGTGGGAGTACGCCCAGCGCCTGCCCGATGTCATCAACAGCCCCTTCAACGAGGGCTCGGCCTGCGTAGACTCGAGCGGGCTGTACCTGGTTTTTTCGCGCTGCAACAGCCCCGACGGCCTGGGCGTGTGCGACCTCTACCAGGCGCGCTGGGTTGAAGGCGAGTGGGTGGAGGTCGAAAACCTGGGCCCAACGGTAAACTCAGACGCCTGGGACAGTCACCCGTACCTCACCGCCGACCAGCAGTACCTTTTCTTCGCCTCTAACCGCAGCGGGGGCTTTGGCGGCATAGACCTCTACATGTGCCGCAAAGACGCCCGGGGGCGCTGGCTTGCGGCCGAAAACCTGGGCCCCATCGTCAATACCTTCTACGATGAGGTGTCGCCCTACCTACACCCCATCAACAACACGCTCTACTTCGCGTCCACTGGGCACCTGCACAACCTGGGGGGCTTCGATATCTTCAAGAGCCGCTGGGTGTACCACCACTGGGAGGAGCCCCGCAACCTGGGCCCCCTGGTCAATTCGCCCCAGGACGAATACTACTTCTCGATTGATGGCAAGGGCGAAAACCTGTTTTTCAGCCATGCCCTCAAGGGCCAGCCCCGCAACTTCGACATCTTCAGCTACCCCATGCCCATCGACGCCCGGCCCGACGCTGTGGTCGAGTTCAAGGGCTACCTCATCGATTCGCTAACGGGCAACCCCCTAACGGGCATCGTGGCGGCGATAGACCTGGACAAAGGCGCCGAGATCACCCCGAAGTACATCAGCCCCACGGGCTACTTTGAGTTCAGCCTTGTCAACAACCGGCGCTACCTCTTGGTGGTTATCGGCGAAAACCTGCTGACGGTCGAAGACCTGGCGCTGGAGCTCGATTCCCTGAACCACGTGCTGGTGCGCAGTGCGCTTGACCGCCAGGCGATCGTCTTCCGGCAGGTTGAGTTTGACAAGAACAGTACCGAGGTGCACCCGAGCGACCTGGGGCTGCTGCGCCAGATTGGCACCTTCTTGGCCGAGCACCCCTACGCCACGCTCACCATCCGGGGCCATACTGACGGCGAGGGTGATGCGGGCTACAACCTGCGGCTCTCGCGCCGACGGGCCGAGACGATCCGCGAAACGCTCTTGAGCCTGGTAGACCTGCCGCCCGAGGTGGTGGTGGCCGAGGGCTACGGCGAGAGCCGGCCCATATTCCCGAACGACACGAAAGAGAACCGGGCCAAGAACCGGCGCGTGGAATTCCGCATCGAAATACCCGATAGCTACCGCGCCCAGCTGCTGGCCGAAGCCGCGCCCGACTACGTACCGCTGGAGCCGCTGGCCGGTGCCGAGCCGCTCACGCCCACCGACCCGGCCCCCACCGAGCCCAGCCTGACCGACCCGGCAGCACCCCCGGGGCCCACGGTTTCGACCGACCCGGCCCCGACGCTCCCCACGCCGGCACCCCCTACGACACCCCCAGCCACCGAACCCACACCTGCGTTTGGCGACGATCTGGACGACTGGGGCGACTTTGAGGGCTTCGACGACCTTGACTTTGGCTTCAGCGACGATGAATTGGATGCCCTGGAGGGCGAGCTCGGCGAGAGCGACCTGCTGGACATCGAAAGCGTCACGGCCGACATCTTGGACGAAGAAGCCGAGGAGGACGAAGACGACCTGCTGCGCGAGCCCAAAGAAACCCCCAGCCCGTCCACGCCCGGTAGCCCTGCCCAGACCACCCCTGCCAAGCCCACGGCCCCCAAGCCCACCCCTGCCCCCGCCGATACCACCCGCAAGCCACCCCCCAAGAAGGGCAGCTAACCCCGCTTCGGCGTACTTTGCGCCCTCTATTCTCGGCCTACCTACTATGAACAACCTACTGAGCGGGAAAACCGGCATCATCACCGGCGCACTCGACGAATCTTCGATCGCCTGGCAGGTAGCCCTCAAGGCCCATGCCCAGGGCGCACGCATTTTGCTGACCAACGCCCCGGTGGCGATGCGCATGGGCGCCATCCGCGAGCTGGCCCAGACGATTGGGGCCGAAGTGGTGCCCGCCGATGCCACGAGCCTGGAAGACATTGGCAAGCTCTACGACGCGGCCGAGGCCCAGTTTGGCAAGATTGACTTCCTCTTGCATTCCATCGGCATGTCGCTCAACGTGCGCAAGGGGCGCGAGTACACCGACCTGAACTACGACTTCTTGCAGAAGACGTACGATATCTCGGCTGTCTCGTTCCACAAGATGCTGCAGGTGGCCTACCAGCGGGGGCTGTTTAACCCCTGGGGTAGCATTGTGGGGCTGACCTACATCGCGGCCCAGCGTACGTTCCCGAAGTACAACGATATGTCGGAGAGCAAGGCCCTGATTGAGAGCATGGCCCGCACGTTCGGCTACTACTACGCCAAGAAGTACCAGGTACGGGTGAATACCGTAAGCCAGAGCCCTACGCCCACCACGGCAGGCTCGGGTGTGGCGGGTTTCGATGCCATGCTCAAGTACGGCGAGGCCATGAGCCCACTGGGTAACGCCACGGCCGCCGAATGCGCCGACTACGTGATTACCCTCTTCAGCGACCTGACGCGCAAGGTGACGATGCAGAACCTGTACCACGACGGGGGCTTTTCGGCCACCGGTGTAAGCGAGGAGGTCTTGGCGGCCTTTGGCGAGGGCTAGCACGGTGAGTGGTTTCGACCCCCTGCTGGCGATTTCGCCGCTCGACGGCCGGTACCGGTCGGTGACCGAGCCGCTGGCCGATTACTTCTCAGAGTTCGCCCTCATCCGGGCGCGGCTGTGGGTCGAGTGCCAGTATTACCTGGCCCTGGCCGAGGTGGTGCCCCAGCTGCAGGGCCTATCCGAAGACGTGCGGGCAGTGTTTGAGCTCCTGCCCCAGGAGTTTGGCCTTGCCCAGGCCCAGGCGGTCAAAGCCCACGAGCAGACCACCCGGCACGATGTGAAGGCCCTGGAGTACTTTATGAAAGACCAGCTCGCGCGGCTGGCCTTCTACCAGGCGGCCCCACAGCTGCTCGAGTTCATCCACTTTGGCCTTACCAGCCAAGACATCAACAACACAGCGACACCCCACCTGCTCAAGGGTGCCATCGTAGGGTGCTACCTGCCCCGCCTCGATGCCGTGCTGGGTCAGCTAAACTCAATGGCTCAACGGTACGCGGCCCTACCCATGCTGGCCCGCACCCACGGGCAGCCTGCCAGCCCCACCACGCTGGGCAAAGAGCTGGCCGTGTTTGCCAGCCGCCTAGCCACCCAGCGCGCTTCGCTCGTTGCGTTGCCCTATCCGGCCAAGTTTGGCGGGGCCACTGGGGGCTTCAACGCCCATTATGCGGCCTACCCGGGGGTAGATTGGCAGGCCTTTGCCGACCGCTTCGTGGCACGCCTGGGCCTACAGCGCAGCCGCCCCACGACTCAGATTGAGCACTACGACGGTCTGGCGGCGATCTTCGACAACCTCAGGCGCATCAACGTCATCTTGATCGACCTGGCGCGCGACGTATGGCAGTACATCGCACTGGGGTACTTCCGCCAGCCGACCGTGGCGGGCGAAATCGGCTCTTCGGCCATGCCGCACAAGGTGAACCCCATCGACTTTGAGAATGCCGAGGGCAACCTGGGCCTGGCCAATGCCTTGCTGGACCACCTGAGCAACAAACTGCCCATCTCACGCTTGCAGCGCGACCTCACCGACAGCACCGTGCTCCGCAACCTGGGGGTGCCCCTGGGCCACACCTACCTCGCACTGCGCAACCTGGAGGTGGGCCTGGGCAAGCTGGCGGTAAACGAGGCGCGGCTCCACGAAGACCTTGAGGCCAACTGGGCGGTTGTCGCCGAGGGGATACAGACCATTCTGCGGCGCGAGGGCTACCCCAAACCCTACGAGGCGCTGCTGGCGCTCACCCGCGGCGCGGTGGTCGACCAGGCGGCTATTTCGGCCTTTATTGATGGGCTCGAGGTGCCCCCTGGGGTCAAGGCCGAGCTTAGGGCCCTCACGCCCTTTACCTACCTGGGCCGGGCCTAGCGCTACCGCCGTGGCCAGCCCCCCCGATGCCATCAGTCTGGCCGCACGGTTTGTGCGGGCCCTGGGCTTTGAGCCCACCCACGACCAACGCCGGGCGTTCGAGGCTGTGGCGCGGCTGCTGCTCACCCAAGAGGCCGGGGCCTGCCTGGTGCTGCAAGGGGCCGCCGGTACGGGCAAAACCAGCCTTCTGAAAGCCGTGGTGGCCGTGCTCTACGAGCTCGAGGCCCACGTGGTGCTCATGGCGCCCACCGGCCGGGCGGCCAAGGTGCTCGCGGGGCGCACGGGGCAGGAGGCCAGCACGCTGCACAAAGTCATTTACGATACCGAGACCAGCCTATCGGGCAGTGTGCGCTACCGCCCCCGGCGCAACAGCGACCCCCAAGACGCGGTGTACATCGTAGACGAAGCCTCGATGATTGGCGAGGACCGGGGCGAAAGCGGCGGCAGCCTGCTGCACGACCTGGTGGGGTATGTGTACGGCGAAGAACCTGGCCGGAAACTCATCTTTCTGGGCGACCCCTACCAGCTACCCCCCGTTGGTGCCCCCGATTCGCCCGCGTTGGCCGTGAGCTACCTGCGGCGCAACTACGGGTTGGTGGCCGGGAAGGTGCAGCTTACCGAGGTGCGCCGCCAGGGTGTGGGCTCGGGCATCTTGCAGGTAGCTACGGCCCTGCGCGAGGCCCAAGACCGGGTGCGCGAGGCCGGCGAGGTAGGGCCGCTGCCCACCGTACCGCACCTGCCCGATGTGCTGGCCCTGCCCGATACCCAGGCGGTGGTTGATACGTTTTTAGAGCGCTACGACCCCGACGACCCCGACAGCGTGGTTGCGGTGTGCTACAGCAACGGCATCGCGGCCCAGTTAAACGCCGCCATCCGCCAACGGCTCTACGACGACCCCGAGCCGCTGGTGAAAGGCGACCGGGTCATGGTCGTAAAGAACTTTTACCGGCAGTCGTTTCACGCCCTGCCTTTCATTGCGAACGGCGACATGGGGCTCGTCACCCGCACCTTCCCCGAAACGGCCGACGAGAAGTTTGGCCAGCGCTGGTTAGAGGCGTTGGTCGCGTTCCAGGAGCCCAGTGGCCGGGTGGTCGACCTTTCGGCCACCGTGCCTACCTCGTTGCTGCTGGGTAAAGCCCCCAACCTGACCAGCGCCGAGCTGAAAGCTATCTGGGACGGGCGGCTCGAAGAACTGGCCCGGGCATCGGACAAGAAGCCCGACCGCAAAGACCTGAAGGCCGACCCCTACCTCGGGGCATTGCAACTCAAATTCGGGTACGCCATCACGGGCCACAAGGCCCAGGGCGGCCAGTGGCGTACCGTCATCGTGGTCTTTGAACCCTACCTGGTGAACCGACACCTGGCCGAAGATCCCGTGGGCTTCTTGCGCTGGAGCTACACGGCCCTTACCCGTGCCAGCGAGGTGCTGTACCTCTACAACAGCCCTTTTGGCGCAGTGGGAACTTAGCCAAGAATTCGATAGTTTTGCTATTGATGTCGCTGGCAAAGCTATTGGCACTCGTTGCGGTGGTACTCATTGGGGGGCACGCAGTTGCGGCCGACCCCGTGGCCCACGTGCCCGCCGAAGACGTGCGTGTAGAGTTGGCCGAGGCGAGTGAGCCCTTCGTTGCGCCAGGCGGCGCAACCCTGGCGCTACTGGTGCCTTCGGTTGGCGACCGTGTGGTGGGGTTCTTGCCCAGCACCTACCGCTATTGCTTTGCGCATCGGCTGTTACGACCGCCCTGTCTCGAGGTGTGCTAACCGGTTAGGTTTTCACGTAAGCAACGGAGGTCACCCATGAACGTCAGGTACAAACGGCTGGCCCGGTACACCTGGTCGCTGCTGAGCATCCTTACCCTTGGGGTATTGGCGCAGGCGGCCCTGTTCCGGTACATCGCCAGCCACAATTAGTGTCTCATAACGCAAGCGGGTTGCGTGTTTTTACGAATGCAAGCCCCGGTACAGGGTTACCCCGTGGTAGCAAGGCTATTGCCCTGTATACGGGCACCATTTTTCGCTAGGTGCTCCATTTCGCCAGTACTTTGAGTACGGCGGCAAAGTGATCGGGTAGGGGCGCTTCGGCGGTCATCTCGGCCCCGGTGCTAGGGTGATGAAATGTTAGCGACGTGGCATGGAGCAAAAAGCCGTGGTTGAGCGGCGCCTCGTCGTACCGATCGCCTTTGTATCCTTTTTTAAAGTCCGAGAGCTTCAGGTCGGTGCCCCCGTACAGTGTATCGCCTACGAGCGGGTGGCCCATAAACGCCGCGTGTACCCGTATCTGGTGGCTGCGGCCGGTGATGGGTTTGGCGGCGACGAGTGTAACGGTGGGGTAGGTGGCTTCGAGGCGAAAGCGCGTCTCGGCGGGTTTGCCTGTTTTAAAATCAGCGCGGACGATGCCCTTGGGGTTTACGGCCAGCGGCGCGGTAATGGCTACCCCATCGCCCACGGGCGGGTGCCCGTTGAGTAGGGCCCAGTACACCTTGACGACCACCCGTTTTTCGAACTGCTGGGTGAGGGCGCGGTAGGCGTCGGGGGTTTTGGCGAAGAGCAGGGCGCCGGTGGTCTGTTTGTCGAGCCGGTGGCACACCTGCAGGGAGGGGCAGTAGGCCCGGCCCAGGTCGAGTAGGTTGGGTTCGTTGCCCGTGCGCTCGGCGAGCGTTGAGATGCCAGCAGGTTTGGCCAGGACCAGGAGGTCGGTGTCTTCTACCAGAATGTTCGCTGCAAAGCGGAAGGGGCCGTGTTTACTCACCCTTACCCCTCCAGCGCCTGGTAGGCGCCGATAACCCATTCGTGGCGGCGCAGTTCGGCCATGCGTACCCGGTAGTCGGGCAGTACGTCTTCGACCAGGGCCCAGAACCGTGGCGAGTGGTTCATCTCTTTTAGGTGCATGAACTCGTGAACAATGACGTAGTCGATGAGCGACTTGTCGAGCAGAATGAGGTACCAGTTCAGGTTGATGTTACGCCGACTGCTGCAGCTGCCCCATTTGCTGCGGTGATCCTTTATCCGTACATCGTTGTAGCGCAGCTTGAGCACCTGGCTCCAGTAGCCTACCCGGTTCTCGAGGTAGTGCTTGGCGTACGCCTTGAGCACGGCAAGTGTACAGGTGGCACGCCGGTTGGCGTGTTCGGGTGTGAGGGTGATGTGCAGCTGCCCGTCGTGGTAGCGGAAGTAGAGGGTATGCCCTACCTCGAACTTGATGGGCGTAGGCTTGCCGAAAAGCAGGGTTTCGTGCGTGGCGTGGTTGAGCAGGTAGGCCTGCTGGGTTTCGCGGCGCTGCTGCAGAAGGTAGCTGCGCTTGATCCAGCGGCTCCGGGCGCGCAGGAACGTGGTGCCCGGCTCGGTGAGGCTACCCGAGGGCGTTTCGAGCCACATGCGGCTGCCCTCGAACCCAATGCGTAGTTTCCCCTGCCGGCCCTTGCGGACCTGGAGTGGGATGCGCACGGCATCGATGTGAACTTGGCCCGGCAATAGCTGAAAGCCGGTAGTGGGTTGCATGCCCAAGTGGTAGATTAAGTTATACGACAGCCCAAAGTTCTGGCCTTAATGTACAACCACGACACGTTGTTCACAATTGCAGCACCACACGCTCTAGTGGTGGATAGCATCCTGCGGGAAAAATGATACCCGAGGTAAACTATGTTCACTCTGGAACTCATTCATTTTTTGCCTAACGTAATGATTGTAAGCAGCTTACGTGACTACCTGGTAACCGGCTGGCATAACAAAGAGTTCATACGCCCGGCCAATTAATTAACATATCAAGGGTGCTCCTGTAGCATGTGCGGGTGGCTGTTGGCGCCAAGTGGCGCCCGGCGGGCCCCTGTGCCTAACTTGCCCTTCGATGCCCACCCCCGACCGTGGCACCCAGGCGCACGCCCAGCAAATGCGCCAGTATATGAATCCTGTGGTGGTCTCAAAGATCCAACACATGGAGATGCGGGCCCGCTTGATTGTAGAGGGCTTTTTGACGGGTTTGCACAAAAGCCCCTACCACGGGTTTTCGGTCGAGTTTGCCGAGCACCGCGCCTACAACCCCGGCGAATCGCTGCGCGCCATTGACTGGAAAGTGTACGGGCGCACCGAAAAGCTCTACACCAAGCGCTTTGAGGAGGAAACCAACCTGCGCTGCTACGTGGTGCTCGATACCTCCGATAGCATGCGCTACCCCCTTACGGGCATGAGTAAGCTGGTGTACGGGGCCAACCTGATGGGGGCGCTGGGGTACTTAATGGTTAAGCAGCGCGACGCGGTGGGCCTGTGCCTCTTCGATACGACCCTGCACACGTACCTGCCCCCGAAGGCGACGCGCTCGTGGCTGTACCGCATTTTCCAGTCGCTCCAGCAGACCATCGACCAGGCCGAGCGCTTTACCCACCAAACGGCCACGGCCCAGGTGCTGCACACCCTGAGCCAGAAACTCCACCCCCGCTCGCTGGTCGTGATCTTGAGCGACCTGTTTGGCGACCCTGCCCAGCTCGATGCGCTCTTCCCGGCCCTGCAGCGGCTGCGGCACATGAGGCACGAGGTGCTCATCTTCCAGATGCTCGAGCCGCATACCGAGGCCCAGTTCGAGTTTGCCAACCAGCCACTCATCCTGCAAGACCTTGAAACAGGCGAGCGGCTGAAAGTGAACCCCGAAACGATCCGCACCCGGTACCAGGCCTATTTCGAGGCCTACCAGCGCCAGCTGCACCGCCGCTGCCGCGAACTCAACATCGAGCTCATCGAGCTCGATGTTAACCAACCGTTCGACAAGGCTCTTACCGATTACCTGCGCAAGCGTAGCCACATCCGCCGCGCCTAACCCCATGCTCTGGAGTCGACAGTGCCCCGGCAAGCTCAACCTGGGGCTTTTTATTACCGGCAAACGCGACGACGGCTATCACCTGCTCGAAACGGTGTTTTACCCGGCGCCCATTGCCGATACCCTTACCCTGGAAGAAGTGCCCGGGGCTGCAGCTGAGCTAACCCTGACGGGGCTGGCGCTGCCAGCCGATGGTCGGCCGAACCTTTGCCAGCGGGCCTGGCAGGCGGTGCGCGACCTGCGGCCTACGCTGCCAGGTGTGCACATTCGGCTGGAAAAGCGCATCCCGCCGGGCACTGGGCTCGGCGGCGGCTCGTCGGATGCCGCGCAGACGCTGCTGGGCCTCGACGCGCTGTTTGACCTGCACCTGACCCCTGCCGAGCTCCACTCCCTCGCCGTGGGTCTGGGCGCCGATGTGCCCTACTTCTTAGAAGGCGGTGCCTGCTTTGCTACCGGCATAGGCGAGTGGCTGCTGCCGATAGACCTCGACCTCACGGGCTACCGCATCGAGCTGGTACTGCCGGGGGTGCATTCCGACACCCGCACGGCCTACGCCGATTTGCTGCCCAGCGACTTTACCCCGGCCCCCGGCCTTCACCAAGCTATCTGGCAACCGGTAACCGCCTGGCGCGGGCTACTTACCAACGCCTTTGAGCGCGGTGTCTTTGCGCGGTACCCTGCCCTGGCGGCCGCCAAAGAGGCCCTCTACGCACGCGGTGCCCTCTACGCCAGCCTGAGCGGCAGCGGGAGCGCCCTGTACGGTATTTTCGAGGCGTGAGCACACCCACTGTCCCCCTGCTAGAGGTCGAGGCGCTACGGGTGGACTACGGCGCGGTCTGTGCGCTTGAGGGGCTCTCACTACAGGTGCATGCAGGCCAGGTAGTGGCGTTGGTCGGCGAAAGCGGCAGTGGCAAGAGCACGGCTGCCCTGAGTTTGCCCGGCCTGTTGCCGCCCACGGCTCGGGTGACTGGCGAGGCACGGTTTCGGTTTTCGCCCTCGGCGCCGCCGTGCGAGCTTATCTCACTGCCCGAGGCCCAGCGGCGGGCGCTGCGCGGGCGGCACCTGGGGGTAGTGTTCCAGGAGCCCCTCTCGGCCCTTAACCCGGTACAACGGGTGGGCCACCAGGTGGCCGAGGTCATCCGCCGGCACCTCCACGTTACGAAGCACGAAGCCCTGGCCCAGACCCAGGTGCTGTTTGAGCGGGTGGGCCTCCCGTCCCCTACCGAGATGCTGGGCCGCTACCCCCACGAGCTCTCGGGCGGGCAGCGTCAGCGCGTGGTCATTGCCCAGGCCATTGCCTGCAACCCCGCCCTGGTGGTGGCCGACGAGCCGACCACGGCGCTCGACCCAACCGTGCAGCGCAAGGTGCTCGAGCTCTTGGTGGCACTGCAGGCCGAGGCAGGCTTTGGGTTGCTGCTCGTAACGCACGACCTGGGCATTGTGGCTGCTCTGGCGCACCAAGTGGTGGTGCTTTGCCGGGGCCAGGTGGTAGAATCGGGCGCGCCTAGCCAGGTGTTTACCCAGCCCAGCCAGCCCTACACCCGGCAACTGGTGGGGTTGCGCCGTGCCCTGGAGGCCGCCGACCCCCGGCCCACCGAAACCCGCGGGCCCACGGCCCCGCTGGTTTCGGTACGCAACCTGACGGTACACTACCGCCGCGCCGGTGCGGCAAGGCCCGCCCTCGACGACGTGTCGTTCGAGCTCTACCCCGGAGAAACGCTGGGCATCGTTGGCGAAAGCGGCAGTGGCAAAAGCACGCTGGCTTCGGTGCTCGTGGGCCTGCAACGGCCAACGCGTGGCACCGTAGCCTGGGCACCAGCGGGGCCCCAGCCCAGGGCTCGGACGGTTCAGTTGGTGTTCCAAGACCCGTTTGCCGCACTAACGCCCACCTACACGCTGGGCCAGGCGTTTGGTGAGGTCTTGCGGGTGCACGGCGTGAGGTCTCGCGCCGAGCGCGCCGAACGGGCCGCGGCGGCGGTGCGCCAGGTAGAGCTGCCTGACGACAGCTTGGCCCGCTACCCACACCAGTTTTCGGGTGGCCAGCGCCAGCGCCTGTGCATTGCCCGTGCGCTACTGCTGGCGCCCGCTGTGCTGGTGCTCGACGAGGCCCTGGCCTCGCTCGATGCCTCGGTGCAGGTATCGGTGCTCGAGCTACTTGAGCGTATCGCGGGTAACCGGCCCATCGCCTACCTATTTATCAGCCACGATCTGGCGACTGTGCGCCGGTTCTGTCATCGGGTAGGGGTGCTCTACCAGGGCAAGCTGGTGCAGCTAGGTACGCCCACAGAGGTAGTTGGGTCGGCCCCGGCGCCCTACACCCAGACCCTCTTGGCGGCCGAGTACCGGCTGGCCACCGTGTAGCCATTCATTTTTGGTACCGCTGTTGGCGTAAGGGCTAAAAGAGCGCGTACTTACTGTCGCTTAGGCCCTGGGGCCTGCCACCGCCGCCCGCCGCTATGTTTACCTCGCCGCAGGAGTTAGACCTCGAACTTGATCGGGATGAGCTCGATCGGTTCATCCACGAAGTACGCGCCAAGTACAGCTACGACTTTGCCAACTACGCCCAGTCGTCGTTCAAGCGGCGGGTAGCCATGGTGCTCAAAAAGCACGGCATCAAGAGCCTGAATTACCTGACCGACCGGGTGCTGGCCGATGCCGTTTTTTTTGACCAGGTACTCCTCGACATCACGGTCAATACGACCGAGATGTTCCGTGACCCGACCTTCTGGAAGTACCTACGCCTATATGTATTGCCTGAGCTGGCCAAGCGGCCCGAGCTCGCCATCTGGCATGCCGCCTGCTCCAGTGGCGAGGAGGTGCTTTCCATGGCCATTCTACTCAAAGAAGAGGGCCTCTTCGACCGGGCACGGGTCTACGCCACCGACATCAACCATAAGGTACTTAAGCGTGCGGCCGACGGGCGTTACGCTGCGCGCAACCTTGAGCTGTTCCGCACCAATTACCTGGCCACGGGCGCCAAGACCCAACTGGAGGCGTACTACCAGTTGCAGGGGGGCGACCCGGTGTTTGACCGCGGGCTGCTCGAGCGGGTAAACTTTCGGCCCCACGACCTGGCGTTAGATGGGTCGTTTGGCAAGTTCGACCTCGTTTTTTGCCGGAACGTGATGATCTATTTCAACCAGACGCTGCAAAACCGGGTATTTGAACTGCTGCACGACAGCCTGTTTCTGGGCGGCTTTTTGGCCCTGGGCGCCAAAGAGAGCCTGATCTGGTGCCGTATCGCCGATAAGTTTCAGACCGTAAGCGACCACGAAAAGATCTACCGCAAGCTGCGGGCCTAGTACGCCATGATTGTCATTGGCAGCCCCAGCGGCAGCAGCAAACCCAATGTGCTGGGCGACCTGACCGAAGCCCGGGCCCGTGTGCAGGTGGTGCTCATCGGCGGTTCGGCGGGCAGCTTCAGCGTTACCCACCGGTTGTTGGAGCAGTTGCCGGCCGATTACCGCCTGCCCGTTGTGGTGGTCTTGCACCGGCTGAAAGACAAACGGGAGGGCTTTAAAGAGGCCCTGCAGATCCGCACCCGTGTAGTGGTGGAAGAGCCCGACGACAAGACCCTTGTCGAACCCGGCAAGGCGTACATCGCACCGGCGAACTACCACCTGCTCTTCGAAACCCCCCAGCAACTGGCACTGGCGACGACCGAGTTGGTGCAGTTCTCGCGGCCCTCGATCGATGTGCTCTTCGAGTCGGCCGCCGATGTGCTGGGGCCCCGTGTGCTGGCCATTTTGCTCTCGGGGGCCAACCGCGATGGGGCAGCGGGCATGTACCGCATTGGCCGACGGGGTGGTTTTTTGGCGGTGCAGGACCCCGCCGATGCTGCCATGCCCACCATGCCGCAAGCGGCGCTGCAGCTTAGTAAGCCCACCTGGACGCTCCCCGAATACCAATTGGCCGAGCTGCTGTGCGGATTGCAGGCCTGAGCCGTGCTACTTTTTGTGCCCAAACATTCGTTTCAGGTGCCTTTTTTCACATTTTTAGGGGCCCGCGATTTCATCTGCCGTGGCTATGTGGATAACACGTGGGCGAAACAAAGTCATTTTACAGGCCAGAGGAACGGGGTTGTTTTTTGTATATTCGTCGCAACTTCGCCTCTCCCAACGATTTAGCCCTCGGCTTGTAACGCCGTATCGCTCCCCGAGCTCATGAACGACACGCCGGCAGTGCCACATACGTCCGACGAAAGACAGCTGTCTTTTACGTACCCTACGTTTAAGGACATGCAGGACAACAATGTGATATTTGTTTACAAAGGCATTGTCAATTCTGACCTCGTGACGCATGTCCTGGAGATGATGTCCGAAAAAATGGAAGAGGACAAACAGGATCGCAGGTTATCGAAAAAGGTGTTTAACGTGATGGTAGAATGCCTTACCGGCGCCTACACCGACGAAGCGCTGGAGGGCAAAGAAGGCTACGACCCCACCACGGTGCTGCTCGTTAAGCGCGACGACACCGCCTATGTAGTGGCCACCGGGTACTACATCCACAACCCCAAGGTGCAGACCATCAAGCACATGCTCGACCGCATCAACGGCATGAGCATCGAGGAGATGAAAGAGTTTTACCAGGAAGTTATCAGCCGCGAAGACCCCGGGGCTACTGGCTTCACTGATCTGGCGATTATAGACCTGGCGCGGAAAAGCAAACACAAGCTTCAATACCAGTTCAAGTACATCTCGCCAGAGTTTACGTTCTTCAGCCTCGAATCGAGGATATCACAGCAAAGTCTCTAATTTTACGCCAAACACCCACGGGTTATGCTAGAGCCGCTCAAAATTGAACCCACCCACAAGACCCCTAAGGTCTACCTGGATCCCGCCGAAAATCATTTCGAGCTCAGTGGGCGTTCCATCCCCGAAGATTCGGTTGGTTTCTACCAGCGAATCCTCGGTTGGATCGATGAGTATGCCCAGAGCCCAAACGCTAAGACAGACTTCAAGTTTGAGCTGGAGTACTTCAACACGAGCTCCTCGAAGAACATCCTCGAGCTGCTCAAGAAGCTCGAGAGCATTCACAACGACGGCCACCCGGTCAATATCACCTGGTACTACGATGAGGATGACGAGGACATGGAGGAAACGGGACAGGACTACAAGGCCCTGCTCAACGTACCCATTGAGCTAATTGTGAAAGTATACTAGGTACTACCTACCAGTCCGGCCCAAACTACCAAGCTAAACTACCCAGCTAACTACATCGTCCTGCCATGACGTACAGCTATTACAAGAACATGCAGCTGAACAACATCATTTTCGTCTACCAGGGCGAAGTGACAGCTGACTTGGTCTCCTCCATACTGCACATGATGGAAAACAAGCTGGATGGCGACGGTGAGGACAAAAAAATCAAGAAGAAGGTCTTCAACGTGATGGTAGAGTGCCTCCAAAACGTCTACCACCACCTGGATACCCTGCCCGTAGGCCAAGTAGAAACCGACATCAACGACCGCACCGCGCTACTGATGATCGGCAAAGAAGAGAAAGACTACTACGTGATTACCGGCAACCACATTGAGAACGACCGGATCAACGACCTGAAACGCAAGCTGGAGCGGGTAAACCAGGCCGACAAGCAGGAGCTCAAGGCGCTGTACCAGGAAATCCTTTCCAACGAATCGTTTTCTGAGAAAGGCACTGCAGGTTTGGGCATGATCGACATTGCCCGCAAGAGCGGCCAGAAACTTGGGTACGACTTCCACCCCGTGAACGAAAAATATTCGTTCTTTAGCCTCGAAGCCAAGGTATCCCGCGTGTAATTTCAACGAGTCAAAAACCCGGTTCTACCTCCACCAGCGCGCAATACTTACCCCGGATGAGAAACCTGATTATTGAGCCCACGGCCAAGACCCCTAAAGTGATCCTGAATGCGGATATCAACGTGTTCGAGATCACCGGGCGCTCCATTCCCGAGGACTCCATTGGTTTTTACCGCAAGATCCTGGACTGGGTCGACGAGTACGGACAAAGCCCCAACCCGCGTACCAACTTCAAGTTTGAGCTGGAATACTTCAACACCAGTTCGTCTAAGTGCCTGCTGGACCTGTTCCGTAAGCTTGAAAAGCTCTACAAAAGCGGCCATGACGTAGAAATTACGTGGTGCTACGACGCCGACGATGAGGATATGGAGGAAACCGGCGAGGACTACAAAGCCCTGCTCGACGCCCCCTTCAACCTGGTTTCGGTGTAAGCCTGGTACAGATTTTGTAGCAAAAACGCGTAGTCACCCTACGCGTTTTTGCGTAAGTGATGGCTGTGGAATACTTTTGCGGAACGCAAGGCATCCCACACCTGTATACTTGCACTAATTACTTTACCACCTAGCTCAGGTCACACCCGATGGAACTCAAGTCCAAGAAAAAAGCCGACGCTTTTGCAGTTGAAATCGAGTTCTTGACTGAAGCGCGCGCGCGCCTCGATACGCTTTCTTCGGCCGATGAAC
Organism: Bacteroidia bacterium; assembly: GCA_033763015.1. GTDB lineage: Bacteria > Bacteroidota > Bacteroidia > J057 > JANRLA01 > JANRLA01. Next base: position 30,675 of record JANRLA010000031.1, read on the forward strand.
TCCGTAGCGCGTATGCTACGGTACTCGAAGAGTACGAGAAACTGCTCGAAGAGAGCAAGTTTTTGACCAAAGTGTCAGACAAGCTCGAGTCGAAGCTGAACTCGGCCAACGAGCAGCTCAAAAAATACAACCAAGAGCTGCAGTCTGAAACCGAAGTTGCGCGCACCCAGAAAGATAAAGTACTCGAGAAGAACAAGCAGCTCTACCAGGAGAAGTCTGAGCTTGACTACCGGATGAACCGGTTCCAGCTTACGCTCATTATTCTTATCGCCGTTCTGGTGGTGATTATCTTGATCATGCTGTACTACTTCTACTTCAAGGACAAGCTGATGCCTGCCAGCCGGTAACCAACACAGGGCCCTCGGCAGCGAGGGCCTTTTTTGTTTGTGCCGGGCACAGCTCTAGCAACTGAACTTCCTAAACCTATATTCGCGGCCACTTACAAACTGGCCTCTACACATGTATTGGACTCTTGAGCTGGCTTCTCACCTGGAGGACGCCCCCTGGCCTGCCACCCGCGACGAGCTAATTGACTATGCACTGCGTACCGGCGCACCGTTAGAGGTGGTCGAAAACCTGCAGGAACTCGTCGAAGACGATACCCCCTACGAGAGCATCGAGGAGATCTGGCCCGACTACCCTACCAAAGAGGACTTCCTCTTCAACGAAGACGAGTATTAGGGCACCCCACACCCGTTAGGGTGTTATCTGTGGCATATGGGGGCTACCCAGCAGCGCACCTACCACTTGTTGGGGCTTACCTGCATCAGTTGCAGCGAAGCGGCTACCGAAAACCTACGCAGGCATCCCGGGGTCACCTCGGCGCAGGTGCACTTTAGTACCGCCAGCGCTGAGGTGACGTACGACCCCCAGCTCACGACGTTTGAGCAGCTGCAGGCCGGGCTGGCACAGCTGGGCTACACCCTTCTGGAGGATACCCAGTTGGTGACGGACGCCCGTAAGCGTCAGCTACGGCGGTTACGGGCGCAGGTCGTACTCGCGGGTGGGGTAGGGCTCCCGTTTTGGGTTGCCGACCTGGCGGGCCTGCATGTACCGGGCATAGCGTGGGCGGCCTGGGTACTGGGCCTGGTGGTCGTTGCGACGGCCGGCCGTCAGTTTTACGTCGGGGCGTACACCCAGCTGCGCCAAGGCAGTGTCTCAATGGATCTGCTAATCGCCCTGGCGGTGGGGGCCATGGTTGTGCTGGGCGGGTGGCTGCTACTGGGCCCCAACACCGCGCACGCCGGGCCGGTGCTGCACAACGAGAGCCCTGCGATGGTGCTGTTTTTCGTGCTGTTGGGCCGCTACCTCGAAGAGCGCGCCAAGGGCCAGCCCACCACCGACCTCGACACGGTTGTGGCAGGCTGGCGCCAACAGACGGTGACAGTGCTAGCGGGCGAAGCGCGCCGGGAGGTCACTGCCGAGGCCCTGGTGCCCTTCGACCAGGTGGAGCTGCCTACCGGCGCGCGCATCCCCGTAGACGGCGTGGTGGTCTCGGGCAGCGGCTATGTCGACGAAAGCACCCTAACCGGCGAGCCTACGCCCGTGACCAAGCGGGTGGGCGATGCCGTTTCGGCCGGTACGGTTGTCGGCGCCGGGCCACTGGTGGTACAGGCCCAGCGGGTGGGGGAGCAAACCGCCCTCATGCGCTTCGTACGGGCTGTACGCCAGGCTCAGGCCTCACGCAGTGCTACCCAGCACCTCATCGACCGCTGGGTTAAATGGTACGTGCCTGCGGTGGCGCTGCTGGCACTGCTGGCCGGTGTAGGCTGGTCGGTGTGGGGCGGCAGCTCGGGCGCCGGTACCGGTATCATCACCGCGTTAACTACGCTTATTGTATCATGCCCCTGTGCACTGGGGCTGGCAACCCCTGTTGCGCTCAAGCACGGCATAGACGCCGCAGCCACCCAAGGGCTATTGGTGACCCACGCCGGGGCGCTGGTGGCCGCGGGCAAAACCACTACCGTGGTCTTTGACAAGACCGGCACGCTCACCCAGGGCCAGCCTGTGGTGGAGGGCTTTACCGTACCCAGCGCCCACCAGGGGCAGAGCGGTACGTTTTTGCCGGCGCTCGCTACCCTGGCAAGCCAAAACCTGCACCCGCTTAGCCGTGCGCTGGCACGGCACTTTACCGCGCATCACATTCAGCCGGTGTACCTGGCGGGGGTGACCGAGCATGCGGGGCTTGGGGTGAGTGGCAGCCGCGAAGGGGTGGTGCTGCACCTGGGCAGCCCTGCCTGGCTACGAAGCCTGGGCTACTGCTTTGAGCCCGAACTGGAGGCCAAGCTCGAAACCTACGCGCGCCAGAGCTGGTCGGTGGTGGTGGGCGGCTACGGGGGCGATGCCGTGCTGGCCGTCGGGTTTGCAGACCCCTTGAAGCCAGAGGCTCGCAGCGTCGTGGCCGCCTTGCAGGCCCAGGGCCTTGAGACCATTGTACTTACGGGCGATGGCCAGACGACCGCCCAGGCCGTCGGCGCCCAACTGGGTATCGACCACGTGGTGGCCAACCAGACCCCTGAGGCCAAAGCCGAGTACTGCCGGAGCCTGCGGGCAGCGGGCAAGCGGGTAGCCGTAGTGGGCGATGGCCTGAACGATGCCGTGGCCCTGGCCCAGGCCGAGGTTAGCATCGCCATGGCCACGGGCATGGACGTTAGCCGCTACGCGGCGGGCATTGTCGCTGTGGGGGGCTCGCTGCGGGGGCTGCCCGCCCTCGTGCAGCTGAGCCGCAGGGTGAACCGGATTGTGCGGCAGAACCTGATCCTGGCCCTGGGCTACAACCTGGTGGCGCTGCCCTTGGCCCTGGGGCTGTTCTACCCGGTGCTGATGCTACCCACGGTTGCGGCAGTTGCGATGGCGGCCAGTTCATTGGCGGTGGTGCTCAACGCCAATCGGCTGCGCGGCATGGGGCCTCGGCGGGCTTAGCCTCTTGAAACTACCCACAGGTTACGCCCAGTACGGGCCTAGGAGAGGCGGTTTCGGGGGGCAAAAAATTCTTCGGCATAGGTTTTGCCAAGTGCGGCCCCTCAGGCTATCTTTGCCACTCAATTTTTTGCGCCTCCTTAGCTCAGTTGGTAGAGCTACTGATTTGTAATCAGTAGGTCGCTGGTTCGAGTCCGGCAGGGGGCTCAAGAAACGGGCAACGGCCCACTTAGCCTCGGCGCGCCGGGGTACGTTCTTTCACAGTCAGCAGCCAGGGGTACGGCCAGTCGTTGTAGGCTACCCAGTGGGCAACGTGGGTCAACCCGCGCAGACAAGTAGGGGAAGGTGCCGGAGCGGTCAAACGGAGCAGACTGTAAATCTGCCGGCGTCAGCCTACGGGGGTTCGAATCCCTCCCTTCCCACTCATACCGCGTTGGTTCACCTAGGGTACAGACGCTCGCCCTAGGGTTTACACCCGCGGGAGTAGCTCAGTTGGTAGAGCTTCTGCCTTCCAAGCAGAATGTCGCGAGTTCGAGTCTCGTCTCCCGCTCGTTCGGTCCTAGCCCACTTCAGCCTATCCAATGGTAGGGCTGTAACCCTGGCGGCTTTTCCAAGTCGGTGCTGTGCCCCGTTGCGGGTCATTCGCACGCCTTGCAATAAGCTGATGTAGCTCAGTGGTAGAGCACTTCCTTGGTAAGGAAGAGGTCGTCGGTTCAATCCCGATCATCAGCTCCAGAAGTATGTGCTGGCCGCCTACCGGTTGTTCGGGAAGCGTTCAGCCGACCTGTACAAGCCACATTATCCGTTACCATCACCCGTACTAAACCCTACCCCTTCACAGCAACATGGCAAAGGAGAATTTTGACCGTTCCAAACCGCACGTAAACATTGGGACGATCGGCCACGTAGACCACGGCAAGACCACCCTGACGGCGGCCATCACCACCGTGTTGGCAAAAACGGGGATGGCTGAAAAGCGCGACTTCGCCTCGATCGACGCCGCGCCCGAAGAGAAAGAGCGTGGTATCACCATCAACACCGCGCACGTAGAGTACCAAACGGCCAACCGCCACTACGCCCACGTAGATTGCCCCGGCCACGCTGACTACGTGAAAAACATGGTTACAGGCGCTGCCCAGATGGACGGTGCCATCCTCGTGGTTGCCGCTACCGACGGCCCCATGCCCCAGACCCGCGAGCACATCCTCCTGGCCCGCCAGGTAGGTGTACCCTACATCGTGGTGTTCATGAACAAAGTGGACATGGTGGAAGACGAAGAGCTGCTTGAGCTGGTCGAGATGGAAATCCGCGAGCTGCTGAGCAAGTACGACTTCCCCGGCGACGACATCCCCATCATCCGTGGCTCGGCCCTGGGTGGTCTGAACGGCGAACCCCAGTGGGAAGCCAAAATCGAAGAGCTCATGAAGGCCGTAGACGACTACGTGCCCCTGCCCGAGCGCGCTGTAGATAAGCCCTTCCTGATGTCGGTCGAAGACGTCATGACCATCACCGGTCGTGGTACCGTTGCCACCGGCCGTATCGAACGGGGTGTTATCACCACCGGCAGCACCGTAGACATCATTGGTCTGGGCGACGAGAAACTGACCTCTACCGTAACCGGTATCGAGATGTTCCGCAAGAACCTCGACCGTGGCGAGGCGGGCGACAACGCCGGTATCCTGCTCCGTGGTATCGACAAAAACCAGATCCGTCGTGGGATGGTTATTTCGGCACCGGGCAGTGTTACCCCGCACAAAAAGTTCAAAGGCCAGGTGTACGTCCTGAGCAAAGAAGAAGGTGGCCGTCACACGCCGTTCTTCAAGAACTACCGTCCGCAGTTCTTCTTCCGTACCACTGACGTTACCGGCTCGGTTACCCTGCCCGACAACGTTGAGATGGTAATGCCCGGCGACAACGTCGAAGTAACCGTCGAACTGATCTACCCCGTTGCCATGGAGCGCGGTCTTCGCTTCGCTATCCGCGAAGGCGGCCGTACCATCGGTGCCGGTCAGGTAACCGAGATCCTCGACTAAGACACGCGCGTAACCGAACGTAACCGGAGCGCTGGGGTGCTACATGGCCCCCAAGGCTCCGGTTACTTACGGGTGTAGCTCAACTGGTAGAGCAGCGGTCTCCAAAACCGCAGGTTGCGGGTTCGATTCCTGCCGCCCGTGCCAAATATGCCTGCCTGATGGGTAGGAATTGTAGTAGACAAACGAAACACACCCCATGAACCGACTGCGCACCTGGCTGAACCTGTACCGCGAAGAGCTGGTGAACAAAGTGCAGTGGCCCAAAGCCGAATCGTTGCAAGGTGACACCATTACGGTGTTGGTCGCCTCGCTGATTCTAGCGTTGGTCATTGCCTTGCTCGACTTTGCCTTCAGCAACGGCATGGGCCTGGTGTACGGTTTGTTCGAATAATGGGGATTGAGGGTAGAGAGGTAAACACACGCGAAGCGATGGCCGAAGAAGCGAAGGATGTTCAGTGGTATGTGGTTCGGGCAATTGCTGGGCAAGAGAACAAGGCCAAGCAATACCTCGAGTCCGAGATCGCGCGCCTGAAGCTCGAGAACATCATCCAGCGTGTGGTGATACCGACCGAGAAGGTCTTCGAGATCCGCAACGGTAAGAAGCGTACCCGCGAGCGCAGCTATCTGCCTGGCTACATGCTGTTGCAGGCCTACCTAGAGCCCGAGGTCATCCAGGTTATCCGCGATGTACCTGGCATTATTGGTTTCCCGGGCCACAGCAAAGACAGCAACATCCCGCCCCAGCCGCTGCGCGAAAGCGAGGTAAACAAGATACTGGGCAAAGTAGAAGAGCTCCAGACGGCCGATGAGACGATGGAAAACCCCTATCGCGTGGGCGAAGCTATCAAGGTGATGGACGGACCCTTCAGCGGCTTTACCGGTTCGGTAGAGGAGGTGGACGAAATGAAGAAAAAATTGAAGGTCTCGGTCAAAATTTTTGGCCGGGTAACTCCGTTAGAACTCAACTTTTTACAAGTCGAGCGCGTATAACCCTGTCTAGCTTCCACTAGTTATATAGGTTGCTTTGTGAGAGCGACCGCCAACCAGTCCCTAACTACTTCGAATTGAACCGTTTACCGAATGGCCAAGCAGATTGAAACCTTTGTGAAGCTGCAGGTGAAGGGTGGCCAAGCCAACCCTGCACCCCCTATCGGTCCGGCATTGGGTTCGAAGGGCGTGAACATCATGAAGTTCTGCAAGCAGTTCAACGCCCGAACCCAGGACAAGATGGGGCAGGTTCTGCCCGTGGTCTTGACGGTCTACTCCGACAAAAGCTTTGAGTTTGTCATCAAAACACCGCCCGCGGCCATCCTGCTGAAGGATGCCTCGAAGGTGCAAACCGGCTCGGCCGAACCCAACCGTAAAAAGGTTGGCACGGTCACCTGGGACCAAGTCAAAGCGATCGCAGAAACGAAACTGCCCGATATGAACTGCTTCACGGTAGAAAGCGCCATGAAAATGGTAGCCGGTACCGCACGCAGCATGGGCATTACCGTAGAAGGCACGCCTCCCTGGGGGGAGGTGTCGGACAACTAACCGACCGTTACCACAATGGCAAAACGTAGCAAAAAATACACCACCGCAGCAGCGCTGTTGGCCTCGAAAGGGCCCCAAAAGCTCGCCGACGCCTGCTCGCTCGTGAAACAAGTATCGTACACCAAGTTCGACGGCTCGGTTGACCTGGCCGTTAAACTGGGGGTAGACCCCCGCCAAGCCAACCAAATGGTACGGGGCGTTGCCTCGCTACCCCACGGCACAGGCAAGGAAGTGCGTGTACTGGTACTGACAGGACCCGATAACGAAGCCGCGGCGAAGGACGCCGGGGCCGATCTGGTGGGCCTCGATGAGTTTATCTCGAAAATCGAAGGCGGCTGGACCGACGTGGACGTCATCATCTGTACCCCAGATGTGATGCCCAAAGTAGGCCGGCTCGGTCGGGTACTCGGCCCCCGTGGCCTGATGCCCAACCCCAAGAGCGGCACCGTGACCACCGACGTAGGCAAAACCGTACGTGAGGTAAAGGCCGGTAAGATCGACTTCAAAGTTGACCGTACCGGGATCGTTCACGCGGCTATCGGCAAAACGTCGTTCAGCGCCCAGCAGTTGGCCGACAACGCCAACGAGCTGCTGCAGGTCATCCAACGCCTCAAGCCGCAAGGCCTGAAAGACACGTACGTCAAATCTGTCTTCCTCTCGGCCACCATGAGCCCGAGTGTAGAAGTCGACAAAGCAACGCTCGCAGGTTTCTAACCCACCTAAACGTACCTCTTACCATGACCAAAGAAGAGAAAAACGCATTGGTGGACGAGTTGGCCGCGGTACTCGAACACACCCCGAATTTCTACGTCCTCGACATGGGCGGCATGGATTCGGCCCAGACGAGCGCCTTCCGGCGCAAGCTCTACGAGAACCGCCTCTCGGTACGGATGGTGAAGAACACGCTGATGGAAAAGGCCCTCGCCAAACGCGGGGTCGATACCGAAAGCCTGAAGGGTGCCCTCAAGCAACCTTCGTCGTTCATCTTCGTAGGCGAGAACGCCAACCAGCCTGCCAAACTGCTCAAAGACCACCTGAAAGGTGGTGCCGAACTGCCCAAGCTCAAGGGTGCCTTCATCGAACACAGTGCGTTCGTGGGCGAAGACCAGCTCGATACGCTGGCCAGCCTGAAGAGCAAGCAAGAGCTGCTGGGCGAACTCATCGGCCGTCTGCAAAGCCCCATGAGCAATCTCGTGGGCGCTCTACAGTCGGGCGGTGGTACCCTCCACGGCCTACTCAAAGCCCTCGAGGCCCGCGAGAAAGCCGCGTAAGTACACTTTCTATTTCCCTGAACCCCACACCCCTGTAATTCATCTTACAACCATGGCAGATCTGAAAACACTGGCCGACCAACTGGTTAACCTCACGGTAAAAGAGGTGAACGAGCTGGCCCAAATCCTGGAGAACGACTACGGTATTAAGCCTGCCGCTGCGGCCGCCCCCATCATGGTAGCGGCTGCCGGTGGTGCCGATGCCGGCGCTGGCCCAGCTGTAGAGGCACAAACCGAGTTCGATGTCATCCTCAAGTCGGCCGGCGCCAAAAAGCTGGAAGTCGTGAAGGTGGTTAAGAACATCACCGGTCTGGGCCTGGCCGAAGCCAAAGGCCTGGTGGACAACGCCCCCAGCCCCATCAAGGAAAAAGCCTCGAAAGAAGACGCCGAGTCGATCAAGAAGCAGCTGGAAGACGCCGGCGCCGAAGTCGAACTCAAGTAAGTCTTCGTTCGTTGAGAGCACCTCATACCCGGCCGTTGGCATACTGCCTGCGGCACCGCTAGGGATACAGACAGGGCACACCCGTGCCCTGTCTATGCCCGTTTATAGACAAACTACAAACGCCTCTCCCGGCACTGCTATCTCTCCTGCGGCAACGCTCCACCGGTAAACGGATACGCCCCTTGGCTAACATTCACGTAAGTACCCGCAAAAGTTTCGCCAAAACGACCGCGGTAACGCCCTACCCGGATCTACTCGAGGTCCAACTTGAGTCGTACAAACAGTTTTTACAACTCGAAACCGCGCCCGATAAGCGTACGGTTGAAGGGCTGTTCAAGGTTTTTCAAGAAAACTTCCCGGTCATGGACGCCCGGGAGAACTTCGTCCTCGAGTTCGTCGACTACACCGTCGACCCCCCGCGCTACGACATTGAAGAGTGCAAAGAGCGTGGCCTCACGTACTCAGTAGCCCTCAAGGCCAAACTCTACCTCTATTGCAAAGACCCCGATAACGAGGACTTCGAGCCCGTTATGCAGGAGGTCTACCTGGGCAATATTCCCTACATGACCCCCTCGGGCACGTTCATCATCAACGGCGCCGAACGGGTCATTGTTAGCCAGCTGCACCGCTCGCCGGGCGTGTTCTTTGGCCAGAGCCTGCACCCCAACGGCACCAAGCTTTACAGCGCGCGCATCATCCCTTTCAAAGGTTCGTGGATCGAGTTCTCGACCGACGTGAACAACGTGATGTACGCCTATATCGATGGCAAGAAGAAATTCCCCATCACGACCCTGCTGCGGGCCATCGGCTACTCCTCCGACAAAGAAATCCTGGAGCTCTTCGGTCTGGCCGAAGAAGTAAAGGCCAACAAAGCTGCGCTCAAGAAGTGTATCGGTCGCCGCCTCGCCGCGCGGGTACTCAAAACCTGGGTCGAAGACTTCGTAGATGAAGATACTGGCGAAGTAATCTCGATTACCCGGAACGAGGTGCTCCTCGAGCGCGACCACGTGCTTGACGAAGAAGACCTCGAAACGGTGCTCGAGTCGGGCGAGAAGTCTATCATCCTGCTCGCCGAAGAGGTGCACAGCAACGAGTACGCGGTCATCCTGAACACGCTCCAGAAGGACAACTCCAACTCGGAGATGGAAGCCGTGCAGATGATCTACCGCCAGCTGCGCAACGCCGAAGCCCCCGACGAAGAGACCGCCCGTGGCATCATCGACAAGCTGTTCTTCAGCGACAAGCGCTACGACCTGGGCGAAGTGGGCCGCTACCGGCTGAACAAAAAGCTGCACGGCAACCAGGACGAATCGAGCCAGGTACTCACCAAGTCGGACATCATCCGCATCGTGAAGTACCTCATCGAGCTTCTGAACAGCAAAACGAACGTCGACGACATCGACCACCTGTCGAACCGCCGCGTGCGCACGGTCGGCGAGCAGCTGTACGCCCAGTTTGCCGTTGGCCTGGCCCGTATGGCGCGTACCATCCGCGAGCGGATGAACATTCGCGACAACGAGCTCTTCACGCCTTCTGACCTCATCAACGCCCGGACGCTGTCCTCGGTCATCAACTCGTTCTTTGGCACCAGCCAGCTGAGCCAGTTCATGGACCAGACTAACCCCCTGAGCGAGGTCACGCACAAGCGGCGGATTTCGGCCCTGGGCCCCGGTGGCCTAAGCCGAGAGCACGCGGGCTTCGAGGTACGCGACGTGCACTACAGCCACTACGGCCGCCTGTGCCCCATCGAAACCCCCGAGGGCCCCAACATCGGGCTTATCTCTTCGCTGTGCGTTTACGCCAAAGTCAACTCGATGGGCTTCATCGAGACGCCTTACCTCAAAATCGACTCGGGCAAAGTGACCGGCGAGCTGGTGTACCTGAGCGCCGAAGAGGAAGACGATACGACCATTGCCCAGAGCAACGCGGCCTACGACAAGAAGGGTAAGTTCCTAGTTGAGCGTGTGAAAGCACGGCACTTGGGCGACTTCCCGCAGGTCGAGCCCCAGGAGCTCAACTACATGGACGTAGCGCCCAACCAGATCGTTTCGCTGGCAGCTTCGCTCATTCCGTTCCTCGAGCACGACGACGCCAACCGGGCCCTGATGGGCTCGAACATGCAGCGCCAGGCCGTGCCCCTGCTCCGGCCCGATGCCCCCATCGTGGGTACGGGTCTGGAAGGTCGCGCCGCTGCCGACAGCCGTACGCTCATTATTGCCGAGGGCGACGGTGTGGTCGAGTTCGTTGATGCGACCCAGATTCGCGTGAAGTACTACCGCAACGAAATCGACCAGCTCATCAGCTTCGATGGCGATACGGTGACCTACCCGCTGGCCAAGTTCCGCCGCACCAACCAGAGCAGCGGGGTCAACATGAACCCCATCGTGCTGCCCGGCCAAGAGGTGAAGGCCGGCGACGTGCTTGTACAGGGCTACAGCACCCAGGATGGCGAGTTGGCCCTGGGCCGCAACCTGCTCGTGGCCTTCATGCCGTGGCAAGGCTACAACTTTGAGGATGCCATCGTGATCTCGGAGCGCGTGGTGAGCGAAGACCTCTTCACCAGCATCCAGATCGAGGAGTTCGAACTCCAGGTGCGCGATACGAAGCTGGGCCAGGAGGAGCTGACCAACGAGATCCCGAACGTATCGGAAGACGCCACCAAAAACCTCGATGAGAACGGCCTGATCCGCATCGGTGCCGAGGTGAAAGAAGGCGACATCCTGATTGGTAAAATCACGCCCAAAGGCGAAACCGACCCCACGCCAGAGGAAAAACTGCTCCGTGCCATCTTCGGCGACAAGGCCGGCGATGTCAAGGACGCGAGCCTCAAAGCGCCCCCGTCGTTCGAAGGGGTGGTCATCGACAAGAAGCTCTTCTCGAAAGACCGCAAGGATGGCAAGAGCCGCGTGAGCGACAAGAAACTGCTCGCCGAGCTTGAAGACCGCTACAAGAGCGAGGTGACCGACCTGGACCAGCAGATGTTCCAGAAAATCGCCAAACTGCTGGGCGACCGCAAGCTCAAGGGCCTCTCGAACAAGTACGGCGAAGAGATCATCGGCGCGAACAAGAAGTTCAGCGAGAAAGCCCTAGAGGGCACCAAGCTGCTGGACCTGGTGACCACCGATTGGACGGGTGACGCCGACACCGACGACGCCATCAACCGGCTTTTCGTCAACTACAAGAACAAGTTCAACCGCATCGACGGGCGCTACAAACGCGAGAAGTACCAGATCTCGGTCGGCGATGAGCTGCCCACGGGCATCATCAAAATGGCCAAGGTGTACGTCGCCAAAAAGCGCAAGCTGCGGGTGGGCGATAAGATGGCCGGTCGGCACGGCAACAAGGGCATCGTCGCCCGGATTGTCCGCCACGAAGACATGCCCTTCCTCGAAGACGGTACGCCGGTCGATATCGTGCTCAACCCCCTGGGCGTACCCAGCCGGATGAACCTGGGCCAGATCTACGAGACCATTCTGGGCTGGGCAGGCAAGAAGCTGGGCCGCAAATACGCGACCCCCATCTTCGACGGCGCGACGCTGGAGGAAATCGAGCACGAGCTCGATGAGGCCGGCATCCCCAAACTGGGCAAAACCTACCTCTACGACGGCCTGAGTGGCGAGCGCTTCGACCAGGAGACCACCGTGGGCGTGATCTACATGATCAAGCTCAGCCACATGGTCGACGACAAGATGCACGCACGTTCCATTGGCCCGTACTCGCTCATCACCCAGCAGCCGCTGGGCGGGAAGGCGCAGTTCGGTGGCCAGCGCTTCGGCGAGATGGAGGTGTGGGCGCTTGAGGCCTTTGGCGCAGCCCACATCCTGCGCGAGCTGCTGACGGTCAAGTCGGACGATGTCATCGGCCGGGCGAAGACCTACGAGGCGATCGTGAAAGGCGAGAATGTGCCCACCCCGGGCGTTCCCGAATCGTTCAACGTGCTTATGCACGAGCTGCGCGGTTTGGCCCTAGAAGTAACGTTAGACTAACTTTTTCTCACCCGACGGGGGGCTGCTTGCGGCCCCCCACAGGCATCTCTACCCGATGAATACATTCCCAAAGAAGGAAGCCAAAATCAAGTCCGACTTCCGTAAGATCATCGTGTCGCTCGCTAGCCCCGAGCAGATCCTGATGCGCTCGTACGGCGAGGTGCTCAAGCCCGAAACGATTAACTACCGCACGTACAAGCCCGAAATGGGCGGCCTGTTCTGCGAGCGCATCTTCGGGCCGGTCAAAGACTACGAGTGCCACTGCGGCAAGTACAAGCGCATCCGCTACAAGGGTATCATCTGTGACCGTTGTGTGGTAGAGGTTACCGAGAAGAAGGTGCGCCGCGAGCGCATGGGCCACATTGGCCTGGTGGTGCCCGTGGCCCACATCTGGTACTTCCGCGCCCTGCCGAACAAGATTGGTAACCTCTTGGGCCTGACGAGCAAGAAGCTCGATCAGATCATCTACTACGAGCGCTACGTGGTCATCAACCCTGGGGTGATGGCCGAAGAGGGCGTCTCGAAGATGGACTTCCTGACCGAAGACGAGTACCTCGACATCCTCGAGCGGCTGCCGAAAGACAACCAGCTGCTCGACGAGCGCGACCCCAACCGGTTTGTGGCCAAAATGGGCGCCGAAGCGCTGGAAGACCTCCTGGCCCAGACCAACCTGGACGACCTGAGCTACGACCTGCGCCGCGCGGCCGCCGAAGAGACCAGCCAGCAGCGTAAAAACGATGCCCTCAAGCGCCTGAAGGTCGTCGAGGCCTTCCGCAACGCCAACAAGCGCATCGAAAACCGGCCCGAGTGGATGGTGGTGCGCATGGTACCGGTCATCCCGCCCGAGCTGCGCCCGCTGGTGCCGCTGGAAGGGGGCCGCTTTGCGACCTCTGACCTGAACGACCTCTACCGCCGGGTCATCATCCGCAACAACCGCCTCAAGCGGCTCATCGAAATCAAGGCCCCCGAGGTCATCCTGCGCAACGAGAAGCGGATGCTCCAAGAGGCCGTCGACTCGCTCTTCGACAACACGCGCAAGGTAAACGCGGTGCGCAGCGATTCGAACCGTGCCCTGAAGTCGCTCTCCGATATGCTCAAGGGCAAGCAGGGCCGTTTCCGGCAGAACCTGCTCGGTAAGCGGGTCGACTACTCGGGCCGTTCGGTTATCGTGGTGGGCCCCGAGCTCAAGCTGCACGAGTGCGGCCTGCCCAAAAGCATGGCGGCCGAGCTCTTCAAGCCTTTCGTTATCCGCAAGCTGCTGGAGCGGGGCATTGTCAAAACGGTCAAGAGCGCTAAGAAGATCGTAGACCGCAAAGACCCCGTGGTGTGGGAGATCCTCGAGAACGTACTCAAGGGCCACCCCGTGCTGCTCAACCGGGCTCCAACGCTGCACCGCCTGGGCATCCAGGCCTTCCAGCCTAAGCTCATCGAGGGCAAGGCCATCCAGCTGCACCCGCTGGTGTGTACGGGCTTCAACGCCGACTTTGACGGCGACCAGATGGCCGTGCACGTGCCCCTGAGCCACGAAGCGTGCCTCGAGGCCATGCTGCTCATGCTGGCCAGCCACAACATCCTGCACCCGGCCAACGGCGCGCCCATCACCGTACCCAGCCAAGACATGGTACTGGGGGCCTACTACCTCACCAAGCAGCGGCCACGGCAACTGGGCGAAGGCCGCGTGTTTGCCGACCCTTCTGAGGTTGTCATTGCCTACAACGAGAAACAGGTAGCCCTGCACGCGGCCATCAAGGTGCGTATCCAGGCCTGGGACGAGACCACGGGCGACTGGAAGCGGCACGCCGAAACCGGCCGCATCCAAACCGAGGTCATTGATACGACCGTCGGTCGGGTACTCTTCAACGAGATCGTGCCCAAAGAGGCCGGTTACATCAACCGCCTGCTCACCAAGGGCTCGCTGCGGACGGTCATTTCTGACATCTACCGCGTGGCCGGGCAGGCCCGTTGCGCCGTGTTCCTCGACGAGCTCAAGGCGCTGGGCTTCCGCATGGCCTTCCGCGGTGGGCTTAGCTTCCGGCTCTCCGACGTGCTCATTCCTTCCGACAAGGAAAAGCACATCCTGGAGGCCAACTCGAAGATCGAAGAGGTGTACGCCAGCTACGGCATGGGCCTCATCACCGAAAACGAGCGCTACAACCAGGTCATTGACATCTGGACCCGCACCAACAGCAAGATTACCGACAGCCTGATGAAGCAGATCTCGTCCGATCAGGACGGGTTCAACCCAGTTTTCATGATGCTCGACTCGGGCGCGCGGGGCTCGAAAGAGCAAATCCGCCAGCTGGGGGGTATGCGCGGCCTGATGGCTAAGCCCCAAAAGAGCCTCAAGGGTTCGGCGGGCGAGATCATCGAGAACCCCATTCTGTCCAACTTCAAAGAAGGGCTTTCGGTACTCGAGTACTTCATCTCGACCCACGGCGCCCGGAAGGGCTTGGCCGATACGGCGCTCAAAACCGCCGATGCCGGCTACCTCACCCGCCGCCTGGTCGACGTGAGCCAGGACGTGATCATCACCGAAACCGACTGCGGCACCCTGCGCGGTATTGCCATGACGGCCCTGCGCGAGAACGACGAGGTCGTAGAGCCGCTCGCGGGCCGCATCCTGGGCCGCACGCCGCTGGAAGACATCCTGCACCCGGTCACCGGGGCGCTCATCGTCGCTGCGGGCGACGAGATCAGCGAGACGGCTGCCAAGACCATCGAGGCCGCCGAGATCGAAGAGGTCGAAATCCGCTCGGTGCTCACCTGCGACAGCAAGCGCGGGGTATGTGCCAAGTGCTACGGCCGTAACCTGGCCAACGGCAAGCTGGTACAGGCTGGCGAGGCCGTGGGCGTTATTGCCGCCCAGTCTATCGGCGAGCCGGGTACCCAGCTTACGCTGCGTACCTTCCACGTGGGCGGTACGGCCCAGCGCCTAAGCGCCGAGAGCCAGATCCGGGCCAAGTACAAGGGCAAGGTGGTCTTCGAAAACGTACGTACCGTACTCAAGGGCGATGGCCAGGTGCACTACGTGGTGGGCCGCAACGGCGAGATCAAGGTCGTAGACCCCGATACCGGCAAGGTCTACACCCAGAACAACATCCCCTACGGCTCTGAGCTGCTGGTCAGCGAAGGCCAGCTGGTCGAGAAAGCCGAGGAAATGGTGCGCTGGGACCCCTACAACGCCCTGATTCTTTCCGAAAGCGAGGGGACCATCCAGTACGACAACATCCTCGAGGGCGTCACTTACCGCGAAGAAGTGGTCGAGCAGACCGGCTTCCGCGAGAAGGTCGTCATCGAAAACCGCGACAAGACCATCAACCCGGCCATCGTCGTACTCGACAAGGACGGCAACGTGATGCGCACCTACAACATCCCGGTAGGTGCCCACATCATGGTCGACGACAAGCAGAAAATTGGCTCAGGCCAGGTGCTGGTGAAGATCCCGCGTACGGCAAGCAAAACCTCCGACATCACCGGCGGTCTGCCCCGTGTTACCGAGCTCTTCGAGGCGCGCAACCCCTCGAACCCCGCCGTCGTCAGCGAAATTGATGGCATTGTGCAGCTGGGTACCATCAAACGCGGTAACCGTGAAATCATCGTCACGAGCCGCGACGAGAGCGAGGTGCGCAAGTACCTGGTGCCCCTGAGCAAGCACATCCTGGTGCAAGACAACGACCTGGTGTACGCCGGTACCCCGCTTTCTGACGGTGCCATCACCCCGGCCGACATCCTGCGCATCAAAGGCACGGCGGCCGTACAGGAGTACATCGTCAATGAAATCCAGGCCGTATACCGCCTGCAAGGGGTTAAGATCAACGACAAGCACATCGAGGTCATCGTACGCCAGATGATGCAGAAACAAGAGATCGTAGACCCCGGCGATACGGTATTCCTCGAAAAGGAAATCGTAGACCGCCACGCATTCCAAGAGGAAAACGACTGGATTTTCGACAAGAAAATCGTCGTCGACGCCGGCGAAAGCACCCGCCTCAAAGTGGGTCAGATTGTCAACCTGCGCCAGCTGCGCGACGAGAACAGCCAGCTCAAGCGCAAAGACAAGCAACAGGTGGTGGTGCGCGACGCCCGGCCTGCCGTGGGCAACCCCACGCTGCAGGGTATCACGCGCGCCTCGCTGGGCACGAGCAGCTTTATGAGCGCGGCTTCGTTCCAGGAGACCACCAAGGTGCTTAGCGAAGCTGCCATCGCCGCCAAGGCCGACGAGCTGCTGGGCCTGAAAGAGAACGTAATCGTGGGTCACCTCATCCCGGCCGGGACAGGTATGCGCGAGTACGAAACACTCTTTGTTGCCGGCAAGCACGAACTGGCCGACCTGGAGCGCGAAACCGAAGACCTGCCCGTACTGGTGTAACCCGGCAGGTACTAGCGTAAGCAAAAGGGCCCTACTTGGGGCCCTTTTGCTTACGCTAGGGTAGGGAAGAACGGGTTGACCGGTGTGGTGGCCACGATTACCTGCGAAACGGCCCCCGTGGCCCGCTGTAGCTTGGCCAGGTCGAAGCGCAAGAACCGCATCAGTACCAGCAGGGTCTTGGCGTACGTGCCTGGGTAGCCCTGTAGCGTCGCTTTCCCAAAGATGGGCTTTCCGTTTCCGCCGGGCAGCACCTCAAAGGCGGGCAGGGAAAAGTGGGTATCCGAATACTTGCCCGCTGAATTCACGTAGTCTAGCCGGTCGCCAAGCACCACCAGCGCGCCAACCAGTGCCTGGTTTACGGCCAGGTCATCGGTTTCTGTGTGCAGGGCAATGGTTAGTAGCTCGGCATCGGCCACCAGATCGGTTAGTTGGGGGTGGCCCTCCAGTTTGCGCCAGTACCGGCTTTTGTCCAGCGAAGGGTGGGTGCTAATGGCCTCCCAGCCCCGCAGCTGGTAGGGCAGCTGCCGTGGCAATGCACGCACCCATGCCCGCGCCTGCAAGCCCTTGCCAATGCGCCACAACGGCAGGCCCACTACCACCCCCACGGCTGCATACAGCAGCACCCAGGCAGCCGGGTAGCTCTCAAGTACCTTCCCCAACGCGGCTTTGGTACCCTCGTAAAACGGCGATAGGATACCCACCAGCACAACAGGTAGCATTGCATAGGGCAGCATGCTATCTGTGTACTGCCGGAAGGCGGCATGCGCTAGGCTGCCTTGGCCCAGGGGCTTGGCCAGCTCGAGGATGGGTTTGCTGTGAAACGCCGGCGGTGCCTTCTCCTTAAGCGTTTCAATGCCTTTGGTGCGGTACTCTTCCAGCAGGTCATCGCTCATACCGGTAAGTTATTCGGGAACGTTGTACCCAGCTGCGGCCAGGTTGCCTAGCCACTTGGGCCGCCGGATGCGCCGCAGGGGCGTGGGCCGCGTAAAGCGGGTGTACTGGGTGTTGGTGTGCGTGAGCCAGGTGTGGGCCGAGAGCTGGCTGTGGGGTAGGGGCCGAAAAAACGCGTTGTGGCCCGTACGGGCAAAGCGGTTCCAGGGGCACACCTCCTGGCAGATGTCGCAGCCAAAGGCCCAGCCCTCCAGCTGGCCTTCGAACTCCTGGGGCACCTGGTCTTTGAGCTCGATGGTGAGGTAGCTGATGCACCGCCGGGCATCGATCTGGTAGGGGGTCAGGGCGCCGGTGGGGCAGGCGTCGATGCAGCGGGTGCAGGTGCCGCAGTAGTCGGGTAGGGGGTCGTCGGGGGGGAAGTCCACTTCCGTAAAAATCTCGCCCAGTAGGAAGTACGACCCCGCCTCGGGCCGGATGAGGCACGTGTTCTTGCCCACCCACCCCAGGCCCGCGCGGCGGGCCCAGGCTTTTTCCATCACCGGCGCGGCGTCTACGTACCACTGGGCCAAGACCGGCCCGCAGCACTCGCGTATCACACGAATGAGGGCCTGTAGCTGCTCGCGTAGCACGTGGTGGTAGTCTTTTCCCCAGGCGTACCGCGCAATTTTGGGCGCGCCCGGGGGCTGCTGGGCGCCTTCGGGCGGCAGGTACCCGGCCAGCACGACCAGTACCGTTTGGCTGCCGGGCAGCAGGCGCTGGGGGTCGGTTCGGGCCTCAAAGTGGTCGGCCATGTAGGCCATTTGGCCGTGGTACTGTACAGCCAGCCAGCGCTCAAGGGCGTGCTTTTCGGCCTCTAGGGGCGTGGCACGGGCAAAGCCGCAGTACGCGAAACCAAGGCGCAGGGCCTCTTCGTGCACGTGGGCTTTGATGCGGGCGGCGGTGGCGTGGGGCAGCATGGCAAGCGCCCGAAAGGTAACGGCCTGCGCTGCAACAAGCGCCAGGCCAGCCCTACCACCCGGTCTGTACTAAGCTACCTGGGCCAGTGTTTCGGCAAAGTCGGCGTGGAGTTGTTCGGCCACCCGACGGTCGATGGGCAGGGTCATGCAGTCCTGGGCCAATGCCACGAGCGGCACCCAGCGGAAGCGGTGCAACCCCTCGAGGCTGTGCACCGTGGCTAGGGTCTCTTCGCAGGTTACCAGGTAGTACACGCTCAGTACCTGCTCGTCGGGGGCGAAGGCCGAGGGCTGAAAGAAGTCGGTGGTGTAGTAGTGGCGAACAATGCGCGGGGAGAGGCCGGTTTCTTCCATCCACTCACGCTTTAGGCAGTCTACCAGGCCCTCGCCGTACAGCAAACCACCCCCCGGGAATTTGCAAATCCGATGCCCGTGGTGCGCTTCGTCGCTTACCAGCACATCGCCCTGGCTGTTAATCCAGATACCGTACGCGCGTACGTTAAATCTGGGCGTTTGTTCACCGCGTACTGGCATAGGCTCCCGTAACACTCCCCTAACATAGATACCGCGTTTCTGGTTGCCGTTCAAGACCTCGTGCTTGGTTTTGCAATGGATTTAAGGAAAAGCACCTTCACGCGCACGTTTTACTGGTATGCCGACACCCTAGGTGTAGGTTAAAAAACCGAACTCGGTTACAAAATCTTTACATTGGGAGCAGATGAGCCTTGTCTTGAAATGAAGTACTATTGAATTGCGACCCCGCACCCTATGGCCAAGCCTATCATTCTCTGTGTAGACGACGAAAAGACGGTGCTCAACAGCCTGCGCCAGGAGCTTGAGTTTGCCCTGGGTGCCTCGTACAGTTTTGAGCTCGCCGAAAGTGCCGAAGAAGGGCTCGAGGTCATTGAAGAACTTTTGGCCGAAGGCCGCGAAATCCGGGTCGTCATTTCAGACCAAACCATGCCGGGTATGACCGGCGAGAGCTTCCTGAGCCAGGTGCACAAGAAGCTGCCCAGGGTCGGCAAGATTCTGCTCACCGGCGATTCGAGTAAGGAGGGTGTCAACGGTGGGGTCTATGCCGGCAGCAAGTTCCCGTGCCTGGTCAAGCCCTGGGACAACGTGCGCCTGCGCGAGCTGGTGGTCTCGATGGCCACCGCCGGTGCGTAACACGCTTGCTTCCTACCAGTTGCAGGCGCTGGCACAGCGCCGTAGTTTTACCCGCACAACCTGCCCCTTAGTGCCATGCCCAAATCCGTCATTCTGTGCGTTGACGACGAGCTTTCTGTGCTCACCAGTCTGCGCCAGGAGCTAGAGGCCGGGCTGGGGCATGACTTCCTGATCGAATGCGCCGAAAGCGCCGAGGAGGCCCTCGAAGCCTACGACGAACTCGTTGCGCAGGGCCAACAGGTGCAGGTCGTGCTGTCTGACCAGATTATGCCGGGCATGAAGGGCGACCAGCTACTGGTCAAGCTCTACGAGCGCGATGCCAACCTGAAGACCATACTCCTCACCGGCCAGGCAACCGCCGATTCGGTTGGCAATGCCATCAACCGCGCCAACCTCTTCCGGTACATCGGCAAGCCCTGGAACGAGCGCGACCTGCGCATGACGGTGCAGGAAGCTGCCCGCACCTACCGCGAGCAAAGTGCCCTCGACCGCCAGGTGGCTATCCTCGATAGCCTCAACCGCGGCACCCAGTACCTGGCCGATACCCTGAACCCCGAGGTGCTCGCCGAACGGCTGCTCACCTCGGCGCTGCTCGATACCCACACCAACATCGGGGTGCTTTGGCTGCGCCAGCCCGATGGGCAACACCGCTTCTACACCAACGAAAGCGACGGCGACCCCGATACCGTAGACCCGGTGCACGAAATCAGGCCCGCAGATGCTGCCACCCAGTTCCCGGTCGGGTGGATGGACGAAGTCTTTGGCGACGGGCAGCCCCGGCTGCTCGCCGATGCTGCCTACGAAGGCCCGCTCGTAACCGACAAGCGCGTGGCCACTCGGAAGATTCGCTCCATCTGTGCAGTACCCATAGCCGTAAGCGGCGAAGCGCCCCTGGGTGTGCTTTACCTCGAAGAACAGGCCAAGGCCCACCACTTTCGCCCCGATACCCTGGAGTTCTTGAGCCTTTTTACCGGGTATGCCGCGGTGTGCTTCCAGAACACCTGGCTCTACCACAACCTCGAGGCCACGGTGCAAAGCCGCACCGAGCTGCTGCAGGAGCGCAACCAGAGCATGCGCCGAAGTATCGCGTTTGCCCACCGGATCCAGACCAGCGTGCTGCCCCCGCTCGAGGAGTTGCTCCGCCACTTCCCCAAGGCGTTCGTGTACTACCAGCCCAAAGACGTCGTCTCCGGCGACTTCTACTGGATGGGGCACCACCAGGGCTACTTCTATGTCGCCGCCGTCGATTGCACCGGCCACGGTGTGCCGGGTGCGCTTGTCTCGGTGCTGGGCAGCAACCTCTTTACCCAGGCGGTGTACGAACAGAACCTGAAAACCCCTGGCGAGGTCCTGAACTGGGTGAACCGGCACGTACGGCAAACCTTCAAGCAGTACGGCGAGAACGCCGAGGTGCAAGACGGCATGGACCTGGCCATGGTGGCCATCGCCGACGACCGCTCGCACCTGTACTTTGGCGGGGCCAAGCGCCCCCTGTGGCACCTTAGGGATGGCGAACTGCGCGAGACCAAGGGCGACCGCTTCCCGATCGGGGGCTCAAACTACGACCTGGGGGCCGACGACGAGGTCTTTACCACCCAGCACCTGCAGCTCCAGCCCGGCGACCGGCTCTTCTTGTTTACCGATGGCCTGACCGACCAGTTTGGGGGCGACGATGGGGGCAAAAAGTTCTCTACCCGGGCCTTCCGCGAGCTGCTCTTGGGGGCCCAAGACCTACCCCTGCCCCAGCAGCGCGATGTCATCCGCCGCGGGATGGCCGCCTGGCAGGGTGAGCAACCCCAAACCGACGATCGCTGCCTGATTGGGCTCGAAATTCCGGCCCACTAGCTGCGCAACCATTGCAACCCAAGGTGCGTTACTTTTGTGACCAAATGGGTAGGCGTAGTGCTGCCCAGACATTCAAACACACATGAAAAACCGTGGTTTCTTAATCGCCCTGGCTGCTGTTGCTGCCATTGGGCTACTCATCTACAGTTCTACCGTTGGCCGGTACAACCGCCTGGTGCGCATGCAGGAGGCCATTAACCAGCAGTGGAGCCAGGTAAAGAACCAGTACCAGCGCCGGTCAGACCTCATCCCCAACGTTATCTCGACGGTGAAAGGCGCCGCCAACTTTGAGCAGGAGACCCTGCAGAACATCGTCGATGCCCGGGCCCGCGTTGGCCAGATCGTTATTTCTGACGACGTGGTGTCTGACCCCGAAAAGCTAGCCGAGTTCGAGCGGGCACAGGCGCGCCTGAGCCAGGGCATCGGGCGGCTCATTGCGGTGTCTGAAAACTACCCCGATCTGAAAAGCAGCCAGCTCTTTCGCGACCTGGTCGTCCAACTCGAGGGTACCGAAAACCGCATTTCGGTGGAGCGCAAGCGGTTCATTGAGTCGATCGGCGCGTACAACACCTACCTCCGGCAGTTCCCCACCAACCTCATTGGGGGTATGATGGGCTTCGAGAAAATGACGTACTACGAAGGCGATGAAGGCAACGAAACGGCGCCAAAGGTGACGTTCTAGCTAAAGTCTACCCACGTACAGCCAGCCACACCCACCACCCCCGCCCGTATGTCGAAGAGTGCCAGCCAACTGTTCCAGGCCGAAGAGCGCCAACTCATCGTAGAGGCGATCCAACGCGCCGAGGGCCACACCACGGGCGAGGTACGGGTCTTTATCGAAGACCGGTGCTCAGGCGATGTGCTGGAACGTGCCAAACGGCTCTTTTTTGAGCTCGATATGCATAAGACCGCCAACAGCAACGGTACCCTGGTGTACCTGGCGGTGAAAGACCACAAGTTTGCGGTGCTGGGCGACCGCGGCATCGACAACGTGGTGCCCCCGGGGTTTTGGGATACCACCCGCGACGTGATGCGCGACCAATTCAGCCAAGGCAACTTCCTTACTGGGCTTGTGGTAGCCATCGATAGTATTGGCCTGAAGCTGCAGGAGTTCTTCCCCAAAACCGACGACGATGTCAACGAGCTGCCCGATGAGGTTATCATCCGGTAAGGGCAGCGTGCGGGGCTTACTTGCAGTAGGGGTATGGCTCGGGTGGGCCGCAGGGCTCCTGGGCCAGACCTACCCCACGGCCACGGGCTTTGTCAACGACTTTGCAGGTCTACTCAAGCCCCAGGAGCGGCAGGCACTCGAGCAGACGCTGGCCAGCTTCCGGGCACAGACCAGCAACGAAATCGCAGTAGCCATCTTTAACGAGCTGCCCGAGGGCGCGGCTACAGCCCAGGAATACGCTACCGAGCTGGCCAGCCGCTGGGGCATCGGCGGGGCCAAAAACCAGAACGGCATCCTCATTGCGCTGTTTGTCGCCCAGCGCCAGACCCGTATCGAGGTCGGTTACGGCCTCGAGGGGGCCATCCCCGATGCGCGGGCCAGCCAGATTTACCAAGACCTCATGCGGCCACAGTTTGCCACGGGGGCCTACTACGCCGGGCTGGTGGCTGGCACGGGCGCGCTGATGGCCGCCGCCCGCGGCGAGTACAACGCCCCAGCCCTGAAAAGCCCCCGCAGGCCCGCCCCCGCCAAACCGAATGTGGGGGTGGCGCTGTTCTTTGTCCTGCTGTTTCTGTTTATCGTCTGGCGCATTTCGCGCCAGAACCAGCGGCCTGGGGGTGGGGGTACCGGCGGCTATGGCGGCGGGGGTGGCTTCTTCATTTACGGGGGCGGCTACGGCGGCTACGGGGGTGGGGGCGGCTACTCAGGGGGCGGTGGCGGTGACAGTGGGTTTGGCGGCTTCGGGGGTGGCGACTTTGGCGGTGGCGGCTCGGGCGGCGACTGGTAGCCCATCCTACCTTTACCCGTAGCCATGACCCTCTACCTCTTCGAAGACCCCGGGGCCGCCGAGTTCTACCCCCTTACCCTTACCCGCCCGTTGTGGGACCTGCGCGTGGGCCTGCTCACGCTCCTCGAAAAGGCCCAGCACGATCTGCCCACCGGCGTCGTGGCCGCCCAGGGCCTGGCCAGTGGTTACCTCGCCCCGCTCTTCAACCAGTATGCCCCCGGCGCGTCGGCCGTGTTCCTCAACGCCGCCTACGCCCACCACGCCAGCACCCGCACTGCTATCCTCTCGCAGCTACTGCCCGAACGCGAATGCGTACTCCTGGACGGTGAGCAGGTCGTGGCCTTCGCGACGGGGCAGCCCCTGCGGCTCGCGGGCCGCTTCCTGACCCCTGCGGCGCTGCCTGTGGGCTTACGGCCCCTGCTGTTTGGCGAGGATGCGCACAAGCCCCTGTCCCGCCTGTGGGACATCCTCGCCCTGCTCAAGCCCGCCATCGAGGCCGACTACCACACCCTCGTGCGGCCGTCTACCGCCAGTCTGCCTATCGCCGACCCCTACACCCGCGCCTACAACCCCGCGCAGGTCTTTGTAGCGCCGGGGGTGCGCACCTACGCCGCGGTGCTCAACGCCGAGGGCGGGCCCATCTACCTGGGCCCCAACGCCACGGTGGAGGAGGGGGCGCTCCTGCGCGGCCCCTGCGCGGTGCTGGCGGGCGCTACGGTGAGCATGGGCGCCAAGATTAGGCCCGGCACCGTGGTGGGCCCGCAGTGCAAGGTGGGCGGCGAGGTGAGCAACACCCTGTTCTGGGGGCAGAGCAACAAAGGCCACGATGGCTTTGTCGGCGATAGCCTAATTGGGCAGTGGTGCAACCTGGGCGCCGAGACCACCACCAGCAACCTGCGCAACACCTACGCCCCGGTGAGGCTCTACAGCCGGGTGCGCCACCACCTAGAGCCCACGGGCCAGACCTTTCTGGGCCTAGTGATGGGCGACCACGCCAAGAGCGCCATCCACACCACGTTCAATACCGGCACGGTGGTGGGGGTAGGGGCCAACGTGGTGGCGACGGGCTTCCCGCCCAAGCAGGTGCCCGATTTTGCCTGGAACGCCGAGGGCACCGAGCGCTACGACTTCGAGGCCTTCTGCCAGACCGCCCAGCGCGTCATGGCCCGCCGCGACCACCCCTTCACCGATGCCCACCGGGCGCTGCTGCAGCACCTCTACCAACACCCCCAGTAGCCGGGCTTACCACGACCGGTTCAAAAAGCCTGGTGCTGTGGGCAGGCCCCCGGGCCGTCCTTTGCAGGTATGACTGCGTTACGTGGGTATTGGGTGGCTTTGCTGCTGCTACTGGCCTTGGCTGGCTATGCCCAGCGCAACCCCAAGCACGCCGATAGCGACAAGCGCCCCGGCACCGCCGCGCCCACCGCGCCCCCGGCCGTGCTGCGGCCCTACCTCATGGCCCTGTTGGTGCGCAACGCCGATACCACCCAGGCATGGTACACCAGCCGCCTGGGCTTTGTGGCCGTAGACACGGTGGATGTGCCCGAAAGCCAGCTGCGCATCCGGTTTTTGGAGAAAGACGGCTACCGGCTCGAGCTCGTCGAGAACGCCACCACCATCCACCCCGACAGCGCCCTGCGGCTCGTGCCCCCGTACAACGGCTTCTACGGCTACAGCAAGCTCTGCTTTGCCACGCCCGACCTCGACGCGCTCGACCGGCACCTGCGCGCCCTGGGCACCCGCTACTTCTTCTCGGTGCGCAAGGAAGAAGTGGGCGAAAACTCGTTTGTCATCGTCTACGACCCCGACGGTAACCTCGTACAGGTCGTAGAGGGGTAGGGGCATAGCCCAGCGGCCAAACGCCCGCGCGGGGTTTGCAGCCTGAGTAGCCTAGTTGACAGGCAGATAGCAGTCGGTTGCAGGGTTCGCCACCCCCGGCGGTGGTTTAGGGCCCTATTTGCTGTAGCTTCGGGGTACATCAACCCACTGCCATCCCCACAGCCATGCGACTTTTCTTCGCCACACTCTGCCTGCTGCTGCCCGCAGCCCTTACCGCCCAAACCTGCGACCTGTTCTACCCCCAAAAGCCCGGTACGGTGCTCACCTACGCTATGACCAACGGCAAGGGCAAACCCGAGGGCACCTTCAACCACACCATCAAAGCCAAAGAGGGCGCGGTGTACACCATTTCTATTTCGGGCACCGACGACAAGGGCAAGCCCCTGCCGCCGTTCGAATACAAAGTGAAGTGCACCAGCGGCGAGTTTGAAATCGATATGCAGAGCATGATGGGCAGCCTCCGCCAGTCGGGTATGCCTGAGTCGATGACCCTCACGGCCGAGACCTCGTTCTTGCTCTACCCCGGCGAACTGGCCGTCGGCGCTACCCTGCCCGAAGGCACCATGACCACCACCCTGAGCCAGGACGGCCAGGCCATGGGTACCATGCGTCTGCGCATCTACAACCGCCGGGTAACGGGCCAAGAAACCGTGACTACCCCAGCAGGCAGCTTTACCGCCTACGTGCTCGAAGAAGAAACCGAGGTGAAGACCGAAATGCAGATCCCCGGCATGCCCGCCGGTGTGCCCATGCCCAACATCCCGCCCATTGTCTCAAAAACCACCACCTACATCAGCCGGGGTACGGGCATGGTGAAGAACATCAGCTACGACCGCAACGGCAAGCCCGAAATCACGACCGTGCTCTCGGCCATCAAGTAGCGCTACTTCTTCTTGGCCTTTTTGAAGGCCGCCTTGTAACGGGCCTTGGCGGCTTTGAGGGCCGCTTCGGCGGCTGCGCGGTCGGCGTAGCCGGGCACGCGCACGGTTTTGCCTTCCAGGTCGGTGTACACTTCAAAGAAGTGGGCCAGCTCTTTCTTGAAGGCGCCGTTCAGGTCGTCGGGGCCCTGTAGGTCTTCGGCCTCGGGGTCGCGCAGGGGTACGGCAAGCAGTTTGTCGTCGGCACCTTCGTGGTCGGCCATTTTAAGCAGGCCAATGAGGCGGGTGGCGACGATGCAGCCCGGCAGCAGGCTCTCGTCGGTAACGACCAGGATGTCGAGCGGGTCGCCGTCTACGCTTAAGGTTTTGGGCACGATGCCGTAGTTCACCGGGTAGCGCACGGCCCCGTGCAGGATGCGCACCAGGCGCACCAGGCCCGTGTCTTTGTCGAGCTCGTACTTGGTGCGCATGCCCACCCCGATCTCGATGACCGCGAGCAGGTCTTTGGCGCTGCCGGGCTCCAGGTCGTGCCAGGGGTTCATGGGCGTGCGGGGGCGTTAAAAGGGCAGGTCGTCGGCGAAGCCCTCGTTGGGGTCTTCGTAGGGCGTGGCAGCGGGCGCAGTGGGGGTAGCGGGGGCCTTGGGCTTGTCGTAGGCGCCGTAGGCGGTTTCGGGGCCGCTGCTGGGCCGCTCGTCTTTGCCGCCCAAGAGCTCCAGGTTCTGCACCGTGAGCTCGAAGCTGGCCACGGTCTGGCCCTCTTTATTCTCGTAGGTGCGCACGCTGGGGCTGCCCTCTACGTACACCTGGCCGCCTTTGCGCAGGTACTGGGCCACGCCAATGCGGTTTTCGTCGCGCCAGAGGCTACAGCGCACCCAGGTGGTGCGTTCCTGTTTCACGCCGCTGCGGTCGGTGTACTGCTCAGAGTGCGCCAGGTTGAACGAAATGACCTTGCGGCCGGCGGCGTCGCGCACCTCGGCGTCGGCACCCAGGCGGCCTATCATCGTGAGTTTGAGCATTGCGGTAGTAAGGTGGGGCCACAAGATACCAACGCACCGTATGGCCCCCACTATTTTTTGCATGCCCCGGTATACAGCCAGCCCCTTGCCTGCCGTTACTAGTGCCGTTGGTCTGCTGCGAGCTAGTATTTGCTTACAAATTCTGAGGCAGAAATACAATAAGTGGGTACAAGTTTTAGTTAGTACATCAGTTCCGGCCCACTTGCCAGTAACCGCCTGACAGGCAGCCGATTACGCCCCGCTTCTACCGCCCTTTCTACGCCTTTCCCCCCCTTGGTCGATGAGACAGCTTAAAATCTCCAAGCAGATCACCAACCGCGAATCGCAATCGCTCGACAAGTACCTGCAAGAAATTGGCAAGGTCGAGCTCCTGACGCCCGACGAGGAAGTAGACCTCGCCCGGCGCATTCGCGAAAACGACCAAACTGCCCTGGAGAAGCTGACCAAAGCCAACCTGCGCTTCGTCGTATCGGTAGCCAAACAGTACCAAAACCAGGGCCTCTCGCTCGGCGACCTCATCAACGAGGGCAACCTGGGCCTGATCAAGGCCGCCAAACGCTTCGACGAGACCCGCGGCTTCAAGTTCATCTCCTACGCCGTGTGGTGGATCCGCCAGAGCATCCTGCAGGCATTGGCCGAGCAGAGCCGTATCGTGCGCCTGCCGCTCAATCGGGTAGGGGCCCTGAACAAGATCGGCAAGGCCTACAGCAAGCTGGAGCAAGAGTTTGAGCGCGAGCCAGCCCCCCACGAGATCGCCGAGGTCATCGAGGGCATGAGCAGCGCCGAGGTGTCAGACACCCTCAAAATTGCTGGCCGCCACATCTCGATGGACGCCCCCTTCGTGCAAGGCGAAGAAAACCGCCTGCTCGACGTGCTCGAAAACGACGAGGAGCCCAACCCCGACCAGGGCCTCATCAACGAGAGCCTGAGCCAGGAGGTAGAGCGTGCCCTGTGCACCCTGAGCCAGCGCGAGGCCGAGGTGGTCCGCCTGTACTTCGGCATCGGGGTAGAGCACAGCCTTACGCTCGAAGAAATCGGCGAGAAGTTCGACCTGACCCGTGAGCGTGTGCGCCAAATCAAAGAAAAGGCCATCCGCCGCCTGCGCCACACCAGCCGAAGCAAAATGCTCAAGGCCTACCTGGGCTAGCCGCGCAGCGGTTAAAGTTTGAAAAGGGCTACCCGTACCCAGTGAGGCAGCGCGGCTTTGGGGTCGCGCTGTTTCCGTTTGGGGCCCTCGCAACTGCTTGATAACGAGCGGATTGCAGAGAAGAGTGCGTTGACCCGACTGGTTCGAAAGTGCCCGGTTTCGCGGTCGTACGTAACACCTTCCGGGAAGACCAAGTACTGTAGGCTACGTTGCGCTGCGAAGGGCGCTGAAACCCACGTAGTGACCATGTCTTGGGCGATTTCGAGGGCTTTTGCCAGGGCCTCAGGTAGGTTCGATAGCACATCGGCGTGCGGTTCGAGTTCGGCCTTCAATTGGCCGATTTCTGCGGTGTAGCTGGCGCGGAATTTTTCGTACAGCGCCAGGGGTACCTGTTCCTCGATGAACCTCTCTTCCAGCCGATTGAGCTTACGGGTTAGCTCCTTGAGCCGTAGCTGCTGGCTGCGGTGGTCTTCGGCCTGTGCATGTGTCAGCTCTGCAACCACCTCTGGCAGCATGGCTTTGAGTGGCGCAACAAAGCGCGGCTGAAGGGTGTACTGCTCCAGCAGCTCGGCAAACCGGGCATGGGCGGTTTCCATCCGTAGGTTCAGGGCATTGGCGCCGCTACCGGCCTTGTAGTAGTGAAGCCGCTTACGCTTGACCTCGTAGCCGGCAAACGAACTGCCCGTTCGGGCCTCTTTGGCGAACACGCGAAGGGGGTACAGATCGGGTTCAGCAGTGTGCCGCCACCCCTGGCGGTGGGTTTCAGTGGTCACCTCGTTCACGCGTTGGAAGACCTCGACCGGCACCAGTGGTGCATGGTTGCCCTTCACGACGCTGCCGCCCAGGCACCGGTGGCTCAGGTAGCCGCAGTAGAAAACGTTCTTGAACGTTCGTCGGAGGCCCTCTTTGGTAAGCGGTAGCCCCAGTAGCTTCAGGCGCCGTACGATTTCTACGTTCGGGGTGCCCTCGTGGGCTTTCCAGTAGAAAGCCTTCTGAAGGATGCGGCCCTGGGCATTGATTTGGATGAGCTGCCTGCCGTTTTGCACAATCATGTCGTAGCCCAGCGGTGGCCGGGTCACCCACTCGCCCCGGAGGAGCTTGTCGCGGGTACCGGCGATGCACTTCTCGCGCCGCAGCTGGTTGTCGTATTCTGAGAACAGGAACTGGATGTTCTGCTGAAAACTGCCTGTTGGCGTGGCGGCATCGATGGGTTGCGAAACCGACTGCACCAGGATGCCCTGCTGCCGAAGTTCGTGCGTGATGTAAATGGCATTGGGGCCCGAGCGGCTAAAGCGGTCGACAGAGTACACGACAATGGTGGAGACTTTGCGCTTGCTGCGTTTGACAAAGTCAAGCATCCGCTTGAACTCTTTGCGTTCGTCGCTCTTGGCGCTTTCGTAGGTGCCACCGAAGTGGCCCAAAACGGTGAGCCCGTTTTTTTGAGCGAAGTCGTCGCAGGCCTTGAGCTGCGTGTTGAGGCTCATGTTGGTATCGGCCTGCTCTTTGGTCGACACGCGGGTGTAGATGACGCAGTTACCTGCCGACTGAGGTGCAGTTGCGGCGGCGGCTTTGGCAAAGGCTTGGAGGAACTTGGGCGCTGACATAGGGAGTAGCAAAGCTGAGGACGGAAGTTAACCCGCACGGCGGAAGGAAGACGGCATACCGAACGGAATACCGATAGTACACGACGCCCCTAGGCCATCGGTTACCGATGGCCTTGGGGCGGGACAGAGAGCAGGAAGGGTGCGACGGTTATTCGTCGTCGTCTTGATCTTCGTCGTCGGGGTCAACGAATTCGAAGGAGGCGATCAGGGCCCAGTCACTGTCGGGGTCGGTACGCCCGGAGAGGGTGGCGAACCCGTCTTCGGCTTCTTTGATGTCTTCGACCAGCGCCCGGTAGGTGCTTCGGGCTTCTTTGAGGTGGTCGAAGACCTCACGGCTGGTGGGGGTTTCGACGAGAAACTGGCCGAAGTCGTCGGCTTGAAAGGTGGACATGGGGGTACGGGTTTGCCACAAATGACTAGGGGACGG
>JANRLA010000032.1:0-80838 GCA_033763015.1 Bacteroidia bacterium
CGGGCAGCACGCGGGGTAATCCGCTTTTCAGGATGAGCACGTTGCGCCGTACGCTGTAGCTGGGCGCCAGGCCGGGGCCATCGGTGGCGAGGGTGGGCACGCGCTGACGGCTGGTGCCCCGCTGTAGGGTTGCGCGCCAGGTGCTTCGGTTGCCATGGTAGTCGGTGAGCGCGAGTTCGAGGCGGTGGGGCAGGTTATCGAGCAGCTCGATGGCCCCGCCCTTCACGACGGTGGGGTACACCGGGGTACGGTTGCCGCTGTCGGCATAAGCCTTTTGCAGCACCTGGCGGTGGCGCTGGTAGTAGCCAAAATCGATGTGCTGGTTGATGCTGGGGCTGTGGTGGAAGCCAAAGCGGTCCATACGCTGCTCCCAGATCAGGGCCCCATCCAGGCGCAGCTCGGTGCGGTACACCCCATTGGCATTGGTACTGCCGCCCACATGGTCGTAGGCAGTAAACTCAAGCCCCACGGGGCCCTCGACCAGGTGGGTTTCGGCGGTGGTGTAGGTGGGGCCGGTGCCGGCGGGGGTAAAGACCAGCTTTTCGAACAGGCCGTCTACGCGGCTCTGGGCGCTGAGGGGCTCCAGGGCCAGTTTTACCAGGTACGGCGGTTTGGTATCGGGGATAACGCCCCGGTGGTAGGCCAGGGGGTTGAGCACATACTCTTGGGTATCGCGCACCTCGTAGTGCAGGTGGGGGCCGGTACTGTAGCCGGTGTTGCCGCTGTAGGCGACCAGATCGCCGGCCTGAACCACAATCTCGCCCGGTTCAGGGAACCACTCCTGCTCAAACTGCTGGCTTTCGCGCTGCAGGGCCTCGATGCGCAGTTCGATTCGGGGGCTGAAGCGTGAGAGGTGGCCATACACTGTTGTATGCCCATCGTTGAGGTGCCGGATGTACACCGATTTGCCATAGCCGCCGCTCGAAACCCGTACCCGCGCAACGTAACCATCGGCCACGGCGTAAATGGGCGTATTGGGCCCCACCCTAAAGTCGAGGCCGTAGTGCCAGTGGCTCGGCCGCACCTCGCCAAAATTGCCCGAGAGGCCATCGTAGACCTGGGCCGGGAACGGCAGCCGGTAGCTACCCGTGGGCACATCGGCGCTCATCAAGAGCAGCCCCATCACCCCCACCACCGAAGCCCTGAGCATGGCACGAAACTACGGGCCTAGGCCGGAACCCCCGCCGGGCTCAAGACGATTACCCGCTCGTCGCAGCCCTGCTGCACGTAGCCCCGTATGAGCGCCCGGGCGTACTGCGTGTCTTCGGCCGGGGCGATGTAGGCCTCCAGGTCGGTGGTACTGCCCAGGGCCAGGTCGGCGGGCACGTAGCCGTAGCCGCGGTAGCGGTGCTCGTCGAGCCATACCACGCTACGCTCCTCGGGCGTGCGGCCCGCGCCTACTACCAGCAGGCTGGGCACCCAGGTGCGGTGGCCGTGCCAGGCGTTTTCAAAGCGCTCGTTGTGCAGGCCCGGGGGCTCTTCGTGCACGCAGGCCCCGGCGCAGCGGTGCAGCTGGAAGTCGAAGCAGGGGCCTACCCCGGCCTCGGCTGCCAGCAGCTTTTTGCACAGCCCGTGCTGGGCAGCAAACCAGTCGAGGTAGCGGCGGGCCGCCTTGGCGCTGCGGAAGAGCATGAGCGGGTTGCCCCGCTGGCGGGTACCGGGCTGGTGGGGCCGCAGTACGATGCGGCGGTAGCCCTCGCGGTCAGTGATAGGGTAGAGGCCGAAGCGGTCTGTGCGGTGCTTGAGCGCCCGGTTGAAAGGTGGCTGGTAGCGGCCGATCTCGGCCGCTTCGTGGAGAAGGGCCACGAGCTCGGTGCCGGTGGCCGTCCAACTGATGTCGGCGATCTGGCTCTTGAAGGCGGCCTCGCGCTTGCGGCGGTAGTCTATGCGCAGGTGGTCGTGCACCCGTTGGCGGATGTTGATGCTCTTGCCCACGTAGAGCACCTTGCCTTGCTCGTCGTGGAAGTAGTACACGCCCGTGGCCACGGGCAGCTTATCGACCACCGCGGGGCTGAGCTTGGGCGGCAGGGGCAGGCGGTGAGCCTCCTGCTCCAGCTGCTCCAGTAGGCCCTCGGGCCGGCTGTTGGCCAGGATGCGCGTCAGCAGCTCGCTGGTGGCGGTGGCATCGCCCAGGGCGCGGTGGCGGCCCTGCACCTCTATGCCGAGCGAGCGGCAGAGCTTGCCCAGCGAATACGACTCGTGCCCGGGCAGGTACTGGCGCGCCAGGCGCACAGTGCACACCGATTTGCGCTGGTAGCTGTAGCCCAGCTCGCCGAAGGCCGCTTTCAGGAAGCCATAGTCGAACTGCGCGTTGTGGGCCACGAAAATGCGGCCCTCGGTCAGCTCTACAATCTGGCGGGCCACTTCGGGGAAGCGCGGGGCCTCGGCCACCATGGCGTCGGTGATGCCCGTCAGGCGCTGCACGGCCAGGGGGATGGGCCGCTCGGGGTTGACCAGGGTGTGGAACCGGTCGGTGATGCGCTCGCCGTCGTGGAGCACGATGGCGATTTCGGTTATCCGGTCGCGGGGGGGCTGCCCGCCGGTAGTCTCCAGGTCAACGACCGCGTACATGGTATGCCAAAGGTAACGGGTCAACACCGGGGCCCGCTGGGCAATTCCAGCACCTGTACCCCGCGCACGCTGGGGTACCCTGTGGCTTACCCTGCGAGTGGGCAACTCGCGCCTGCCCAACGGCACCACCGCAACCCCAAATTATTGTTAATAGACATGGGCAAGCTTGCCCATGTACACCTGAAGGTTACGGCACGGTTAACTTGCTCGCTTACCTCTACACCCATTGGGTGGTAATTATCGCCTATGAACGCATTGGTACGCTGCACGGTAGGGCTGGGTTTGGCTACACTGTGCGCACAACCCCTATGTGCCCAACAGGATAGGGCCACCCGCCAGCAGGAAGGCCTGCGCCAGCACACACCCACACTGCACGCCCTGGTGGGGGCCACCGTTGTTACCGGGCCCGGCCAGCGCCTCGAAAACGCGACGGTGTTGCTTGAAAACGGCATCATCCGTGCGGTGGGCAAAGACGTGCAAGTGCCCGCCGGGGCACAGGTGCACAACCTGGCCGGCAAGTGGGTGTACCCCGGCTTTATAGACCCCTATACGCATTTGCTCTCCGAGCCCATGCGCGGCGGTAACGCTGGCCGTGGCGATGGCCCCCAGTACACCAGCACCCGCGAAGGGGCCGTGTACTGGAACGACTGCATCCGGCCCGAGACCGACGTCTTGGCTGCCCCCAAGCTGGATACCAAACTGCGCGATGGGCTGCGCGGCGCGGGCTTCACCCTCGTGCAGGCCGCCCCCAACGATGGCCTGCTGCGCGGCGCCGGGGTAGCCCTGCTCCTGGGCGCCGGCGATCTGGACCAAAACCTGGCCAGCCCCCGCCCAGTGGCCAGCCACGTGGCTTTTTCGACTGGCAGCAGCACAATGGAATACCCCAGCTCGCTCATGGGCATCCAGGCCCTCTTGCGGCAGGTGCTCCTCGATGCCGACTGGTACCAGCAGGCCCAGGCCGCCTACGCGGCCAACCCCGCCCAGAGTGCCCCCGAGGTCAACCTAAGCCTGGCCGCCCTTCTGGCCCACCGCCAGGCAGGCCTGCCCTTTGTCTTTGAGGCCGACACCCCCGAAGACGCCCTGCGCATGGCCGCCATCGCCGCCGAGTTCGGGCTCAAGCTCATAGTCAAAGGCTCGGGTTTTGAATACGAGTGGATAACCGAAGTGGCCGCCACCAAAGCGCCGTTCATCCTGCCTCTGAACTACCCCATGGCCTTTGACGTGACCGACCCCGCCGATGCCGCCGCCGTTAGCCTGGCGCAGCTGCGGCGCTGGGAGCAGGCCCCGCTCAACCCCTACACCCTGCACACCCAGAACATCCCCTTCGCGTTCACCACCCACGGGCTGAAAGAGGTGGGCGACTTCTGGAAAAACCTCCGGCGGGCCATCGCCTACGGCTTGCCCCCCGACAACGCCCTGGCAGCTCTCACCACCACGCCCGCCGAGCTACTTGGCCTCTCGGGCCAAGTCGGTACCCTTGCCGTGGGCAAACGTGCCAACCTGGTCGTCGCCAGCGGCGATCTCTTCGCCACCGAAGCCAGCGTCGAGCAGACCTGGGTGGCCGGTGAGCGCCTCTTTGGTACCGATACCCCTGCCCAGCTACCGTTGGGCACCTGGAACCTGAGCCTAGAGGGCAAAACCTTCGGCCTGGCCGTGACGGGCAACCACCCGAGTTATACCACCAAGGCCACCGTGGGCAGCGCAGAGCACAAGTCGACGCTGACGTATAAATCGGGCCTATGGGTGCTACAACTGGCCGCCGATACGGCCGCCAGCGGCTACTACCAGCTCAAGGGCGTGTTGAGCGGCGATGCCCTGGAGGGCCAAGGCACGGCCCCTAACGGCGCGGCCCTGGCCTGGAGGGCCACCCGCACAGCCCCGGGCACCCCCGAGGTAAAAGCCCCCGAGGCCATTAAGCCCATCGACCGGAGTACACTAAGCCCCGTAACCTTCCCTAACGTGGGCTACGGGTTTGCCCAGCGCCCCACGGCCGAAACCGTCCTCTTTAAGGGTATGACGGTGTGGACCAACACGGCCCAGGGCCGCCTCACAAACGCCGATGTGCTCATTCAAAACGGCAAGATTGCGCAGGTGGGTACTGGCCTCACAGCCCCCCGCGGCGCGCGGGTGGTCGAGGGCCAGGGCCTGCACCTCACCACCGGCATCATCGACGAGCACACCCACATTGGGCTCGAGAGCGTGAACGAAGGCTCCCAGGCCAACAGCGGCGAGGTGCGCATGGCCGACGTAGTGGATGCCAAGAGCATCCAGTTCTACCGCCAGCTGGCGGGCGGGGTAACGGCAGCGCAACAACTGCACGGCTCGGCGAACCCCATTGGCGGCCAGAGCTCAATTGTCAAGTTCCGCTGGGGGCAGGGCCCCGAGGGCCTGCGCTTCGCCGAGGCGCCTGGGTTTATCAAGTTCGCGCTCGGCGAAAACGTCAAGCAGTCGAACTGGGGCGATGCCTACCGCAGCCGCTACCCCCAGACGCGCCTGGGCGTCGAGCAGTTCATCGCCGACGCCTTTACCGCCGCGCTCGACTACCGCGCCCAGTGGCAGGCCTACCAGGCCGCCGGAGGCAAGGCCAGCAACCGTGTGCCGCCGCGCAAAGACCTGGAGCTTGAGTGTATGCTCGAAATCCTCGACAGCAAGCGCTTCATCACCTGCCACAGCTACGTGCAGAGTGAGATCACGATGCTGCTGCGCCTGTGCGAACGCTTCGGCTTTAAGCTTAACACCTTAACCCACATCCTGGAAGGCTACAAGGTCGCCGACAAAATGGCCGCCCAGGGCACCGCCGGCAGCACGTTTGCCGACTGGTGGGCCTACAAGTACGAGGTGTACGAGGCCATGCCCTACAACCCGGCCCTCATGACACAGGCCGGCGTGGTGGTGGCCATCAACTCTGACGACGCCGAAATGGCCCGTCGGCTGAACCAGGAGGCCGCCAAAAGCGTGAAGTACGCCGGCATGAGCGAGGAAGAGGCCTGGAAGATGGTGACCCTGAACCCTGCCAAAATGCTGCACGTAGACGCCCACGTGGGCACCGTAGAACCCGGTAAGCACGCCGACCTTGTGGTCTGGACCGCCAACCCGCTGTCGGTGTACGCCCGCCCCCGGCAGACCTACGTAGACGGAGTATTGCTCTTCGACCAGGTGCGCGACACCGAACTGCGGGCGCAGATCCAGGCCGAACGGGCCCGCCTCATTCAGAAACTGCTCGTTGAAAAGGCCGGGGGCGCCCCCACCCAAAAACCCGAGCGCAAGCGTAACCGGGTGTGGCACTGCAACGACCTTGACCAATTCATCTACCTGGGCCGTGGGGCCACCTACGAGGCCGACAGCGAATCGGACACCGAAGCCCAGCTGCACCTCCACCGCGGCGACCACTAGGCCCCACCTACCCTCCTCTCCTCCAGCATCCCCGACCGCCCACCGCCCATGTTACGCTTCGTTACCCTGAGCCTCTTGGCCTGCGCGCTACCGCTGTTGGCCGCTGCCCAGATTACCCCCATACCCGCCCCGGCGCAGAGCGCCCCTATCGTCATCCGCAAGGCGACCGTGCACGTAGGCAACGGCCAGGTGCTCGAGAACACTGACCTGCTCATTACCGGCGGCAAACTCACGGCCATAGGCGTAGACGTAAACGCCCCCAAGACCGCCGATCTGATCACTATCGATGCCGCCGGTAGGCACGTGTACCCGGGCCTCATTGCCCTGGGCACGGCCCTGGGCCTGGTCGAGATCGAAGCCGTACGGGCCACGAACGACGTGCGCGAAACCGGCGACTTCAACCCCGCAGCCCGGGCCCAAGCAGGCTACAACACCGATTCGCACATCCTACCCGTAGTGCGCAGCAACGGCGTGCTACTGGCACAAGTAGCCCCAGCGGGTGGGGTGATCAGTGGCCGCTCGTCGGCCGTACAGCTCGACGCCTGGAACTGGGAAGACGCCACGGTGCGGGCCGATGAGGGGTTGTACCTGAACTGGCCCAGCGGCCAGGTACCCGGTTTCGCTCTGGGCAACCCCGAGGCCGAAAAGCGCTTCCGAGACCGGGCCCAAGAGCAGCTCACGGCGCTCTACAACTACTTCGAATCGGCCCAAGCCTACACCGCGGCCACGCCCACGCGCAACGACCTGCAGCTCGCCGCCTTGGCTCCCTTCCTTAAGGGTGAAGGCCGGGTGTACATCCAGGCCAGCAGCGTGACCGACATTGAGCAGGCCGTTGCTTTTGCCGACCGCTTCAAGCTCAAGGTGGCCATCGTGGGTGGCACCGAAGCCGAAACCCTGGCGCCACTGCTCAAATCGCGGGGCATCCCGGTCGTCGTCCTGGGCACGCACCAGCTGCCCGGCCGGCCCGACGACCCCGTAGATGCTGCCTACAGCCTACCCGCACGCCTCAAGGCGGCCGGGCTTACAGTTGCTATCGCAGTGGGCCGCGAGGGGTACCAGAACTTTAACCTGCCCTTCCATGCAGGTACTGCCGCTGCCTATGGCCTTACCCCCGAAGAGGCGCTGAGCGCCATCACGCAGGTGCCCGCCATGCTCATGGGCATTGAGGGCCGGGTAGGCACCCTGGAGGTAGGCAAAGACGCCACGCTCGTCGTGTCGGAAGGCGATATTCTGGATATGCGCACCAGCCGCGTGACCCACGCCTTCATCGAGGGCCGGCAAATTGACCTCAACAACAAGCACAAAGACCTCAACCGCAAGTGGCAGGAGAAGTACCGCCGCCAGCGCTAGAGCGAGAGCCAGTACACCACTTTTAGCGCAATGGCGCGCTGCTGAATGCTCAGTCGCTCGTCGTAGTCGTCAATCACGACCAGGAACACATCCGACATCGGGGCAAAGCGCCACTGAAACCGCGTGTTTGTGCCCCAAAAGCCGCTCTGCGAGTTGTACTGCCAGAACGTGCTTAGGAACAGGCTGCGGGTGAACGAAAGGTCGGCCCGTGCACCCAGGAGGACAAACTCTTCGGTCTCGCCCAAGGCCTCGGGGTAGTCAATTGAGGTGTAGCTGATGCTGCCCTCAAAACTGCCCCAGGGTTGGGCCCGGTACCGAAACTCAAACCGGCCGCCGTAGGTGCGGGCCGAATAGAAGGTGCCCGCGCTGGCGCCAACCTCCCAGCGCAACAGCTTGCGGTTGTCTGAGCCGTAGTCGAAGCCGCCCTCCTGGTAGTGGTACCCACCGGGGGCAAAAAAGGTCTGGGTTTCGGTCCCGCCGTCGGCGCTGCGCTGTACCCCGGCCTCGAACGGGAACAGCAGGCGGGTGTAGGTTTTCACGGCCCAGAGCCCGAAGTAGGACGAATTGCGAAAGTTGAACTCATACCAGCCGTTCATGTTGTGGTCGGTCACATTCCCCAGGCTGTCGGTTACCACCTGCCAGAAGGTACCGGGCCCGTGGCGGGCGACGGCGCGCTCTTCGGGCAAAAAGTTGTAGAACACTTCGCCGTTTGTGCGCCAGTAGCCCACCACCACCCGCTCTTCGCGGGTGGGGTCGAACTGAGTAAGGCGGGGCGTAAAGCCGGTCTCGGCCTTGAAGTCGGTACCCACGTACTCGGTAAAGACGTTGAAGCCGCCTTTGGGCTTAGTGAAGCTCAGGGTAGCACCCCCGGCAATGGGCCGATCGCCGGCGCCGGGCGAGAAGCTGCGCTGGAAGGTGGCCTTGCCGTCCCACTGCCCGTTCTTGGTCTGCAGGCGCACATCGAGCCCGGCCACGCGGTTGTAGTTGCTATCGAGAAACCCCCCGGCGTTGGCGTCGTAGGCCTGCCGGTTAACAAAGATGCCCCCGATATAGGAGCTGCCCAGAATCTGCTTCTGTACTGCGGCCACGCCGTAGTTCTGGGCCAGCAGGCCATCTTCGGCCAGGCCCTCGGTCTGCACGTTCATCAGGCCCACGCGCCATTTTGAGCCAATCTTTCCGCTCAGGCGCATCCCGGCTACGATGGGCACACCCAGGCCCACCCGGCGCGAGAAAAAGGGCCGGATGTTCTGAAAGCCAAACGAGCTGAAGAGGTCGCTGTTCTCAATAAAAAACTGGCGCCGTTCGGGGAAGAACAGGTCGAAGCGTGAGAGGTTGATCTGCTGCACGTCGGCCTCAACGTTGCTGAAGTCGGGGTTTACGGTCAGGTCCAGGTTCAGGCCGGGGGTTACGGCCACTTTGGCATCGAAGCCATAGTTGAGCTCGTTCTGCCAAGGCTCGGTGTCGGTGTAGTCGTTGCCGAGGTTGGCGCCCAGGTAGGGGATGAGTGCCAGGTTGCGGCCGGGCGTGGGCAGGGGCTCGGGCCAGACGAGCTCGCCGTGGAAGAGCAGGTTGTCAATGTTCTGGTTGCGGGGCACGGGCACCCAGCTGCCGACCTCGTTCTGCGACTGGCGGTCGGCACGGCCAAAGTTGATGCCCCAATGGCCCGACGTAGCGTCGTAGCGCAGGGTCTTGAAGGGGATGGCCAGTTCGGCGGTCCACTGGCCTTCGCCCTGCACGGCTTCGGCGAACCAGCGGTTGTCCCAGGTAAGCGAGATGTCGTCGGTATTGGCCACCAGGCCCTCGGCCTGTACCCCATAGGGCGAGACAGCGAAGTAGAAGCCGTTGGCCTGGTCGTTGAAGGGGCAGAGGTAGACGGCGAAGAAGTCCTGGTCGTAGCGCTGAAAATCGCGCCGCAGACTAGCCACCACGTAGGGCTTATCGGTGGCTTTGCGGTTGATAGATGCCACGTAGAGGTACTGGTCGTCGTAGGCCAGCATGACCTCGCTTTGCCCCGCCAGGGGCTGCTCATCGACCGGGAAGTTCATGGCAAAGCCCGTCACGCGCTGGGCTGTCTGCCAGACGGGCTCGTCGAGCACGCCATCTACCGTTACCGCGGTTTCGGTGCGGTTGGGGGTGATGCGGTAGCGCGCTGTAGGGGGTTGGGCGGGGGCAGCCGCGCCCCGATCGGCCTGGGCTCTAGCCCCGAGGGCGGCCAGTACACATCCAACTACGAGAATATTCTGGCGTACACGCATGGGCTAGAGAAGAGCGAACCTACCAGCGGGTTGCAGCACGCGCTACCCAACGTTTGCAAATGCCGGTGGGTTTACGGCTCATTAACAAACCGTATACAGCCCCGGCAGCCCATCTATACCCGGCGCCCGAGCGGTAGTTTGCAGGTCGCTACCCGAAACCAGCGACCGCCTGTGCCCACCGCCGCCGAAACCGCCCGTGCCCAGTGGCTCCGCCACGAACTGCACCGGCACAACCACCTGTACTACACCCTGGCCCAGCCCGAAATCAGCGACGCCGAGTTTGATGGCCTGCTGCGTGAATTGCAGGCCCTAGAGCAGCAGTACCCCGAGCTGCGCACCGACGACAGCCCCACCCAGCGCGTGGGCGGCGAGGTAACCAAAACCTTTGCCACCTGGCGGCACCGTACCCCCATGCGCTCGCTGGCCAACGCCTACAGCCTAGACGAGCTGCGCGAGTTTGACCAGAGGTTACGCACTGGCCTGGGCCGCGACGACCGGGCGTATGTGCTCCAGCTCAAGATCGATGGCGTGGCCCTGAGCCTGCACTACAGCGGCGGTAAACTGGTCCGCGGCGTGACGCGCGGCAACGGCACCGAGGGCGACGACATCACGGCCAACGTGCGCACCATCCGCGACATCCCACTGCGGCTTTTGGCCGACGACCCCCGGGCCCGTACCGATTTCGAAGTGCGCGGCGAGGTGTACATGACCTACGCCGACTTTGAGGCCCTCAACGCCCAGCGCGCCGAACTCGGCGAAGAGCCCCTGATGAATCCCCGCAACACCACCGCCGGTACACTCAAGCTGCAAGACAGCGCCGTGGTCGCCCAGCGGCCCCTGCGCTTCTGGGCCTACTACCTCGACTTCGATTCCCCGGGCCTGAGCCCCGCCACCGACTGGGAGAACCTGGCC
Source organism: Bacteroidia bacterium (assembly GCA_033763015.1). GTDB lineage: Bacteria > Bacteroidota > Bacteroidia > J057 > JANRLA01 > JANRLA01. The sequence goes on from JANRLA010000032.1 coordinate 10,482, forward strand.
CTCTTGGCCCAGTGGGGCTTTCCCGTAAACCCGCACAACACACGGGCCTACGACCTCGAGGCCACCGAAGCCTATATCCTGCACTGGCAGGGCCGCAACGAGCAGCTGCCCTACGCCACCGACGGGGTCGTTGTAAAACTCGACGCCTTGGCCCAGCGTGAGGAGCTCGGCAGCACCGCCAAAAGCCCCCGCTGGGCCGTGGCTTACAAATACGCCGCCGAAGAGGCCCAGACCGTGCTCGAGTCCATTGAGTGGTCGGTGGGCCGCACGGGCTACGTGACGCCCGTGGCCAACCTCAGGCCCGTGGTGCTGGCAGGTACAACCGTGAAACGCGCCTCGCTGTACAACTTCGACGAGATCGGGCGGCTGGGCCTGCACTACGGCGACCGGGTCACGGTGCTCAAGAGCGGCGAGATCATCCCCAAAGTGGTGGCGGTGGATGCCAGCCGGCGTGCCCCCGAGGCCCCCCCGGTGGTGCCGCCCACTACCTGCCCCGCGTGCGGCACGCCCCTGGCGCAACACCCAGGCGAAGTGGGCCACTTCTGCCCCAACTGGGCGGGCTGCCCACCCCAGGTGCGGGGCCGGATTGAGCACTTTGCCCACCGCAAGGCGATGGACATTGACGGGCTGGGCAGCGAAATCGTGGGCCAACTCGTCGGCGCAGGCCTGGTGCAGTCGCCCGCCGACCTCTACGACCTCACGTACGAGCAGCTGGTGGGCCTAGAGCGCTTTGCCGACAAAAGCGCCCGCAACCTCGTCGAGGCCATTGCCGCCAGCCGCGCGGTGCCCTTCGAGCGGGTGCTCTTTTCCCTGGGCATCCGGTACGTGGGCGAGGGGGTAGCCCAGAAACTGGCGGCCCATTTTGGGAGCCTGGATGCCTTGCTTGAGGCTAGCGAAGAAACCCTCACCTCTGTGCACGCTATCGGGGGCCGCATCGCCGAGGCCCTGGTTGCCTGGCGGGCGCAGCCCGAAACGCACGCCGAGCTCGCTCGCCTTAGGGCCGCAGGCCTACAACTGAGCGCCGGGCCCGGGGCCGAAAAGCTCTCTGACCGGCTCTCGGGCCAGAAAATCGTCATCTCAGGCACCTTCGAGGGCCACAGCCGCGACGCACTGCAAGACCTGGTGAAGGCCCACGGTGGCACCGTTGCCAGCAGCGTGAGCAAGAACGTAGACTTCATCCTCGCCGGGGCCAACATGGGGCCTGCCAAACTCGAGAAAGCCCAGCAACTGGGCCTGCGCATACTGGGCATAGATGACTTTATGGAAATGTTGGCTTAACTTTGCCGTAACAATGGACGACACCCCCACACCCGCCGTGGTGCCCCACTTCATCACCGACAAAAAGGGCAAGCGCCTGGCTGTCGTGTTGCCGCTGGCTCAGTACAAACGGCTGGTGCAAGTGCACAAACGCCTGGCACGGTTGGAGCGGCTGGCAGGCGCTTACCACGACATTGACGCTGCCCTGGGTGAACTGCGTGACATATTGGCCAACACCGAGGCGGCCACCCCGCTCGACGAGCTTTTCGAACGCCTGCCCGCCGAGCGTCCATGAGCTACCAGCCCCCGGTGTGCAGCACCCCCACCTTTGAGCGGCACTGCCTGGCGCTCGCTCCGCGCTACCCGGCCCTGCGGGAAGACATCGCCCACCTGGCCGAACTCCTCACCCTACAGCCCACCCAGGGCGAACTCCTGGGCGGCACCCTGTACTGGGCTCAATTGCCCCTAGCCGCCAAACCCAAGGCCAAACGGCTCGGGGTCGTGTGGGCCGTGCGGCGGGGTAAGGTCTTTCTGCTGCTGGCCTTTGAGCTTCGGCGCCTGGCGGGGTACGAAGAGCCGGTGCTCGACCGGCTGCGGGCCGAAGGCACCCGCCTGATGCTCGAAACCTAGGTTAGTCCTCGTCGCTCAGCGGCAGGGTAGCGGCTACGTCTTGGAAGGGGCGCACGGCGCTGTAACTCAGGCCAATACCCAACTGACCGGCGCGGTTGGCATAGCCCCACACGCCCACCTCGGTCGGCTCGCCGCCGCAGCTGTAGACCTCGCCCCGAAAGACGGGGGCAAACCCGTGGGCAAAGGGCTCGATCCAGTTAAAGCCCGGCCCGGTGTGCTGGCCCGTGCGCAGGTCGTAGAAATACCACGTGCCGGGCTCGAGCAGCGGGTCGGGGCATTCGGGGTCGTCGGGGTCTGGCACCCGGCCCTGGTTTACTGTGAGTAGGTTGTGTGCCAGTTCGCTACCGCCCTGCAGCAGCCCATAGGCCGGGTAGGGCGGCAGGGTCCGCGTGCCCTGGGCGTCGCGAGCCTCCAGGCGGTTCTGGCGGTCTTCGGTCAGTACCCAGCGCCCTGCCACCACACGCCGGGCGGCAACTACGGGTGCAAGGGCCCAGCTACCGCTGGGGAGCAGGGCCCCCAGGAGACTGTCTTGCCCGACGACGCTGCCTGTGGCGCGGGGAACGCGGCTGGCGCGGCTCTGGCCCTCGACCCAGGTGAAGGTGGGCGGTGCCACCCATCGGCCCAGGGTATCGAGCAGGCCCCAGGTACCGGTCAGATCGAGTGGGTAGGGGGATGCGGGGTCGTGTTCACGGGTGCAGAAGAGCGCCCAGTCGTCGCCGACGAGGTTCTCGCTGGCCCACGCGGCGCCATGCCCAAAGTCGCCCAGGTAGCGATAGAGGGCCGGGATGGCCTCGTGGCCCTGGTCATTGAGGGCGCCCCAGCGGTTGTACTCGGCGTCCCAGACTGCGCACCGGCCCTCGGCCAGCGGCCCGATGAAGCGGTAGCGCGCCGGGGTGAGGGCACGGCGGGTGGGCACGTGCCAGAGCAGCCAGCGCTCGTCGGCCTCGGCCAGGGCCAGGTGGGTAGCGCTGCCCAAGCCCCGCGCATCGCTAAAGCGGAAGGGCGCCAGGGTATCGCCCGCGGCAGTGAGCACGCCCCAGGCCTTGGCGGTGGGGTCGTAGGCGCCCAGTAGGCCGCCGCCCAGGTGCTTGAACTCGGTGCAGGGAGGGCCCAGCACCCGCTGGCCCGTGCGGTCGATGACCTCGCGCAAAGGGGCGTACACCGGCGTTTTGAGCACCGAATCGCCCACCGTCTGCAGCAGCGTATCAATGGCTGTGGTATCGGGCCGTGCGACAATGGCCAGGCCGTCGCGGAAGGGCTCGGTCAGCAAAAAGGCAGCGGGAATTGCCCAGCGACCCGCCGTATCCAGGTAGCCGCGTAGGGGCTGGGGGCCGGGCAGCGTATCGGTCACCTCGGCCAGGCCTTCGCTGTAGCGCAGGGGGCCCGGCCAGACGGGCGGGATACGCCAGTGGCCCAGGGTATCGATAAGCCCCCAACGGCCCTCTACTTCGGCTGTCGCCCGTACTTGGCCCAGCGCCGCGAGTGGCACGAGCAGCGTAAGCAGCACACCGACCGCTGGTTGGGCAAACATCTGTTCTAATTTACACCCGTGGGCCACCTGAGCATCCTATTGCACCTCGCTGTTGTGTTTGGCATTGCCGTGCTGGTGGTGCGGGTGTTTAAGCGCCTGGGCTTCCCGGTCGTCATCGCCTACCTGGTTACAGGCATCCTCATCAGCCCTAACCATTGGGACTGGACCGGCAGCATGGCCGAGGCAGAGCAGTTCGCCGAGGTCGGGGTCATCCTCTTGCTCTTTACCGTGGGGTTGGAGTTCAGCGTAAAAAACCTCTGGAAGATCCGTCACCTGGTGCTCCTCGGTGGCGCGCTGCAGATGCTCTTTACCGTCGCCCTGGCGGCGCTCTTTGGGCTCCTCTTTGGCTTTACGCTCGTAGAGACGATTAACTACGGGTTCTTGCTCAGCCTCAGCTCCACGGCCATTGTTATCAAGCTGCTGCAAGAGCGCTACCAAATGGCCAGCGAGCACGGCAAGATTCTGCTCGGCGTGCTGCTCTTTCAAGACATCGCCGTGGTGCCACTGCTACTGGCGCAGCCGCTCCTGGCGGGCCAGGGCGGCGATGCCCCCCTTGCCACCCAGGTGGGCCTCTTGCTACTCAAGCTGGGGGGGCTGGGGGTGGTGGCCTGGCTGGCGGCGCGCTACGTGCTGCCCCGGCTCTTGTTCCAGGTGATGCAGATCAAGAGCCAGGAGGTGTTCCTCTTGGCCACAATATCGCTCGTGGGGTTCATCACGGCCCTGACCTCCGAGCTGGGCCTGTCGCTGGCGCTGGGGGCGTTCATTGCCGGGCTTATCATCTCCGAAACCGACTACAACCGCCTGGCCATCAGCTGCATGCTACCGTTCCGGTACGTATTCCTGAGTTTCTTCTTCATCTCCCTGGGCATGCTCGTCGACCTGCGCTTTTTGTGGGAAGACCCCGTACGCCTCATCGGTACCGTGTTCTACATCGTGGCGCTGAAAGCCTTGGCGGCCTTTCTGGCCGTGCGGTTGCTGCGGGTGCCCGCCCGCACAGCCATCGTGGTGGGGCTGGGCATGGCCCAGGTGGGCGAGTTTGCTTTTGTTATGGCGGGTGCCAGCCTAGAGTATGGGCTGCTGCGCACCTTCTGGTACCAGCAGTTCCTCATCGCCAGCATAGGCACCATGGCCTTAACGCCGCTGCTACTGGCCCGCGGTGGGCAGGTGGCCGACTGGCTGCTGGCACGTTTGGGGGGCCGCCGGCCGTTTAAGACCGTAGAAACCGCCGCCCCGCAGCCGCCACCACCCGACGAACTCTGACGCCCCCCGAACCATGGCCGATACGCCCCGCCCCCAGCTCTACGGCACGGCTTGGTGCCCCAAAAGCGCCAACCTGGCCGATTTCCTGCAGCGCGAGTTCATCGACCTCGACTTTCACGACATCGAGGCCAGCCAGGAAGCCGAATTCGCGGTGCGCAACATGAACGGCGGCGAAATCAAGTTCCCCATGCTTGTGGTGGGCGATGCGGTGATGAAAAACCCCAAAATCGACCAGCTGCGCGAGGTGCTCCGCGCCAAAGGCCTGCTCAAGTAATGGCTACCGCTGCTTGGCCGCGGCGATGTCTTCGGCGCAAGGGGCGTAGCGCAGTTTGTCGAGCAGCCCCGACAGGGCCTGTTGTTCCTCGTGGCCCAGGCAATGAATGGAGCCAATGACGGGGTCGAGGTCGAAACCCACCCGGTCGAGCAACTCGTGCCCCTTGGCCGTGAGGGTAAGGTCTACCTGCCGCCGGTCGTGGGCGCAGGGCTTGCGGTCGATGATACCCTTGCGCACCATGCGATCGATGATGCGGCTGGTGTCGCTGTTGGGCTCGAGCATCCGGTTCTTGACCGCGTTGAGCGAGATGGGCTTTTCCTTTTGGCCCCGGAGGATACGCAGGATGTTGTACTGCTGGGGCGTAAGCCCAAAGGGCTTCAAAAACGCCTGGAACCGGTTCTGGAACCAACTAGCCGTAAAAATGAGGTTCACGAACGCGCGCTCGGCCTCGCTGCGGAACTGCTCCTGGTGGAGCTCTTTCTCCAAAGACACGTGCATGGGGCTGGGGCGTTAGGTGCTGTGCGCAACTGGTGGTGGGCGCAACTGCTGTTTATACACCCAACGGGGGTGCTAAGTTTCAGGGGCCTACGCCGATTTACCCACCCAGGTGCTAGCTTGGGTGCGCTGTGCGCCTCGTTTACTTCATCCAGCTCCTGGCCCTTACCCTGGCCTTTCTCTACGGGTACTGGAAATACCTGACCCCGTGGCGGCTGGTCATTTCGGCGCTGGTACTGCAGTTGCTGTACGGTTTGGTGGTATTTCACCTGTACTACACCTGGGATGTGCTCTCGGTCTTCGATTTCAACCGGCTCGACAAAGAGACCTGGCTCATGGACCTCATCCTGTGGCTGGGCAAGCTCTTCGGGAACCGGCCCCGCATCCTGGTCGCCGACCACACCTGGTGGTGCACCATGTTTACCGGGGGCTTCTTGGTGAGCCTGAACACCATCTTGCTCGGGGGCCTGTTTGCCCGGGTGCTGCATGCCACCCGTGCCGACTACGCCCAGAGCAACCCGCAGGCATAACCCCCCACTCCCCTACCTTTGGCCCGTGATGGTACGCCGATTCTGCTTCGGCCTAGGGTTGCTGCTGTTGGCCACACAGGCCCAGGCCCAGGGTCTTGACAAAGGCTTCGAGGCACTTGGCGTGTACAACTACTTCGAAGCCAAAGCCATTTTCGAAAAGCGGCTCGGCAAGGAGCCTGCCGGGGCAGGGTACGGCCTTTCAGTGCTGCATGCCCGGAGCGACAACCCCTTCTACGACATCGGCAACGCCTACCGGTATTGGCAACTGGCCGACAAGGCCTACCGCGGCCTCGACGAAAAGGAGGTGCTGCGCCTGAGCGCCCTCGGGGTAACCCCCCTGGCCATGGCCCAGCAAAAAGACCGCGTCGATTCGTTGGCCTACGCCGCAGCCCTGGCCGATGGCAGCTTTGCCGCATTCGTGGCTTTTGTCCGCGAGCACCCCACCGCGCGCCAAGTGCCTCAAGCCCTGGCCCGGCGCGACGAACTGGCCTGGGGCGCCACGCAGGCCGAAAACACCTACCAGGCCTACCGCACGTTCTACGAAACCTACCCCACCGCTACGCAGGCCGACGAAGCCCGCCGCCGCTACGCCCAGCGCCTGTTTGAAGCCGAGACCGGGGGCAGCAGTGAGCAGGCCTATGTGCAGTTCATTGCCAAAAACCCCAGCAGCCCCTACCGGCGGGCCGCCGAAGACAGCCTCTACGCCCGCGTTACGCAACCGGGCACCGTGGCAGCCCTGGCTCGGATGGTGCGCAGCTACCCCAAAAACCCCAATACGCCTGCCGCCTGGGAGCGTTTGTACCAACTGGCGACTAGTGACGGGCGGCCCGAATCGTACCTGTTTTTCCTGGAGGACTTTCCTGACTACCCCGACAAGAACCGCGTCCGCCGCCACCTACAGGCCGCCTACACCACGCTGTACCCCATTCGGGTCGACAGCCTGTGGGGCTTCGTCGACTCTACAGGTGCACCGCAAGTAGAGCCGCAGTACAGTTGGGTAGACGACTACCACGAGAACTTTGCCCTCTACGAGGCAGGGGGCTACCTGGGCTACCTCAATAAGCAAGGTGTGGCCCAGATTCTGGCGCAATACGACGAAGCCGAGCCCTTTGCCGATGGCCTGGCCGTAGTATCGAAAGACGGGCGTTTCGGCCTCATCGACCCCTCGGGCCGCACGGTGCTGCCCATCCGGTACACGACCATCGGGCGGGTGAGCGAAGGGCTGATTGCCTTCCAGGAAGGGGGCAAGAGCGGCTTTGCCAACCGCCGGGGCGAGGTGGTTATTCCGGCGCAGTTTGCGCTCGTGGGCGCGTTTGCCGAAGGGGTTGCCTGGGCCCAAACCGACAGCGGTACCGTGGGGTTCATTGGGCCGCAGGGGCAGTGGCAAATACCCCCTGTCTACGACTGGGCCAGCGACATGGCCGGGGGCCTTGCGCGGGTGCGCGCGGGTGGTAAGCTCGGGGCCATTTCGAGCGCGGGCGATACCGTGATTGCCATTGAGTACGAGGTGCTCGATGCGTTCGTGGGCGGCTACGCCCAGGCCGTCAAGGGCGGCAAGGTGGGCTTCATCAACAGCAAGGGCCAAACGGTTATCCCCTTCAACTCGCCCTACGACCCCCTGGCGGCCCAACCCAACGTACTTACCCAGGGCCTGGCCCGGTTTCGGCTCAATGGCAAGCTGGGGCTCATAGACACCACCGGCCGGGTGGTAGTACCGGCGCGGTACGACGACCTGGGCTACCCCACCGAGGGCCGAATTGCGTACCAGCTAAAAGGAAAATGGGGGTTCCTCGATAGCCTGGGCAAACCTGTGGTGCCGGCGGTGTACCAGGCCGTAGGCCCGTTTGCCGAAGGGTTGGCGCGGGTACAAAAGGCCGGGAAGTGGGGCTTTGTAGACCCCGCCGGTGGGCTCAAAATCCCGTGCGTCTACGACAGCGCGGGCGACTTCCGGCACGGCCTAGCGCCCATCGCCCTGAACGGGGGGCTGGGTTTTATCGACCGCGAGCAACTGCCCATCATCCCCGCCGAAATGGAACACCTCGAGGTGCTGCCCCAGGGCATCGTGCGGCTCCGGCGCAACGGCCGGGTGGCTTACTACCTCTTGCGCAAGCAGACCTACCTCTGGACCGAGGCCTACTTCCACGCCGACTAAAGGCCCCCCACGTATCTTTGAGCCTTGCAACGGCTCGTTTACGCACTGGCAGGCGCGTACCTGCAACCTGACCCGGGGGTCCGACCCCCGGTAGGGAGCGAACTGCCCGACGGCGGCCCGGTGTACACCGAAACCAACCTGCGGCACCTGATCAAGGAGCCCTTCAACATGGTCTCGGCCGGGCTGTTCCTGCTGGTGGTGGGGTACTGGCTCTACCGGGCCTACCCCAACTACAAGCGCTACTGGCTGGTGTCGGTTTCGGCGCCCATTCTGCTGGTGGGCGCAGTGGGCGGGATGCTCTACCACGGGCTGCGCACCTCGTCGCTGCTCTATTGGCTCGACTTTGGGCCCATTTTGGGCCTGGCGTTTTTGGCGGCGGTGTACTTCTGGTACCAGGTGCTGCAAAACCGCTGGTACGTGCTGGTACTCATTGCCCCGTTCATTGTGCTGCGCATGACTATTATGCGCTACGTATACGACGAGCTGAACGAGCCCCATTTGGCGACCAACCTCGACTACTCAGTTTTGGGGCTGGGGCTGCTCATCCCACTGGTCATGAACCTGATCAGCACCCGGGCGCGGCACGTGGGTTGGTTCACGGGCGCGCTGGTATCGTTCGTGCTGGCGCTTACGTTCCGGGCCGTTGACGGGTGGCCTGAGTTCACGATGGTCTTCCCGATGGGTACGCACTTTTTGTGGCACGTCTTTGGGGCGCTCGTGACGCATGCGCTCTTTGGCTACGCGTACAACTACGAGCGCAGCCGCCTGGGCCTGAGCATCCGGGTAGGCAAAAAGCGCCAGCTACTGGGCATCCGGGTGCGCATACGCAAGCCCTTCGCCAAAGCCCAGCCCACCGAACCGTAGCCGACGCCCCGTGCTGCACATCCCGGCCCACTTTTCAGAAACACGGCCCGATGCCCTGCGGGCTGTCATTGAAGCCTACCCTTTTGCGTGGCTCATCGCCCCGGGCGAGGGCCCACTGCCCAACCTGAGCCCCGCGCCGCTGCTCTACCAGCCCGTGCCAGGCGGGCTGGGCAAGCTCATCGGTCACCTGGCGGTGACCAACCCCGTGGCGATTGCCATTGGCAGGGGCACCCCGGTGGCTGCACTCTTTCTGGGCCCACACGCCTATGTATCGGTGCAGTGGTACCAGCACGCGCGCAACGTGCCTACCTGGAACCACCTGGAGGTGGCCTGCACCTGCCAGGGTCGGCTGCTTGAGACCGAGATTGAGACCTACGCGGCTATCGACCGACTGGTGCGCCACTACGAGGGCGACGCTTGGCGCCTGGCCGACCAGCCCGAGGGCTACATCCGGGGCCTGATGAAGGGCATCTGGGCCTTTGAGCTCACCATTCTGGCCTGGGAGGGCCACTTTAAGCTCAGCCAAAACAAACCCGACACCGAGCGTGAACGTATTGTGGCCCAGTACCACGCCAGCCCCGATACCCAGGCAAACGCCCTGGCCCACTGGATGGTGCGGCACCACCCGCCGCCCACCCAGGGCTAAGGCAGGGCCACCCCACGGGCTTTCGTTACTTTCGTGGGCATGCAACACGACCCTGCGTACTGGAAAGCCCACCTTGGGCTGGAGCCCCACCCCGAAGGCGGCTTCTACCGCGAAATCTACCGGAGTGCCGAGGTGCTGGACATGGACAGCCTGCCCGAGCGCTACCCCGGCGACCGCAACCTGGCGACGTGCATCTACTTCCTGCTCGAACAGGATAGCTTCTCGGCCTTTCACCGCCTGGAGTCGGACGAGCTGTGGCACTACCACGCCGGCGACCCCTTGACCATCTACCTACTCGACCCCCGCACCAAGTCGCTCACAGCAGAGCACCTGGGGCCTCGCCCCGACCTGGGTCATGCCCTGACATCGGTCATCCCCCACGATACCTGGTTTGCCGCACGAGTCGATGCCGGGGGGGTATTCAGCCTCGTTTCGTGTACCGTGGTACCGGGCTACAACGACGAAGACTTCTTTTTGGCCGAACGCGACCTCTTGCAGACGGTCTTCCCGGAGCACGCCGACCTCATTGCGAGCCTGACGCGGGGCTAAGCCTGACGGGGCTGCCAGGGGGCCCCTTCGGCCCAGAGTTTTTCAAGCTCCTGGCGGTCGCGCAGGGTATCCATCGCCTTCCAAAAGCCGGTGTGGCGGTAGGCCACCAGTTGGCCCTCGGCAGCCAACCGCTCGAGGGGCGCGCGTTCCCACGGCACGGCATCGGCGTTGGGCGGCAGGTAGTCGAAAACGTTGGGCTCGAGCACGAAAAAGCCGCCGTTGATCCAATTGCCGTCGTCGACGGGTTTTTCGCGAAACGCCTGCACGTGGCCCGAAGGCCCCAGCTCGAGTACGCCAAATCGGCTACCGGGCTGGATGGCCGTGAGGGTGGCCGTTTTGCCGTGGGCCACGTGGAAGGCCTCCAGGGCTTTTAGGTCGATCGTTGCCAGCCCATCGCCGTAGGTGAGGTGGAACCGCTCGCCTGCCACGTAGGGCCGGATGCGCTGCAGCCGCCCGGCAGTTTGAGTTTCGAGGCCGGTATCGACAAGCGTAACGCGCAGGTCGTGCGCCGCAGAGCCATGGACCGTCACCGCATTGGTCGCCAGGTCAACGGTCAGGTCGGCGTGGTGGTAGTAGTAGTTCAGGAAGTATTCTTTGATCTGGTAGCCCCGGTAGCCCAGGCAGATCACAAACTCGCGCACCCCGTGGGCGGCGTAGAGCTGGAGGATGTGCCACAGGATGGGCCGGCCCCCAATCTCGATCATGGGTTTGGGCTTCAGGTGGCTTTCCTCGCTGATGCGCGTGCCGAAGCCCCCGGCAAAGATGACCGCCTTCATGGGCGGCAAGGTAGAAAGCCCGTAGTTTTAAGGCGCGTATTCTGCGCCCAGCCCCACAACGTATGATCGACCCCACGAGCAAGCTCAACACGGTTTTGACCAAAAACCTGCAACAGATGGTCAAAGCCCAGCACAACATCCTCGAAACGCTGCCCAACCTGTCGGGGGCTGCTTTTCAGCAAATCACGGCCCAGGCCTGGGGCGAAATGGCGGGCGAAATCATGAAGAACCCCATGCCCTACCTGCAGCTGCAGCAGAACTGGTGGGAGCTGCAGTTCAAACTTTGGATGAGCTTTATGGAAGGTATGACCGGCAAGATTGAGCCTGTGGTGAGGCCCCACCCCAAAGACCGCCGCTTCGCCGATGAAGAATGGTACAAAAGCGCCGTCCACAACTACCTGATGCAGACCTACCTGGTGAACACCCAGGCCCTGCAGCGGCTGGTAGATGCCTACGGCGGCAACGGCAAAACGGGCCGCACCTTGAGCTACCAGGTGCGCCAACTCATCGAGGCCCTCTCGCCCAGCAACTATTTCTTGACCAACCCCGATGCCATTGCAAAGGCCATCGAGAGCCGGGGCATCAGCCTGGTGAACGGCTTTACCAACCTGGTGAATGACCTGAACCAAGGCCGGGTCACGATGACCGATACCAAGCCCTTCGAGGTGGGCAAGAACATCGCCGTCACGAAAGGCGCCGTGGTGTACGAAGACCCCCTGGTGCAGCTCTTGCAGTACAGCCCCACCACCGCCCAGGTGCACGAGCGGCCCGTGGTCATCCTGCCCCCGTGGATCAATAAGTTCTACATCCTAGACCTGCAGGCCAGCACCTCGTATGCCAAGTACAGCGTAGACCAGGGCTTTACCACGTTTATGGTCAGCTGGCGCAACCCTTCCGACGAAATGGGTAACACCTCGTGGGAGGACTACATGACCTCGGCCCTCAGGTGCTTCGAAGCCGTACAGGCCATTACGGGCGCCAAAACCGTGAATGCCGTCGGCTATTGCATTGGCGGCACCCTGCTGGCCTCGGTACTGGCCCACCTACAGGCCAAGAAGAAAGACTTCATTGGCGCCGTGACGCTCCTGGCCGCAATGGTCGACTTCACCGACCCCGGCGAGCTCTCGATCTTCATCGACGAGAAGCAGATTGGCGAGCGGGAACGCGAGTTCCTCGACGGCGGGGTATACCCCGGCAACGTTATGGCCAATGCCTTTGCCTTCCTCAGGGCCAACGACCTGGTGTGGAGCTACGTGGTGAAAAACTACCTCAAGGGCGAAGACTACACGCCTTTCGACCTGCTGTACTGGAACAGCGACCCCACCAACCTGCCGGGCAACATGTACCTGTACTACATCCGGAACATGTACCTGAACAACGCCCTGGCCAAGCCCTGCGCCCTCGAGCTGCTCGGCACCAAGATCGACGTGAGCCAGGTAAAAAAGCCCCTGCTCATCGTGGCCTGCGAAGAAGACCACATCGCGCCCTGGCGTACGGTGTACAACGGCACCGAGGTGTTCGGGGGCCCCGACCGGCAATTCATCCTCTCCGAGTCGGGTCACATTGCGGGCATCGTCAACCCACCGGGCAAAAAGAAGCGTAAACACTACTACAACGGCCCCCTGGGGCAAGGCCCCGATGCCTGGCACGCGGGCGCACAAGTCGACGACGACTCGTGGTGGCCGCGGTGGGCCGAGTGGCTCAAGGGCCACAGCGGCAAGCAGGTGGCCGCACCTACAGCACTAGGCAGCAAGGACTACCCGGTCATAGAGCCAGCCCCTGGCCGCTACGTTACCGAAGACGTAGACGTTACCGGGTGGGCCATGTAACGCACGTATCCCCGTAACTGAAATAAAAAGGGGGCCCAATGGGCCCCCTTTTTGTATCGTTTACGATGGCTACCGATTAGTTGTCTAACCGAATCGTGCCCAGGATTTCTTTGGCGTAGCTGGCCAGGCCAATCTTGGCCAAAAACTCAGCGTAGATTTTGCGGTAACCTTCTACGTCGGGGTGGGCATTTACCGCGTTAGCGTAGGCCATCATGGCGCGGTCATACACCTGCTGCTCGGCGTAGTACTGGCCCAGGAAGATGTTGCAGATGGCGCTGTTGGGGTCTTCGGCGTTGCCTTTAATCTCTTCGGCCGCTTTTTGGATGGCCGCGCGGTTTTCGGTGCCCAGCAGCACAAACGAAGGCTCGCCCGAGGGCATACCCCGCTTGCGGGTATTGGCAATCTGCCAGTAGTAGGGCTCGTTGGTGTTGAGCTTGAGCGGCAGCACGTCAACTACCACAAACGTGTCGGCCGTTTCGGTGGTGTAGAGCTCGTTGCCGTTGATGTCGGAGATCTTGAAGAAGTAGCTGGGGGCATCGTCCTGTTTGCGCCAGATGAAGGTCACCTGGTTGTCGATGATCTTCGAGTTCATGGGGCTGAGAGGCTGTGGGGCCAGCGAACGCTCTACGGCACCCAGGTTGGCCATGTTGTTGCCCGCCTTATTGCTCGTGCTACGGTTTACAACGTAGTCTACGTACTTGCCGCTCACCGAACTGGAGGCTGTACCCGAGGCCGGCACCAGGTTGCGCAGGTTGTAGGTGCCACTTTGCTTCATCTCGAAGGTCTTCGTGTTGTTCAGGATGACCGCCGCGTAGGCCCCTTGGGCTACTTTGAGCTTGGCGTCTTCCTGCAGCTTCAGGCCCGTACGGGCGCGGTTCCAGCTGCTGCCATCGTCGGTATACTGCACATCGCCCGATACGGCCATGAGCAAGAACGTATTCTGCCCGTACGCGCGGGGCGCGGTGAGCGCAAGGCCTGCCAGGAGCAGGAGGCTTGCAAAGGTCAAGTTGCGTGTCATCGAAAGTTAGAAGAAGTCTGTGTGTGGATGGCTACGTAGAGGACTTACGCAAAGGCCGTACCAATTGCAGCCTGCCACCGGTAAAAGTTTTGTCGTAGAAAGGTAAAAAGATTTCGAGGATGATGGGGCCCAGAACCACACCAACGGTCAAGAGCGTGAAGTCAACCTGGTACCTGGAGCGGTCAAAAATCCAGACCACCACGTACAGCAGCAGAAAGGTGAAGGCGATTTGTAGGATGGGCACCACGATGTCGAACCAGTTGGGCAGCCGGTAGTGCAGCCACGTGAGCCCGGCCAGTACCAGGTGGGTAAGCACCAGCGCCAGTACGACACTCAGCCACGTGGGCATGGTGTCGATGTAGGCGTCTTTGAGCATCATAGACAAAAAGTTGGCGTGTACGTAGATACCGTACAGGTCTGGGAAGGTCTTGCCCGCGTACTGCTCGTTCATGGGCGTGAAGTACAAGTCCTCGAGGTCGCGCCGCCGCTCGTCGGCCTTCACGTAGGCCATAAGCACAATTTTGCCCTGGATAAAGCTCAGGTCTTCCGTGGGGTCGGCGGCGACTTCCTGTTCCAGAAAAAAGAAGTTGCGGATGTTGCCCTGCCAGTTGATGGTCTCGATACGGTTGCCGCGTTTCAGGCAGCGCTCGGCCACAGCGGGGTTGTAGAGCCGCATAATGGCCACCGAAAAGGACGGCTCCTCGTAGCGTCCGGCCACGGTTTGGATGGGGCTAACGCCCCGGATGGTGCGCTTGGAGTAGTCGTCGTTGACGATGTTGGCGAAGCCAGTCTTGACGTAGCGGTTGTAGTAGGGATGCGAGGTCAAGACGGTATCGAAGGTGGCGGTCTTGGCGTCGTAACCACTGAGCTCGCTTACGAGCACAATGTTATCGTAGCGCTGAAAGGTGGCGGCTACCGCCGAGTCGCGGGCCTGGGCGGCCAGGCTATCGGCCCGGGTTGCACCGCGCATGAGCCGGTTTACTTCCAGTTCGCGGAACAGGGCATCAATGCCGATGACCTTGGGCTTAAAGCGCTGCAAGTTGTTTACCTGCGCCATGACCTCATCGCGCCGAAGCTGCCCTATGTTCACCACGACAATGTTGGTATCGACCCTATTGTCGTAGTCGGTCAGCTTCGAGAATACGATGTCGGTGGTTTTAAAGTCGGCCAGCGCCTCGCTGATGGGGTCTATCGTGGCCGGGAGCGGGATTTTGCTCAGCGCCCACACGAAAAAGAACACCAGCGCTGTGGCGACCAGCACTTTCACCGAAACCAGGTACTTCAGCATCGCTCAATTAGTTGCGGGGGGCAAGTATGCCCCCCCAATGAGGTTACAAGTTACGCCTGAGGGCCTTATGTGGCCTGGGGGCTGAAGGATGGACGACTGCTGGCAGCGGCGCTAGTCGCAGTCGCAGTGGTAGTAGGCGTAGGTGGTGCGCTCGTAGTAGTCGGCCGTGGGGTGCTTTACCCAGTAGGTGATGTACAGGTTGTTGGCCACGCGGTGCAGCTGTACATACTCGTAGAACCAATTGCGCGTGGCGCGGAAGCGCACCACCTGGGGCCGTGCAAACTCGATGGCCAGTGGCGCCCCCTGCACCGAAAACGCAGGGGTATCGAAGACCAGTTTTTGAAGGGTGGGGTCGCCCTCGGTAAAGCGCAGGTCCGTCATTTCGAGCGGCTGTTGGGCCTGCTGGGCCAGGCGGGCGGCCCCGTCGATAACGTAGCTGTCGGGGCGGTCGTCTACGCTTACCCAGACCATGGCCAGGCTGTCAGGGTGGCCTTCGAGCGAAAAGCACTCACTGAAGCGGTTCCAGTCTTCCAGCGGCAGCCAGGCCCCCACCAGCCACTGCAGGTCGGCCAGGCGGGTACTGTCGGGCTGCTGCGCCGTACCGGCTAGCGGCTTGGCCAGTAGCGCGAGTACCCATACGGCCACAGCTGTGCGTATTTTCATGGTCTGAAACCCCTCGCGGTTTGCTCGTCCAAGTTAAATGCCCCAGTTAGCCCATGCCCGTTAACCTCATTAAGCTTTCGATACCCATTTTTTTGGGCCTGGTGGGGGTAGAGCTGATTGCCTTGTGGGTGCTGCGCAGGCCCTACATCCGCCTCAACGATTCGATTGCCGACCTGGCGTGCGGCATCCTGAGCCAGCTGGCCGACATTTTCACCAAGGGCGTTCAGATCTTCTTCTTTTACCTGGTCTGGCAGCACCTTAGGCTCCAGCACCTGGGCCTGCCCGAGCTGCCACTCGACCACGCCACCCACGGCTGGGTCTGGGCAGCGGTCACCTGGTCGGTAGGCTTCGTGCTCATCGACCTGGCTTACTATTGGTACCACCGCACCGCCCACGAGGTGAACTTCTTTTGGGCCGTAAGCCACATTGTGCACCACCAGAGCGAGGAGTACAACCTGACCGTAGCCCTGCGGCAGAGCGCCTTTGGGGGGTTTGTCAGCTGGCTGTTTTACCTGCCCATTGCGCTGTTGGGCTTCCCGTGGGAGGTGTTTGCCACCTGCTACGCGCTTAACCTCATCTACCAGTTCTGGATCCACACCCGGCTCATCGGGCGTATGCCCCGGTGGTTTGAGGCCGTCATGAACACCCCCAGCCACCACCGGGTGCATCACGGGCGCAACCCCAAGTACATCGACAAGAATTACGCCGGGGTGTTTATCGTGTGGGACCGCCTCTTTGGCACCTACCAGCCCGAAGAAGACGAGCCCGCCTACGGCCTCACCAAGCCCCTGCGTAGCTGGAACCCCCTCTGGGCCAACCTGCACGCCATTTGGGACCTCTTCACCGATGCCTGGCGTACCCGCCGCTGGGCCGACAAGCTGCGCGTGTTCTACATGCCCCCCGGCTACAAACCGCCTGACCTGGGCGGGCCCGGCCCCCACGGCGGCGTACTGGCCCCGCCCTACGTAGACCGCAGCACCCAAACCCTGTTCAACCCGCCGGTGGTCTTGGGCGTACGGGCCTACGTGCTACTCCAGTTTGCGGCCATAGTGGCCGTAGCCCTGCCCTTGTTTGGTTACAGCTACCGGGAGCAGCCGCTTGAGGTAGGGGTGGGGGTCTTCTTCGTTACCCTGACGCTGGTTAACCTGGGCGGGCTGCTCGAAAACCGCCGCTGGGCCTACCTATCTGATCTGGCACGCCTGGCCACGGCCTGCGTGGCTGCCCTGTGGCTGCTGGTGGCCGACCCTGCCCAGTGGTTTACGCCCGCGGTGGGGGTACTGGGCCTAGCGGCGCTAAGCGGCCTGTGGCTCCTGCGGCTGGAAAAGCGGTTGGGCGAACCGGTGCAGGTGGCGTAAGCGGGGTGTTACCAAGGCTTTAACACGCCCTCCGGCAGGGTATTGGGTAGTTCCTGCGACCAAAAACCGTGTACCTTACCGCCATTAGCCGCCCCTTGCAATGGACAAGTTCAGCTACCTCTCCAACGCCGACCCCACCACGCTCGATAGCCTTTACCAGCAGTACCTGGCCGACCCCACCAGCGTAAGCCTCGACTGGGCCCGCTTCTTCGAGGGCTTCGACCTGGCCAGCGCCCGTTTCCCGCAAAAGCCTGGCGCCAACGGCAGCCACGCCACAGCTACGGCGGCCACGCGCGGGTACTCAGACCAGCACGTACAACAGGAAATCAGCGTCCTGAACCTCATTGCGGGCTACCGCACCCGGGGGCACCTCTTTGCTAACATCAACCCCATCCTGCCGCGCAAGGAGTACCAGCCACCGCTGGACCTGAGCCAGTTTGGCCTATCGGTCGAGGCGCTCGACACCGTGTTTCAGGCCGGCGAGGTGCTCGGCATGGGCCCTTCTACCCTGCGCCAGATCCTCGAGCACCTGGAAGAGACCTACTGCGGCAAGGTGGGCGTAGAGTACATGTACGCCCGCATCCCGGCCATCGTCAAGTGGTTCCAGGAGCGCATGGAGCCCACCCGCAACCGGCCCAACTACCCGAGCGAGAAGAAGTACCACATCCTGCGCAAACTGGGCCAGGCCAACACCTTCGAGGCCTTTCTGCACAAAAAGTTCGTGGGCCAGAAGCGCTTTTCGCTCGAAGGGGCCGAGGCCCTGATACCGGCGCTCGATGGCATCATCGAGCACGGGGCCCAGTTGGGCATCGAAGAGTTTGTCATCGGCATGGCCCACCGGGGTCGGCTCAACGTGCTGACCAACATCATGCAGAAGGAATACGATGTGGTGTTCGGCGAGTTTGAGGGCAAAGGCGTGGCCGACGACGTGTTCGACGGCGACGTGAAGTACCACATGGGCTTCTCCTCCGATGTGCGCCTGGCTTTCGGCGACCAGGTGAAGCACGTGCACCTGAGCCTGCAGCCCAACCCCAGCCACCTCGAGGCCGTAAACCCCGTCGTGCTGGGCGCCGCCCGCGCCAAGATGGACCAGCTCTACGAGGGCGACCACAACCGCATTTGCCCCATCCTCATCCATGGCGACGCCTCGGTGGCCGGGCAGGGCATTGGCTTTGAGCTTATCCAGATGAGCCGCCTGAGGGGCTACGAGGTGGGCGGGGCCGTACACATTGTGGTGAACAACCAGGTGGGCTTTACCACCGACGAGAAAGACGCCCGCAGCAGCACCTATTGTTCCGACGTGGCCAAGGTGACCCTCAGCCCGGTCTTTCACGTCAACGGCGACGATGCCGAGGCGGTGGTGTATGTCACGCAACTGGCCATCGAATTCCGCCAGCGGTTCAACCGCGATGTGTTTATCGACATCGTCTGCTACCGCAAGTACGGCCACAACGAGGGCGACGAACCGCGCTTCACGCAGCCGCGCATGTACGTCGCCATCGCCAAGCACAAAGACCCCTTTGCCCTATTGGCCGAGCGCTACCTGGCCGAGAAGAGCCTCACGCAGGCCCAGCTCGATGCCCTGAACCAGCAGCTGGCCGACAACCTGGACAAAGAGCTGGAAGAAAGCAAAGCCCACCAGGCCGATGCGCCCCTCAACGTTAAGCTGCAGCGCATCTGGGAAGGCATTGAGTTCTACAACGACCACCAGCTAGAGGCCGACCCCGACACGCGCGTCAAGCGCCCCGTGCTCGACCAGCTCGCCAAACAACTGGCCCACATCCCCGAGGGGTTCGAGCCCCACCGCAACATCCAGAAGCTCTTCGAGCAGCGCGGCGAGATGCTCAAGAACGACGCTGTCGATTGGGGCATGGCCGAACTCATGGCCTACGGCAGCCTGCTGCTGGAGGGCTACCCGGTGCGCATGACGGGCCAAGATGTCGAGCGAGGCACCTTCAGCCACCGCCACGCCGTGATCACGGACCAGAACACGGGCATGAAGTACATCGCCCTGAACGGCCTGGCCGAGCCGCAGCCCCAGTTCATGATTCACAACTCGCTGCTCTCCGAGTTCGCCGTCATGGGCTTTGAGTACGGCTACGCCAGCGCCGCCCCCAAAACCCTCACGCTCTGGGAGGCCCAGTTCGGCGACTTCGTCAACGGCGCGCAGATCATCATCGACCAGTTCCTTTCGGCCTGCAAAACCAAATGGCAGCGCATGAACGGCCTGGTGCTGCTGTTGCCCCATGGCTACGAGGGCCAGGGCCCCGAGCACAGCTCGGCGCGCATGGAGCGGTTCTTGACGCTCTGCGCCGAGAACAACATGTTCGTGTGCAACATCACCAACCCGGCCAACTTCTTCCACGCCCTCCGTCGGCAACTGCTCACGCCCTACCGGCGCCCGCTGGTGGTCTTTACGCCCAAGAGCCTGCTGCGTTTGCCGGCAGCGGTATCGAAGGCCGATGAGTTTACCAAAAACCGCTTTAGGCCGCTCATTGACAGCAAAACCGCCGACCCCAAGCAGGTGACGCGCATTGTGCTGTGCTCGGGTAAGATCTACTACGACCTCAAGGCCAACCAGTTGCACCATGCGGCCGCCAACGTGGCCCTCGTGCGCCTCGAGCAGCTCTACCCCCTGCCCACCCAGGCCATCCTAGACCTCCTGGCCAAGTACAAAAAGGCCAAAGAGGTGGTCTGGTGCCAGGAAGAGCCCGAAAACATGGGCCCCTGGCCGCTCATTGCCCGCAAGATGCTGCCCCTGGTGCCGCACCTGCAGGTAGTGGCCCGCAAAGAGAGCGCCAGCCCGGCCACAGGCTCTATCAGCCAGCACACGCGCCAGCAGCACTACCTGGTACGCAAGGCCCTGAACCTGGCCCCCGACGCCGAGATCGCCTACGCCAACAACCTGCGCCCCCAAGACATTTTTGTGGACACCGACTAGCGCGGCAAGGTGAGGCGGATAGTTGATTTCTTCCGGAGAGCTGAGCGTTTTTCGCTTATAGCGTTTTGGTTACTGTTAGCTATATTTATTCTTCGCATTTTGATCCTATTAGAAGCGACCCGTGAATCATTTGCCTCATTTTTTGAATGCATATTTGGCGAAACGGGTGCTGTTGTTGGCTCTTTAGTCTATGTTGGTGCAGTCATATTAACTGCTACAGGCGCTATACGATACCGGCGATCGCTTCGACGTCACGGGGACAGGCAAATTCATGCTTTTTTCATCAAAGCCAATGCCATTATTATTGTGGCTATTTATGTTGTGCCAATTTATCTATTGATACTTGCTCATCTAATCTATGGCTTGACCCGCTAAACTCCAGGTTACTAGTGCCGATTATTCGCTTTTTGCGGCGTGCCGAGGGCTTTTCCCTTGTCGCTTTTCTTACTGGAGTAGCCCCCTACCTGTACTTCATGGGCGTATGGCTACGGTTTAAGCTATCTGGGGTCAAAGAATCCCTTAGCCTGGGTAGAATAGTTGTAGCTTATTCCGCGGCCTACCCGGGACTTAGCTACCTATGGTTGTGCGCTTTGATCTGCTTGTTCGTTAGTCTCTGCCGGTATTTTTTAGTTCTGCGGAAAACGAAAGAGCGGGATATGCACTTTCACTTCGTCTGGCTAAGTGCCCTCTTGGTAGTTCTGTTCTTTTCTCTGTAGCGTAATGGGCTAGCGCTCTCAGAGCAATACGTCATGCTGGCTGGCGCGCGTCGGCCGCCCCTACACCTCCACTTCCTGCAAGAGCCGCCGTTTGGCGATGGGCAGCAGGGTTTCTTGTCGCGGGAAGGCCAGCTCGCTCTCCAGCGCGTACGTGGCCGGGTTGGGTAGCTCGGGCTCGGTGGCAATGAGGGCCCGCTTCATCTGTTCGTAGCCTTGGGTTAGCGTAGCGCTGTAGTTGGTTACGTAGTGCACGGCAATGCCCTTGCGCTTCTCCTCGCCGCCGTAAAAACTGCTTACCCGGAAGCGGTAGGCCGAAACCGTGCGGTTGTTGCCAATGCGGATGAGCAGGTAGCCCTCTTGGGTGTAGAGCGGCACCACCCCAATGGGGTAGAGCTGCAGGTTTTGCTCGACGTAGTCGTAGATCTCGCGCCCCTTGAGCAGGTACGCCTCCAGCATAGGCAGGGCGTAGGCCACCACGGCGTCGAGCTCCTGCAGGATAGCGGGGTCGTCTTCGGCGCGGGCGTAGAGAAGGGCCAGGTTTTGTAGGTCTATGCCTACCAGGTGGCGGGCCAGCTTGTGGGCCAGCTGTTCTTTCTGGGCGGCAAAGCCCAGCAGGGTACGGTGGTGGCCAATCACCTCTGAGAGGTGAGGGTAGAGCTTGAGGGCCCGGTAGGCGTCGTCTACCTGTTTCAGGTAGGCCAGCAGCACGTAGCGCTTGTACTCCAGGTCAATGGTGCCTTCGGCGAACCAGTTGGGCGAGAGGCGTTCGGCCATAGCGGTGCGGGTCGGTGACAGACTGTATCTCCTTACTGCAACGCACGTGCCAGGGGCTGACGTGTGCCAGACAGGGCGCGGCTGGTGGTTAGTGCGCCGTAATGGTGCCCACGATGCCACCCTCCATGGGGCTACTGGCCTTGAGCTCGCCCGTGTACTCGGGCAGCTCTACGGTGAAGGTGGTGTTGCCGGGCTGCGACTCGACACGGATGCTGCCGCCGTGCTTCTCGACAATCTTGCGCACAATGTCGAGGCCCAGGCCCGTGCCCTCGCCCTTTTTCTTGGTCGTGAAGAAGGGCTCGAAGATCTTCTCGAGGTGCTCGGCGGGGATGCCCACACCCGAATCGGTGACCGAAACCGCGACCCGGCCCGGGGCCAGCCGCCAGAGGTGGATGTGCATTTTACCCTCGGCGTTCATGGCCTGGGCAGCGTTGTTCACCAGGTTGGTCCACACCTGCACCAGCTCATCGGCCACGCCCAGCACGGGGCTCAGGCCCTCTTCGTACTCTTTGGTCACCTCTACGCCGTACTTGAGCTTGTTGTGGTAGAGCGTAAGCACAGTTTCGAGGCTTTCGCGCAGGTTGACGGGCTCGGTTTTGTCGCCCGCGCTGTGGCTGTAGTTGCGCAGGCCCTTCACCATGCGGTCCATCTTCTTGGCCGCGAGCTGGATGTTGTCGATGCCTTGGCGTAGCTTGACAGCCGTAGAGACCATCTCGAAAATCTGGTCGCGTTGGGGGTGTTTCAAGAGCGGTACATACGCCTCGTAGCCTTCGATGAGGCCACCTTTGACCAGCGTTTTGGCCACGCCATCGGGGTCGGGTACGCCCATGGCCATGAGCTTCTCGCCAATCTCCTTCTTGAACTGGCGCTCCTCGCGGCTGCTGAAGGCCCGCGGCGAGCCCGACGACTGCTCGACCAGACTCAGGTAACTGGCCTTCTCTTCAGGGCCCAGGCTGTTGAACAGCTCGGGGTACTCGTTGATGAGGAAGGGCACAATCTTGACCATGCTCTCGCCCGCGGCCGTAATGGCCCCCAGGGGGGTGTTGAGCTCGTGGGCCACCCCGGCCACCAGGGTGCCCAGCGTGGCCATTTTGCCCTGCTGGATCAAGATTTCGTGGGTGGCTTCTGAGACACCCTCTTCGTTGGTGCTGTGCAGCTCGTTCTCGGCATAGACCTTTGCCGCGGGGGCTGTGTGGGCCTGGGCCAACTCGGCTTTCAGTCGTTCTACTTCCGCCTGCAGGGCCTCGCTAGGGGCCGGTGCAGGCGCGCTGGGCTGGGGGGGGAGCACGGCCCGCTCCAGATCGGCCTGCAGTTGGGCATTAGCCTGGCGAAGCTGCTGAAGCTCCATGCGCAGCTGAAGTGTTTCGGCCGTCTCGCCCGCGGGTTGGCTGGGGGCTGCGGCGGCCTTCTCTACCTCGGCCTGCAGTTGGGTATTGGCCTGGCGCAGCTGCTGAAGCTCCATGCGCAGCTGTAGCGTCTCGGGTGTTTCGCCCGCAGGTTGGCTGGGGGCGGCAGCGGCCTTCTCAGCTTCGGCCTGCAGTTGGGCATTGGCCTTGCGCAGCTGCTGGAGCTCTAACCGCAGCTGCACTGTCTCGGGTGTTTCGCCCACCGGGGCAGCGGGGGCCGCTTCGGCAGCCGCCAACTTCGTCTCAAGTGCTTTTATCTGGCCCTGTAGCATGTCTATGACCTGCTTCTGCTGCTCGAGGGCGGCTTTTAGCTCGGTCGTATCACCGCTACGCTTGCGCAGCGCTTCCAGCTCGGCAGCGGTCGTCTTGAGTTCGAGGGCCTGGGTGTTGAACTGCGCCTGTAGGGCTGCCAGCTTGCTCGTCTCGCTCGCCTCCGAAGATTTGGGCTGCAGCGACTTAAGCCGCTGCGTGAGGGTGCGCACCTGGGTCTGGTACCCCCGGCTTTGGCGCTGCGCTACCAGCCAGAGTACCAAGAAAAGTGCAGCGGCTGCAAACGCCCCAAGCGCGATGGGTTCCATAGTGGGGGGGAGGACGGTAAGACGTATCGTTTGTGTCGGGAAGTTAGGCAGAAGCCCTAACCTATGTATGTCCAACAGGTTAGGGAAATGCGCGCCGCTAGATTAAAGCTTCTGCCGCCACCGTACCCGTCAGGGCGGCCCCTTCCATAAAGCCCTGCCAATCTTCGCTCAGGTGCTCGCCCGCAAAGCGCACCCGCCCATGGGGCTGCTGCAAGGCCGGTAGCACGCTGTACCACTGCCCGGTATCGTAGATGGCATAGGCCCCACGCACGTAGGGGTCGCTGCCCCAGTGGTAGGCCACGTTGTGCAGCAGGCGCGCAGGGGCCTGGGGCCAGGCCGGGGCCAGCGCCTGGGCCAGTTGGCGGCCCCGCTCGTCGGTGCCGAGCTTGCTCAGGAGGTATGCGCGGTCGCCCACGGCGTAGCTGGTGAGCACCCCTGCCGCGCCGGGCTGCCCCTGGGTGGTGTGGAAGTAAAAGTGCCCCAGGGTGTCGGTGAGCAGGGCGTAGTCGGCCTCCTGCCAAAACCGCTCGCCGAATACCAACTGCGTCTTGCTGATGCGGCAGTACTGCAAGGCCGTAAGGGCCCGCTGGTGCGCCTCTTGTAGTACCGGCTGCCACCTGAGCGATAGCAGGGCTGCCGTGGGCAGGGCGCAGACCACGTGGCTGGCCCGGTGCACCTCGCCGCCAGCGGTGTGCACCGTCACCTGGCCGCCGGTTTGGTCGATGGCCACGGCGGGGGTGCTCAGGTGCACGTTGGCGGGCCCAATGGCCTGGACCAGGGCCTCGACCAGGCGGCTGTTGCCGCCCACTACCTTGAAGTCCATTTCGTTGTTCGGCGAGCTACTGGCGTATTCCCACAGGGCCGAGAGTGCCGATACCTGGCGGATGGTCTCGCCAAAATCGGTGCTATCGGCCAGCTCGCGTAGCTCTAGCTCGGGCTCTGAGATGCCCTGCTGCACCAGGAAGCGCCACCAGTCTTGCCCATCAAGCGCCTTGAGCTGGGCGGGGCTGTAGCGCTCCAGCGCCCCAAAAATGCCGCTCAACTTGGCTTGCCACGCGGGCTCGGCGGGCCAGTTTTCGGCCCGCGTGTAGGTGCCGCCCACCAGCACGTGGCTCTTGAAGGTGTGGGGTTGCAGCGCCAGGCCCAGCGCGGCGCAGGTGGTGCGTAGCAGCGTGTGCGAGGCGCCAATCCATTCGGCGCCCAGCTCTACCGTCAGGGGCTCATCGGTGCCCAGGCTGTGGCTGAAGACACGCCCGCCGGGCCGGCTGCGGGCTTCGAGCACCGTAACAGGTATACCCGCCTGCGTCAGGCGGTAGGCGGCAAACAGGCCCGCCAGGCCCGCCCCTAGCACCACGACCCGCGTGGCCCGGCCCACATCGGCGCCCTGTGGGGCCGTAGGTGCCGCGAGCGTACCCAAGGGCACCTGGGTGGCCACGGCACCTGCCACGGCCCGGCGCAAAAACTCGCGGCGGTTCATGCTAGCGCGCCGCCTGGGCAATAAAGATGACGTTGATGATGAGGAAGATGACCACCAGCACCGCCGCCGCCGTGCGGTCTATGCGCTTGTAGGTGGCGGTGCGCTCCTGCTTGGCGTAGTAGAGCGAAATGACGCTGACCACCACGTTACTCAGCAGCATGGCAAACGTCAGGCCGTGGATGCGGTCGGAGAGTGAGGTCGAGATGATGTCGGGCAAGATCGAGTCGACCAGGTACTTGTTCCCCACCGCCCCAAAGAGGCCCCCCACCGAGAGGCCAAAGCGCGGGTCGACTTCAGTCGGCGGCACAAAAAAGGCCAGCCAGCTAATGAAAAACGCCACGTAGACCCCCGTAAACAGTTTAAAGAAAAGGCCCCAGCCGTTGCGGCGGATGGTGAGCTGGGCCGTGAGCTGGGGGTAGTCGCTGCCGCCCTCGGCCAGGGTGGGGTCGCCAAAGTTGGTGGCGTAGTGGTGCTGCGTCGTCGATACCTCGAAGCTCTCGATCTTCCAGCCATCGAGTTCGATTTCCTTGCTGTAGGTGCTGTTGGCGGTGTCGGCCAGGTAGACCACGCTTTCCAGGTCGTTCTGGGCATCTTCCACTTCGATGGTAAGCACCTGGCGGTCGAAGGGGAAGTAGTTCACGTCCCAGATCTGCTTCATCTCGGCACGCACTTCCTGGCTGGCCCAGTTGAGACCACCTTTTTTCTCGACCGATGCCTGGGCGAACTCAAAGGCCTTGGCGTTGGTCACCTCGGCGCTCTCGGCCGGGGCGATCGAATCGCTTCGGTACACAAACCAGAGCCAGAAATTGGTGTTATAGGCCCCACCCGATAGGTCCATGTCGTACAACGACTTGAGCCATAGGCCCACTTTTACGGTATCGGGCGACTGGGCCAGGAGCACGACAGGGGCCCCACCCAGGGCCAGGAGCAACACAAGGCGGCGTAGCAAAGGCATAGTAACACAAGAGGTTGATGTGGTACCCCGAAGTAACGTGTCTGCGTTGGCACCACCACCCGGGGCCCGGCAAAATCTTGGCCCGCCGTGCAACCCCGGGCTACAGGCCCCGCTCATTACCCCAGCAACCAACCCAAACTATGAAGCTGACCCGTCTGATTAGCTGCCTTTCGCTTGCCAGCCTGCTGGTGCCCGCAGCCGCCCAAACCGATGCCACCCAACTCTATGGCACCGTAACCACCGTAGAGGGTACCCGCTACACCGGGCCCATTCGCTGGGGCAAGGAAGAGGCCAGTTGGTTCGATCTCTTCAATGCCAACAAAGACGAGAACCCCTACAGCCGCTACCTCACCGAGCGCGGCAGCACGAATACTGCACCACCGGCCCCCGGTACCCCGCCCACGCCACCCACACCGCCCACACCGCCCCAGCGTGGCGAGGACAACTGGAGCTGGAATTGGAATTGGGGCGGCAAACGCGTGTACGCCTACGGCTCTGGCTACGCGGTCACCCACCTGTTTGCCGTGCCCTTTGGCGCCATCTCGAAAGTGGTTGTCATGGGCCGCGAAGAGGCCGAAGTGACCCTGCGCGACGGTAAGCGGTACACCTTCGATGGGGGCAGCAACGACCTGGGTGCCACGCTGCAGGTGGTCGACCCCGAAATTGGTACCCTGTCGCTGGAATGGACCCGCGTCCGGAGCGTCGAGTTCGCCGACAGCCCCGCCCGCACCGAAAAGCGCTTCGGCAACGTACTCTACGGTACCGTCGAAACCTATGCCGGCTCGTTTACGGGGTTCATCCAGTGGGACCACGACGAGCGCCTCGACACCGATAAACTCGATGGCGACACCCGCGACGGCGACGTGGCCATCGACTTCGGCAACATCAAAACCATCGCCCGCGATGGGCTGGGGGTAAACGTAGTCCTGAAAAGCGGGCGCGAACTGCGCCTGACCGGCAGCAACGACGTAAACAGCGACAACCGGGGCATCATCGTGTACAGCCCCGAGAACGGCGGGGTAGATATCCCCTGGCGCGAGTTCCGCACCGTCACCTTTGCCAGTGCCGCCCCCAACCGCCCCACGTTTGCCGACTACAAATCGGTGGGCGCGCTCACCGGCACAGTCAAAACCCTTGGCGGCACTACCTACACCGGCCGCCTGGTGTACGACCTGGACGAAGAAGCCGGTTACGAGCTCATCCAGGGCAAAGAGAAAGGGCTCGACTTCGAGCTGCCGCTCTTCCTCATCAAGCGTATCCTGCCCAAGGGCTCGTACGGAGCCACCGTCATCCTGAAAAGTGGTACAAGCCTCTTTCTGGAGGGCACCCAAGACGTAAGCGCAGACCACGACGGGGTGCTCATTTTCAAAAACTCAACCGATACCCAGCCCCAGTACGTGCGCTGGAACGACATCGAAGAAATCGTCTTCGACTAGCGCCCGCCTGCGAAGCTGTCTGTGTGAAGCCTGTGGTTGAAACTGCCTGCCCAACGGGGGAAACCCCAGACGGCAGGCAGTCGTATGTTTAGGGTATGGCCCCATCGCGCATTACCCGGCTGTTTTGCGGCATCACGCTCCTGAGTTTGCCCACCGTGGCCTTTGGGGGTTACTTCCTGCTACAGGTTGCCACCCAGGCGGGGCTACAGGCGTCGCTTTCTGAGCTTCAGCGGTCGTTTTTCCGCGCAGGGCATGCCCACGCGGGTGTACTCACGCTGCTGGGGCTAGTCGCGCAACTGCTCTGCGACCACACGTGCCTTCACCAGCGCTGGGTGTGGGTGGCGCGGGTGGCGTTTCCGCTGGCAGGGCTGTGCATCCCGGCAGGGTTTTTTTTAAGCGTACTGAGCACACCCACGGCCCCAGGCCCGCTGCTGGGGCTCATCTACGCCGGGGCGGGGCTGCTCGCACTGGGGTGCGCCGTGCTGGGTGTCGGGCTTATCTGGGCGGCGCGAAGGGGTTAGTGTATTCGACGAGTACCGACCATTGAAGTACGCCGTAAGGGTCGGCGTGGCCCACGAAAATGCCGTAGATGATCGTGCGGGGGTTTTGGCGGGTGGTGCGCCTGAGTTGGCCCTGCTCGGTGGTGCGTACCAGAAAGTTGTAGGTGCCCTCGCCCACCCGAAAGCGGTGCGGCGCCCGGTAAAGCCGCATCCCTTCGGGGCTGCCGGTGCGCGAGCTGGTCACGAACTCGAGCATGGCCTGGGTGGTGGGGTCGAAAAACTCGGCACCCCCCTGGTACAACGCCTCAAACCGGATGCGCTGCCACACTTCCTGCTTCGACCGTTCGGTCCCCGCACGTGCAAGACTATCGATCTGGGCCTGGGCCTGGGCTACCTGCTGGGCCAACACCACGGGGGTGTACAGCACCGTATCGGGCACCATACGCTGTGCCAAACCAGACGCAGGCACCCACACGACCAGAACCCATAGCAGCCTCGTGTAGCATCGCATGGGTACAAGTTACACCCGGCGGCGCGAGAGGGCCCAACACCCCAGGGCCGTAAACAAGCCATTGACCAGCAGGAGCTCGAAGCCAAACTGGTAGCCGCCGAGCAGTTGGCCGTCGTAGCGGCCCACCAGCCATGTGAGCGCCGGGGCCAGGGCGCACACCACGGGCAGCCAGCGGTCGGTGGGTTGCCAGCGGGTAAAGAGGCCCACGGCGTAGAGGCCCAAAAGCGGCCCGTAGGTGTAGGTGGCCAGGTCGAGTACCAGCTGGATGACCGACAGCTTGCCCGTACCCAGCCCCTCGGCGGCCCGGAAGCCCACGACAACCAGCAGCGTGGCCAGGGCCATGGCCAGGTGCGTTCGCTGGCGTGTCCGCCGTGCCGCCGAAGACTCGTCGTCGGGCGAAACGCGCAACAGGTCTACGCACGTGCTGGTGGTCAGGGCCGTCAGTGAACCATCGGCGCTCGAGTACGCCGCCGCCGTAAGGCCCACCAGAAACAGCGCCGCCGCCAACGGGCCCAGAGGCCCAAAAGCCAGTGCGGCATACACTTGGTCGGTGCGCGCGGGTAGGGCAACCCCGGTCTGGTCGGCGTAGGCGTAGAGCACGACCCCCAGCCCGACAAACAAGAGGTTGACCACCACCAGGGCCCCGCCATACGTGAGCATACTGCGCTGGGCCAGGGGCAGGGTGCGGATGCTGAGGTTCTTCTGCATCTGGTCTTGGTCGAGCCCCGTCATCGTGAGGCAAATCAGGGCGCCGGCCACCAGGTCTTTGAGGACAAAGTGGGGGTGGCTGGGGTCGGGCACCACCAGGTAGGCGTAGGGGCTCTGGCCGATGGCCTGTAGCAGCCCGCCACTGAGCTCGCGGCCCACGAGCCAGAGCGTCACGCCCACGGCCCCCAGAAAGGCGGTCGTCTGCAGGGTATCGGTCCAGAGCACCGTGCCCAGCCCCCCCCGGAAGGTGTAGAGCAGGATAAAGCCCACCGTGAGCGCAGCGCCCACCCAGAACGGCACCCCCCAGCCATCGAACACCAGGTACTGGAAGACCACCGCCACCAGGTAGAGCCGCGCCGCCGAGCCCAGGCCCCGCGAGATGAGGAAGACCACCGCCCCCGTGGTGTAGGCCTGGGGCCCAAAGCGCTGGCCCAGGTAGCCGTAAATGCTCGTCAGCCGCAGCCGGTAGTAGAGCGGCAGGAGGATGTAGGCGATGGCGATGTAGCCCAGAAAATAGCCCACCACCACCTGCAGGTAGCTCATGCCCGTGGTACGCACCGCGCCGGGCACCGAGAGGAACGTCACGCCCGAAAGCGAGGTGCCAATCATGCCAAAGGCCACCACATACCAGGGTGCCGCGCGGCCGGCAAGGTAAAACTGCCCCGCGCCCTGGGCCCGTGTGCGCCACGCCACGGCCAGGAGCAGCGCCAAATACCCCACCAACACCCCAAGAACCACCCAGCTGTGCATGGGCAGCGAAGCTACGACCCCCGCGCGGCCGGGCCGCTACAACGTACCTACCGCCGTGACCAGCTTGGCCGAGCCATCGGCCTGGAGGATGACGGTGATGGGGGCGGCCAGCTCGGTGTTCCCGTCTTTGCGGCCAATCCAGAGTTTGTACCAGGTGCCCTCTACACGGGCCGCGCCGTCGCCGTCGGCCTGGGTGCCGTTTACCTGCGCATGGGTGATGCGTGCGGGCACATGGTACTCGGCCACGTGGGCGTGGTCTTTGGGCAAGCCAAACCGCTCGACGGGGGTGCGCAGTTTGGCCCCGGTGCTCTCGAGCAGGCTACCGCCGAGCACGGGCAGGGCCTTGGCTGCTGCTGCGTTCACGTCGGGCAGTTGCAGGGCCATCAGGTAGGTATTGACTGCCCCTACGACCGCTGCGGGCAGGGCATCGGGGGCAATGTCGCGGGTTTCTTGGGCGTGGGCCGGGCTGCCCCATAGGGCCAGCGCCAGCGCCGCAGCACCCAGTAGGCGGGTGTGCATAGGTTGTGTGCAGTTTGTGTGCGGTAGGTATAACGAAAAAGTTACGTACGTGGTATAGCCTACTCTGGGTCTGCCTGTCGCCTTACTTTGTACCCATGCCCGCTTCTGGCCCCCCCAACCGCACCCTCGTTACGGCTGCCCTTATTTACGCCAATGGGCCGGTGCACATTGGTCACCTGGCGGGCTGCTACCTGCCAGCCGATATCTACGTGCGCTACCTGCGCAGCCGCTACGGGGCAGACAGCGTGCTCTTCGTCAGCGGCACCGACGAGCACGGCGTCGCCATCACGCTCAAGGCCCGCGCCGAAGGCAAAACGCCCCAGCAGGTTCTAGACCAGTACTACCCCCAGATCAAAGCCACGTTTGTGGGCCTGGGCATCTCGTTCGATGTCTTTTCGCAGACCCACGGCGCCGCAGGCCCCGCCCCGCTCGGCGAGGGACCCGTCGGCGAAGCCGAGTTGCCCCACCTGCGCTACCACCTGCACACCGCCGTCAGCCAGGGTTTTTTTAGCCGGTTTGTAGACCAGGTGGCCGACAAGTACCGGTTTGTCACCCGGCAGGTGGACCAGTTCTACGACCCCGAGGCCCAGCAGTTCCTCGCCGACCGCTACATCGTGGGTACCTGCCCGGTGTGCGCCAACCCCAATGCCTACGGCGACCAGTGCGAGCGTTGTGGCAGCACCCTGAGCCCCGACGAGCTCATCGGGCCCCGCAGCACGCTCTCGGGCGCTACGCCCGTCAAGCGGCCCACCACCCACTGGTACCTGCCGCTCGATAGCTTCCAACCCTGGCTCGAGCAGTACATCGAGGGCCATGCCAGCACCTGGAAGGCCAACGTCGTGGGCCAATGCCGCTCGTGGCTGCAGGCAGGCCTCAAGCCCCGGGCCATGACACGCGACCTCGACTGGGGCGTGCCCGTGCCCGCCACCATCCCGGGCCATGAGGGCAAAGTGCTGTACGTGTGGTTCGATGCCCCCCTGGGCTACATCAGCGCCACCCAAGAGTGGGCCCGCCAACGGGGCACGCCCGACGCCTGGCGCCAATGGTGGCTCACCGGCGGCGCCACCGGCCCGGCCAGTGTTAGCGCGCGCCTCGGCCCATCCCCGGGCGCCGACGAGAGCACCCTCACGCCCCGCATCCCGCTCGAGGCCGGCGGCTGGGGCAACCTCATGGGCCACCCCGGCCCGCGTACGCGCCTGCCCCGCGACATCGACTACGGCGGTACGCTTACACCCCGCATCCCCCTCAGCGAAGCCGACTGGGGCAGCCTAAGCCCGCACCCTGTCACCCCTGAGCCTACCGATGCCAGCCCGGCGACCGACCAGCGCCTGGTCCACTTCATCGGCAAAGACAACATCGTTTTTCATGGGCTCATCTTCCCGGCCATGCTCCACGCGCACGGGGGCTACGTGGTGCCCACTACCGTGGCGGCCAACGAGTTCATGAACCTGGAGGGCGACAAAATCAGCACCAGCCGCAACTGGGCCGTGTGGGCCCACGAATACCTGGAAGACTTCGCCCACTACCCGCTGCACGCCGACATGCTGCGGTACTACCTCACGGCCATTGCCCCCGAGCAGAAAGACTCCGACTTCAGTTGGAAGGATTTTCAGAAACGGGTGAACGACGACCTGGTGGGCGTCCTGGGCAACTTCATCAACCGCGTGCTAGTGCTGGCTAGCAAAGGCCTGCACAGTCAGGTACCCAGCGACATTGATCCCGCCCTGCCGACCTCGGGTTTCGGTGCAGTATACGCCGCACTAGACGACTTCAGATTCAAAGAGGCCCAAGAGGCCTACTTTGCCTTCGTGCGCGAGGGCAATCAACTGCTCAGCGCCACCGAGCCCTGGAAGCTGGACACCAACTCGGCCGAATACCGCACAGTTCTCTACCAGTGCCTCCAGTTGGCGGCCCTGTACGCCGTTTTGGTCGAACCTTTCTTGCCCGCCACCAGCGAGCGGCTTAAGCGTGCGTTGAACCTTGAGGGTATACGGCTAGCAGATGTACCGGCCCTGCGGCCTTTGCTTGCCCCAGGCCATCAGGTAGGCGAGCCCTTCCACCTCTTCAAGCGGATCGAAGACGCCGACATCGAACGCCAACTGGCCAAACTGGCCGCCAGCAAGGCCCAGACCGCAGTGCAGGCCACACCCACCGCCGATGCCCCTGCGCCCGAAGCACCCGGCGCGCTGGCACCCTTCAAGCCCGTGGTCGAGTTCAGCGACTTCGAAAAGCTCGACCTGCGGCTAGGCACCGTCGTTAGCGCCGTGCCCGTGCCCAAAACCGACAAGCTGCTCAAGCTCACCGTAGATCTGGGCCACGAGGTGCGCACCATCGTCTCGGGCATCGCCGAACACTACCGACCTGACCAGCTCGTGGGCCAGCAGGTAGTCGTGGTGGCCAACCTGGCCCCACGCAAGCTCCGCGGCATCGAAAGCCAG
Source organism: Bacteroidia bacterium (assembly GCA_033763015.1). Lineage (GTDB taxonomy): Bacteria > Bacteroidota > Bacteroidia > J057 > JANRLA01 > JANRLA01. The sequence goes on from JANRLA010000032.1 coordinate 43,308, forward strand.
GGCATGATCCTGTTGGCCGAGGCCCCCGATGGGGCCCTAAGCCGCCTGCACACCAGCACCGACACCCTGCCGCCGGGCAGTGTGGTACGCTAACCGTATTGCGGGAACTGGCCCCAGTCCACCTCTGTGCCCTTGGGGTGCCGCACCTCAAAGCTGTAGGTGAGCGTGCGGCTCTTGCCGCCCTCCAGGGCAAACTGCCACGTGAGGTGGCCCCGCGCGGCATCGAGCACCGCCCCGTGGCCCTCGGCCAGCTCTACCTTCACCTCGCTGTGGCGCGAGACGGGCAGGATGTCTTCTACCTTGAGCTGGATGGGCGTCTTCTTGGTGTTCTGCAGCGTGATTTCGAAGCCCAGCTTGCGCTTGAGCGTGCCCCCAAAGAGCGACTTGCCCTCGGTGTCGCGCAGCTCTTCGTAGCCCAGCAGCACCTTGGGGTCGGTGCCCAGCCCGATGCGCAGGCCCGTTTCGTGGGCCTGGGGCTGTAGGCGGGTTTCGCCCACAAAGTCGCCTTCAAAAAACACGTTGGCCAGGCCCGGCAGCAGGTTGAGCTCGCCCCAACCCTGCAACGTGCCCTGCAGGTACACCTCGGTGCCGAAGCGCGGAAGGGCGTAGTGCTCGTACACCAGCGGCAGGGGCAGGGTGCGCACCTGCAGGGTGGTGGGTTTGCCGCCGCTGGCGATGTCGTGGGGCACCTCTACCCGGTACTCGACGGCCAGGGTGGCCTCGGTCACGGCGACAACGTCTTCGGTGGTGGCGGCGCGCTTCTTTTGGGGCACGGCAGCCATCTCGGCGGCTGGGGCGGCCATCGAGGCCATGACCGCGCCCCCCAGGTTCATTTCGTAGTCAATGGGCTCGTATTTGTCGATGCGCCAGACGGGCTTTTGGGGCAGGCTCTGGTTGCGCGTGGGCTGGGCCGTGCTCAGGCTGATGGGCACCTGGTGCCAGTCTACCTCGGTCTGGTTGTGCACCTGGGCGTAGAAGACCAGTTCGGCGGGCTGGTCGGTGCCGTGCACGCGCAGGTCGTAGCGGGGGCTCCACTGGGCGTGGGTGGCCACGTAGCGCAGTTGGAAGGCAAACTCGCCGGCCTCGGTGGCCTCGAAGCGCACCACGCAGGCGTCGAGCTCGTGCGTCGTAGGGTGGGCCTGCTGCTCAAGCTCCTGCTGCACCTGCTTGAGCTGGCGGCTTAGCTCGGTGCGCTGGCGCTGTGCGGCGCGTTGCCGCTCGGCGATGTCAGACAGCCGGGCGCGTACAAAGTCGGTCAGTGCCTTGAGCTCGGCGGCGTGGCCACCCTTTTCGTTGGGGTGCAGCGTGAGGTTGGCCCCCACGGCGCGGCGCTCTTCGTCGAGAATGGCGCTTTCGTCGGCCAGCACATCCAGTTGGTTCTGTAGCTCTTGGGCCCGCTGCTGCAGCTGGGCGATGTCGGGCAGGTAGGGGTGGTCGGGCTCGCGGAACACCTTCTTGTGCTGCACGCCCAGCACCATGCCCGTCCCCCAGGCCTTCAGGCGAAAGCTCTGGGTGTCGAGGTAGGGCGAGAGGCCCTCCAGGTGCAGCGTGTGCAGCCCGGCTTCGAGGTGGGTCTTGGCTTCGAGGGTCAGTTCGGCGCGGTTGGTGTACACCTTCACGTGCACCAGCCGGTGGTCTAGGGCCAGGTTCATGGGCTGTGGGGTTCGGGGCCCAAAAGGTAACTACTGCGCCGGGCCGGTGGTAGCGGGCGGAGCGGTGGGGCCCATCAGCTCGGCGTACGCAGGCAGCGTGGCCAGCTCGGCGCGCACCTCGGCCTCGTCCAGGTACAGCTTTTCTACCCAGCCCATCTGATCAGCAAAGCCCGGCGGGGGCGCGATGGGCCCATCGGCCGAAAGCACCCGGCGCGTGTACTGCGTGTACTCGAGCATGTGCAGGCCCAGCCCCTGGTACAACACCCGCTTGTCGGTGGTACTCTCGTGGGCCGCCCGGTAGTCGAGGCTCGTAAAAAAGTGCAGCGGGAAGGCCAGCATCTCAATGCCACTGCGCTTCTGGTAGTACGCCGCGTGGCCCAGCTCGTGGGCAATAATGGCCACGCACGCGTTGAAGGGCAGCTTGTCGACGTTGATCTGGTTCAGGAAGTCGTTGCCCGTGTCGGTGCTCAAAAACACATTGTAGCGCCGGCCACTGCACCCGCCCAGCAGCGTGAGCGGCTCGGGGCGGCTGGCCAGGGGGTAGATGGCCGGGCCCAGCACGAAGCTGACGTTGGCGTTCTGCAGGCTGGGGTAGTGGGCAATCGCCAACAGGCACTGCAGCTCGTACTGCGGGGGCAGCACCTTGTTTTTGCCGTAGAGGCGGCGCAGGCTATCGAGCTGGAGGGGCCCGAAGTCGGCGGGGTTGTACAGCGGGCTGGGGGCGCGGCCGGTCTCCCAGACCAGCAGCTGCTCGGGGGCCGGCTTGGCCAGGAAGTACACCCCCACCAAAAAGGCCACCACCACACCAAGTACGGCACCAAGGATGACCAGCAGGCGCTTAAGGACGCGTTTCATGGCGCCAAACTACAACGCGGCAGTACTACGGCTTCGGGAAGCGGCCCTCCAGCACGTGAGCAATGAGGATGTCTTCATCGAGGGCCTCCCACCGCAGGGCGGTCTGCTCGTAGCTGAAGGCCACCTCGGCCAGCTGGGCGTCGGTGGCAGCTCGCAGTAGCGGGTACCGGTCGGCAGGGAAGCCTACCGTACGGCCATCGGGCAGCAGCAAGAGCACCTGGCGACCCTCCACCCATACTTTCTCGGCCCGAGGCCTGCCGTAGACGTGGGTCTCAGTTTGAATGGTAGGTGCGGTAAGCATCTAGGAGCATCTGTTGATTGTCTTTGGTGTAACGCAGTATTTGGTTCAGGCGGTGCGCAGGCAGGCCGCCATCTTCGGCGATTTTAAGTGTTTCAAGCCAGATTTTGCAGAGGTACTTCTCATAGCCTACATGAATGTGCGGTGGCTCACGGCCTTCGGCTGAAAAGAAGAAGAACTTATAGGGGCCAATTCTGAGTACTGTAGGCATACTGCTACACTACTATTTTTCACTTGAGCTTTACCCAAAGGCAAGAACAACGTTTTGTCATTTCAATACTTCAAGCGGCAATTGAAAATACCCTCGCAACACCCCCGCTACCGTCAAATCTTCGTCCAACTCCTCCCAGCGCAAGGTCTCGCCGTAGCGTCTAATTTCTACTTGCTTGAGCTGCGCTTCGGTACCGGCCTTGAGCAGCTTGTAGCCATCGGCCGGGAAGCCCAGCAGGCGGCCATCCACCAGTTCCAGCCAAATCATCCGGCCCTCGGCCCAGGCACGCACGGCCCGCGCGTTTACCAGCTCGGTGTAGGTGGGCGTTTCCATACCCGTAAACTACGCAGCTACCCCACAATCTTGAGTTTGGCGTAGCGCAGGAGCAGGGTTTTGTCGCCGCGGTGCTCAAAGCGGATGTGGGCGCGGCGGCCCTCGCCGGCGCCGTCTACGCCCGTTACCACCCCGCGCCCAAACTTGAAGTGCTCTACCTGCATGCCTTCGCAGAGGTCGGTCAGGTCGTCGCCCTCCAGCGGGTTCAGTGGGGCGCTGCTGGTGCGGGGTGCGGGCGTGGGCTGGGTGCGGTAGGGGCTCTGGGGGCTGCGGGGTGCGGCGGGGGTGGGGGTGCGCTGGGCCAGGGGCTGGCGCAGGTCGGCGCGGGCCTCTTTCAGGCTCTCCAGGTGCTGCACGCGCGGGGCGGGGGGCAGCTTCAGGTACTGGGGGTCTATCTCTTCTAAGAAGCGGCTCTGCTCGCCGAACTGCAGCTGCCCGTAGCGGAAGCGCTGCTTGGCCCAGCTCAGGGTCAGGGCCTCGCGGGCGCGGGTCACGGCTACGTAAAACAGGCGGCGCTCTTCTTCCAGGTCGGCGCGGTCTTGCATGGCCATCTGGCCGGGGAAGAGCCCCTCTTCCAGGCCCACCACGAACACCGACTTGTACTCCAGGCCCTTCGCGGCGTGGATGGTCATCAGGCTCACGTAGTCGTCGGTAGCGCTTTTCTCGTCGGCGTCGGTAAAGAGGGCTATCTCGGCCAAGAAGGCGGCCAGGCTGTGGTCGTCGCGCCGGTTGTCGTCGGCAAACTCGCGTGCGGCGTTGATGAGCTCCTGCACGTTCTCCCAGCGGCTCAGGCCCTCGGTGCTGTTGTCGCGGTGCAGCTCTTTTAGGATGCCGCTGTGCTTGGCAATGTGCTCTACGGCAGCATAGGCGTTCTCTTTGGCGGCCACGGCGCCAAAGCTTTTCACGAGCAGCACAAACTGCCTGATAACGCCACCCGTGCGGCCCACACCCAGCTCTTCGGCGCGTTGCAGGGCCTCCCAGAAGCCCAGGCCGCCCTCGTGGGCCGCCACCCGCACACGGTCTATGCTCGTATCGCCGATGCCCCGGGCGGGGTAGTTGATCACGCGCACCAGCGCTTCTTCGTCGCGGGGGTTGATGGCCAGGCGCAGGTAGGCCACCACGTCTTTCACTTCCTTGCGCTTGTAAAAGCTCAGGCCGCCAAAAATGCGGTACACGATGCCGGCACGGCGCAGCTGGTCCTCCAGTACCCGGCTCTGGGCGTTGGTGCGGTACAGGATGGCGAACTCTTTGTTGAGCAGCTGGCGGCCAAACTTCTGCTCGCGGATGCGGTCTACCACCCGCTGGGCCTCGTCCTGGTCGCTGGCAGCCTCCAGCACGTGGATGAGCTCGCCCCGTGGGTTTTCGGTAAACACCACCTTGGGTATCTGGTGCTTGTTCTGGGCAATGACCGCGTTGGCAACGTCTACGATGATGCCCGTGCTGCGGTAGTTCTGCTCCAGCTTGTACACCGCCGCATCGGGGTAGTCTTTCTGGAAGTTGAGGATGTTCTCAATGTTCGCACCCCGAAAGCTGTAGATGCTCTGGGCATCGTCGCCGACCACCGTCACGTTCTCGTGCACCGCGCTCAGCTTGCGTGTGATGATGTACTGGGCGTGGTTGGTATCCTGGTACTCGTCTACCATGATGTAGCGGTAGCGGTGGGCCAGTTTGTGCTGCACCTCGGGCGCGCGCTGGAAGAGGGCCACCATGTTGACCAGCAGGTCGTCGAAGTCCATGGCATCGGCGGCCACCAGGCGGCTCTGGTAGGTGTGGTACACCTTGGCGGCCACCTCGCTCATATGGTCGGTGGCGTATTTCTGGGCAAACTCGGCGGGCGTTACCAGGTAGTTCTTGGCGTTGCTGATGGTGCCGTGGATGTGGTTGGGCTTGTACTTCTTGTCGTCGAGGCGCAGCTCTTTGAGGATGGTTTTGATGAGCGAGCGGCTGTCTTCGGTGTCGTAGATCGTGAAGTTGGGCGTGTAGTCTACCTTCTCGGCGTAGATGCGCAGGATGCGGCTGAAGAGGCTGTGGAACGTGCCCATGGGGATGTTCCGGCTCTCGGGGCCCACCAGCTGCTCAATGCGGGCGCGCATTTCGCGGGCGGCCTTGTTGGTAAAGGTCAGGGCCAGCAGCTCGAAGGCATCGGCCGCGCCGGTGGCCAAGAGGTAGGCCAGGCGGTGGGTGAGCACCCGCGTTTTGCCCGAGCCCGCCCCGGCAATGATCATGGCCGGGCCCGTGCCGTGCAGTACGGCGGCGCGCTGCTGGGGGTTGAGGCCCGCTACAAACTGGTCGGGGTCGGTGGGGGTGCTACGGGGCATACCCCGTAAAACTACGCCGCCCCGCGCGGCGTGCCCCGCTGGGTTATCAAGGGGTGGTAAAACTGGTTGCCTAGCCTGCCGTTGGCATGGGTGATTGGGCAGAAGGCGGTTGCCCCAGTTTCGGTTATAGGTTGAAACCCTGACTGTGCTTGCACGGTCTGTAACTTTCGTTCGCCGAGACACACCCTGCCCCCAATGACTGCTACGCCCACCGATACCCTGAACACCCCCGGCACCTACCGCCCCATGTGGGTCGATGAGTTTGCGCGCCTGTACTTCACCAAGACCATTGCGCAGTTCATCCTGCACGGCAACATCATCGACTTTGTCCGCAGCGCCGACCCCAAGGGCGGCTGGCAGTACCACAAGCTGCCCGACTACCTGAAGCACGAGCTCTTCAAGCGCCGCGACCTGGTCATCAGCTACGACCGGGCCTCGGGCATCAGCTTCCGCGACGCCGAGATGAAGAAAGACTTCCTGCTCTCGGTTTCGGCCTACGACGCCCTGAACAAGACCACCTTCGCCCAGAGCCTGCCCAAAGACCCCGCCCGGGCCTTTGCCATCCTCGAGAACTACTTCCGCATCCGGCTCATGGACGGCAAGAAGATTGCCTTCATCATCGACTACGCCGATACCGTGGTGCCCATGGGCCAGGCCGCCTTCGCCAACAACGAAGACCGCGCCATCCTGGTCTACTTGCTCAAGTGGGCCAAAGAGAGCCTGTTCCTCAACAGCGACATGACCACGGTGCTGGTCACCGACAACGTGAACGACCTTAACCAGGCCCTCACGCGCAACCCCTACACCGCCGCCATCGAGATCGACTACCCCGAGGCGCCCGAGCGGCTGGTGTTCATCCAGCACACCCTGGCCAAAAACCCGGCCCTGCCCCCGCTCATGGAAATGAGCCCCGAGGTCATGGCCCAAAACACCGCCGGCCTGAACATCGTACAGCTCAAGACCCTCTTGGCCGAAATCTCAGAGAACAAGCTCTACTTCACCTTCGAGGAGCTTACCCGGCGCAAAAAGACCATCATCGAGGCCGAAGCCGCCGGGCTCTTGGGCTTCGTCGAGACCAAGTTCAGCCTCGAAAACGTGGCCGGGCACAAGTACGCCAAGCAGAACCTGCTCTCGGCCGCCGCCGCCCTCAAGGCTGGCCGCCCCGACGTCATGCCCATGGGCTACCTCGTGGCCGGGCCCGTGGGTACGGGCAAGACGTTTCTGGTGAGCTGTTTTGCCGCCGACATCGGGGTGCCCATGGTCGAGCTCAAGAATTTCCGCAGCCAGTGGCAGGGCGTTACAGAAAGCAACCTCGAGAAGGTGCTCAAAATCCTGAAGGCCATGAACCCGGTGGCCGTGCTCATTGACGAGGCCGATGCCGCCCTGGGCAACCGCAGCGCCAGTGGCGACAGCGGCGTGAGCAGCCGCGTCTTTAGCATGATTGCCACCTTTATGAGCAACACCGAGCACCGCGGCAAGATCATCTGGTTCCTGCTTACCGCCCGGCCCGACCTCATGCCCGTCGACCTCAAGCGCCAGGGCCGTGCCGAAGAGCACATCGCCCTGTTCTACCCCGAAACCATCGACGAGAAGAAAGAGCTACTCCAGGTAATGCTCAAGAAGACGGGTATTAAAAACCTAGGCCCCGACAGCTTCGACGCACATTTTTACGAAACGCTGAAGATCAACTCGGGCGCCGAGATGGAGGCGGCCCTCACGCGCGCCAAGTTCCGCGCCGCCGTGGCCGGTGCCCCCGAGGTGGGCGTCGAGCACGTGCGGCAGGCCTTCGACGACTTCATCCCGCCCACCTACCCCGAAGAGGTCGAGCTCATGAACTACGTGGCTGTGCTAGAATGCACCAGCCGCGAGCTACTACCCGAGCGCTTCAAGCACATGCCCCGCGAAGAAGTGGTCAAAAAGATCGCCGAAATCAAAGCCAGCCTGCCCCGCGGGAAGTTTTAGTTACCGACCCCTCACCCTATGGCCCAGCAAAAGTTATTTATTAACGACAACGAAGTCGTCTTCGCCCGTACTAGCAAGTTGGCCTATATAGCCTTGTCGTTGGTGCCGATTGGCTTTTACCTTTTTAAGGTGGCTGGCGCTATTGATGAGGATAACTTCACGTGGGCCGATACGCTAGGCTTGGTTTTGATATTATCAGCGTTACCTGTGTTTTGGTTGTTGTACACTGGGCTGAAAGAAGTCTTTACAATTGAACGAGCTGGCCCAGTGCTGCACAGAAGTCTTACCTTTTTCGGTCGCCGTTTGCAGACTAAGCGTGTCCCAATTGACTTGATTAAAGTCGTCTACAAATCCAAGAAGTCTAGCCTTGATTTTTACGTGAGCCTAAAAACCGGCTCCTTGATGTATCAGGCATCGGTCGCCAACCCAAAGAACCGCGACCGGCTGCAACGCATCCTCGATTCGGTGGGTGCAAGTGCCGACGCCAAAATCGGGCTACCCGAGCAGGACTACACCAAGCGGGCGCATTAGTACAGTATTGAGGGCGTCTCCTGGTTTAATCTTCCCAGGTCTGGGCGGCGAGTTGCAGCAATTTTGGCCAGCTTTTTCGTTCTTCCGGTATGGAAGCGACATTGCCCCTGCTGGATCGGGTAATTGATGAACTCCGGGCGCTGCCCCAGGCAGAACAGCAGGCTTTTGCCGAACTGATTCAGCACGAACTGAACTGGTCCCGTATCTACCAGACCTATGAACCTGCCATCCTGAAGATGGCCGAGGAAGCCTGGGCAGAGCATGAACAAGGGCTTTCCTTCCCACGTGGGTGATCTCGCGTACCTCCCGTTCGTTTTGGAAGGCTTACCAGGCCCTTCCTCGTGCCGTTCAACTGCGAGCGGTTAAGCAGTACCACCTTTGGCTAGAGAACCCGAAGCATCCCAGCTTACATTTTAAACTGGTGCTTACCAAAGGGCCAGTGTACAGTGTTAGAGTAACAGATAGTTATAGAGCTCTTGGTATCCTTCACGCGGACACGATCCTTTGGTTTTGGATAGGCCTACACAGCGAGTACGAGCGCCAGCTTCAGCTACCCTCCTAAAACTGCAGGTAGATAAACGGCTGCACTTCGCTGGAAGTAAATTGATATATACATAGCACAATGGTTGCAACCGCCAGGGCCTGAAGTGCCCAGTGCAGTTGGGTAAAGCGGTGCTTGAGCTTGGCTTTCCAGGCCGTGGGCAGGTAGTGTACCACAACTGCCACGGCCAGCATAGCCGCCACGCGCCAGTAGCCCGCCAGCCACGTGCCCACAAGGTGCCCATCGAAGGCTGTAAAGATTCTCGTGAGCATGAGGCGAAGCTGGCCCAGGTCGTCGGCCACGAAGAGCAGGTAGGTGGCGGCCAAAAAGCAATAGGTGAGCAGTACGCTGGCGCTTCGGTAGAGCCAGGGGGGCACACGCTGGGCCAGGCGGCGGCGCTGGGGCTGGGTCAGGGTATCCCAGCCAATGGCCAGGCCGTGGCTCAGGCCCCAGAGCACGAACGTCCACGCCGGGCCGTGCCACAGACCCGAGAGCACGAACGTGAGCGTCACGGCCAGCACCGTAAAGAGCTTCCCCCGCCGCCGCCAGCGGAAGTTGAGCGGCAGGAACACGTAGTCGTTGAACCAGGTGCTTAGAGTGATGTGCCAGCGGCGCCAGAAGTCGGTCACGTTCTGGGCCTTGAAGGGCTCGTTGAAGTTGCGGCCCAGCTCCAGGCCCAGCAGCAGCCCTACACCCAGGGCCATGTCGGTATACCCCGAAAAGTCGTAGTAGAGCTGAAAACCGTAGCTGAAGGCGGCCAGCAGGATCTCGAGGCCCGTGTACGACTCGGGGTAGTCGAACACCCGGCCCACGAAGTTGGCCGCCAGGTAGTCGGCGATTACCAGCTTTTTCACCAGGCCCGTCAGGAACAAAAACACCGCCGCGCCCACCTGCGCCTGGGTCAGGCGGTAGGGCTGGCGCAGCTGGCCCAGAAACGAAGCCGCCCGTGTGATGGGCCCGGCCAGTAGGCTCGGGAAGAACGTGACGTAGCACAGGTAGTTGAGGTAGCTGCGCTCGGGGGCCTCTACCTCCTCCTGCCAGAGGCCGATGATGTAGCTCAGGCTCTTAAACGTGTAGTACGAGATACCCACCGGCAGTAGCCAGCCCAGGGGCGCTGGTGTGTAGGTGCCCGTCAGCAGCCAATCGTAGGTGCCCAGAAAAAAGAACTGGTATTTAAACCAGGCCAAAAGGCCTAGGTTCAGGGCCAGCGAGGCGTAGTAGTAGCCTCGCTTGCTGCGCGTGGGGCTGTCGTAGATGCGCTGGCCCAGCCACCAGTCGTAGGTAGCGGTGCCAAGAATGGCGAAAACAAACCACCCGCCGGCCTTCCAGTAGAAGTACAGGCTGAAGGCCGACAGCAGTGCCACGCGCCAACGGGGTTTGCCACTCAACGCCCACTGCAGCGCAAACAGGGCCGTAAAGACCGCGACAAACAGCCGGGTGGTAAAAAAGAGCGTATGCTCAGAGCCGTGGCCCAGCGCCTGCAAAACGTGCCCCAGCGCCTCAGGCATCGAACAAAGTACCCCCTACTCCGTGTTGTAACATTGATCTGGCGCAGAAAACGGCTCAAAACTACCGGCAAACTTTCGGTCCATGGCACCCACCCTATCCACACCCCAGTCGGTTAGCTGGCGGCACCTGCCGCACTACAGCTACCCCGAGTACTGGGCGCTGTTTACCCGCGTCGTAGAGGACCGCGCCACCACGGGCACGGGCCCTGAACAAAACGAAGCCCTGGCCGACTACACACGCCTGAACCACACCCGCAGCAAGCGCCTAAACGGACGCGTCGTTGTGCCCGAACCGCTGAAAGAGCTACTTGCTACCCTGCAGTCGCCCCAGACCTGGCTCGTGCTCACCGAAGCCTGGTGCGGCGATGCGGCGCAGAACTTGCCCTACCTGAACGCCATGGCCGAAGCCAGCCAAAGCCGCGTGGACCTGCGGCTTTTACTGCGCGACGAGAACCTCGAACTTATGGACCGATTCCTCACTCGCGGCGGTCGGGCCATCCCCAAACTCATCGCCCTGGGCCCTCAAGACGAAGTGCGCTTCACCTGGGGCGCCCGCCCGGCCGAGGCCCAGGCCATTGTAAGCCGGTGGAAAGAAAACCCCACCGAGAGCAAAGAGGAGATGTACCTGCGCCTCCACGCTTGGTATGCCGAAAACAAAGGCGCGGCGCTGTTTACGGAGTTTGCGGTGCTGCTGGGCCAGCCCGCATGAAAACCCTGGCCCTGTTGCGGCACGCCAAAAGCAGTTGGGCCGATCCCACCTGCCCCGATTTCGAGCGGCCGCTCAACCGCCGTGGCCAGCGCGATGCCCCCCGCATGGCTCAGCGGCTAGTTCAGCACCTGGGCCCCTCAACAGTGTGGATAAGCCCAGCGGTACGCACACAGGCCACGTGGGCGCTGCTCTGGGCCGTGCACCCGCTGGCAACTACGGTACACCACGTGCCCGAGATCTACGAGGCCTCGGCCGAGGACCTGCTCGGTCAGTTGCGGCAAGCCTCACTCGCCGTTGGCTCGCTAGTAGTCATCGGCCACGCCCCGGGCCTGCCCGACCTCGCAGCCCTGCTGACAGGCGGGCCACCCCTAGCCTTTCCCACCTGCGCGTTTGTCATTCTCCGGTGCGAGGTAGGTACCTGGGCAAGCCTTGCGCCGGGGTGTGCCACACAACTGCACTACGGTTACCCCAAAGACGGTGTGGATTGAGCCACCGTTACCCCAACGTAACGTGTGGATTACCGGGTGGCCATCGGGTGTGGATTTCGGGTGCATAGGTGAAGCCCAGGTTATGCACAGGTTACGTGCCTTTGGCCCAGGGTGCGTGTGTACTATCACTACCCACACCCACCTGCCGAAAACTATCGTACCCTGTGAATAGCGTAGGTAGCTGCGCCTTGGCGGTCAGCAATTTAGGCGCAGCTCTTCATGTGGATTCCCGGTTTTGGGCCGTTACTTGGGTACCCAAAGTCGGTATGCAACAGCGGCGCTGGGTTTGTTTGCCGCTATTCACGCCCTAATAACCACCACAGAAAAACTACCTTAGAATCAAACGATGACTATAGAAACGTTGGATGTGCAGGCCTCGGCGCGGCGGCTGGGGTTTGTCGATGCGCCGGTCGATCCTACGCTAGACCTGTTCGCCGAGATCGAGCGGCTGAAGCGCGAGCACAACGCCGTTATCCTGGCCCACTACTACCAGGATGCCGACATCCAAGACATCGCCGATTACTTCGGCGACTCACTGGGCCTAAGCCAACAGGCGGCTGCTACCCAGGCCGAAGTCATACTTTTTGCCGGGGTCCATTTCATGGCCGAGACCGCCAAGATCCTCAACCCCCACAAGCAGGTGCTTCTGCCCGACCTCAACGCCGGGTGTTCGCTCTCCGATAGCGCACCGCCCGACCGTTTCCGGGCCTGGAAAGCCGCCAACTACCCCGATCACAAGGTCGTTACGTACATCAACTGCACGGCAGCCCTTAAGGCACAAAGCGACGTGATTGTGACCAGCTCAAACGCTGTTCACATCGTGAAGTCGTTCCCCAAAGACCAGCCGCTCATTTTTGCGCCCGACCGCAACCTTGGGGCGTACGTTCGCAAGGCTGCCGACCGGCCCGATATGGTGCTCTGGGACGGCGCCTGCATGGTGCATGAGATTTTTAATGCCCAGAAGCTTTCCGACCTCCGGCGGCGCTACCCCACGGCACTGCTCATTGCGCACCCCGAGTGTGAAGAACCTGTCTTGGCACAAGCCGACTTTATTGGCTCTACAACGGGTCTACTCAAGTACGTGGTGGGAAGTACCCACAGTCAGTTCATCGTGGCTACCGAGCCAGGCATTTTACACCAGATGCGCAAGCAGGCGCCCGGCAAAGAACTTATTCCTGCGCCCAGCGACCACGCCTGCGCCTGCAACAACTGCCCGCACATGAAGCTCAACACCCTTGAGAAGGTCTACCTGACTCTCAAGTACCGCGCCCCTGAGGTCACCTTACCTGCCGATCTGCTGGCGCAGGCGCGGGTACCCATCGACCGCATGCTCGAACTGAGCAAGACGCTGTAGCCTAGTTTTGCTGCCTATGGCAACCGACTTGGCAGCATTGGGTGAGGTAGCTTTGATTCGTCGCTTGACCGAGGGTTTCCCGTTGGCCGAGGACGTGGTGCAAGGCGTAGGCGACGATTGCGCGGTACTGGACGTCGACGGACCCGAGGTCGTTCTTCTATCCGCTGATTCGCTGGTAGAAGGCGTGCATTTCGACGCGCGCCTGTCGCCCATGCCCCACATAGGTTTTAAGGCCATATCGGCGGCTGTGTCAGACATCTATGCCATGAACGGCAGGCCTACCGTGGCCACTGTGAGTTGTAGCGTGAGTAGCCGCTACACCGTCGAGCACCTCGATGAACTGTACCAGGGCATACGTGCTGCCTGCGACTACTACGGCCTTAGTCTGGTGGGAGGCGATACCACCGGTAGCCTACGCGATCTGTTTTTGTCGGTTACGGTGTTAGGCACGGCGCTGCGTGAGTCGGTGGTGTATCGCACGGGTGCCCAGAGTGGCGATGTACTCTGCCTGAGTGCCGATGTGGGTGCTGCCTATGCTGGTTTACTCTTGCTGCAACGCGAGCAGCACGTGCTGGTAGCTAACCCTGATGCCGAGGTGCAGCTGGATGGCTACCCGCATGCACTAGGTCGTCAACTGCGGCCGGTGCCCAGCCGCGAGGTAGTCTCAGCCTGGGCCGCTGCCGGGGTGCAGCCCACTGCGTTGATCGATGTGTCCGATGGCTTGGCCAGCGAGCTTCACCACCTGGCCCGGGCTAGTCAGGTTGGTTTTCGGGTGGTTCAAGCAGAACTCCCCATTCACGACGAGACACACGCCATTGCCCAGCTCATGAACCTGCCCGTGAGCACACTGGCCTTGTACGGCGGCGAAGACTATGTGCTGCTGTACACCCTAGCGCAGCCCGACTTCAACCGGTTTCAAGACTCGCCGTTCTGCCACCCCATTGGGTTTGTGACCGATACCGCCGGTGCAGTCCGTCTCTTTCAGCCCGACGGCAGCGAGGCAGACATTGCTGCGGGGTGGTTCGATCATTTCAACACAAAACCCACAAACCGTTAATACCTTCCACAGTTCGCAGACGTCGGTACTGGCGTGCGTTCTTGTGCTAGTTCTTGTATGATGACCCTACGCGACCACCTGGCAGCCTTTAGAAGTGCCTACTACCGCAACGAACTGCTGCGCGGCCTGTGGCTTACACTCGCTATAGGTTTATTCTGTGGGCTATCGATTGTTGTTCTTGAGGGCTATTTCTGGTTTTCTGGCAGCGTACGCACTTTTTTATTTTATTCATTTTTGGCTATATTTTTGTATCTTATTTTTAAGTTTATATTTATACCTGTTTACTATCTTTATTTCGATAGTAGCCATTTGTCCGATGAAACAGCGGCTCGTATCATAGGGCGTTTCTTCCCGCATGTTTCCGATCGGCTGCTCAATGCGCTACAGCTAGACGCCTCGTCATCGCAAGGTTCAGAGCTACTACGGGCTGCTGTTGCCCGCCGCACCTCAGAGTTAGCAACACTTCCGTTTGTTCAAGCCGTAGATCGTCTGAAGCGACAGGTCGCGCTGCGGTACCTGGGGTATGCCGTAGGACTAGGGGCTTTGGCATTTGCTCTTATCCCGACCTGGGTTTCACAGGGTTCGTACCGGCTGGTCAAACACAACCAACCCTTCCAGAAGCCCGCCCCGTTTCAAGTAACTGTTGATGGGCTTGAAGCCAACTACGTTGAGCACAGCGATGTTCCGCTCGTGTTTCGGCTTTCGGGCCGCGAGTTACCCAGTGAGCTCAAATTGTACCAGCGGACTGGCGGTGAGGGCCCCTTTTACCCCGCTACCCTGCAGCGTGTTTCGGCTACAGAGTACCGCTACACTTTCGAGCATGTTTCGCTAGCGACCGAGTTTTACCTCGCGAACGAGACTTGGCGTTCGACAGGGTTTGAGTTCGAGGTCCTGCGCCAGCCCATCACCCCTGGTTTCCGAATTCGGGTAGAATACCCCGCATATACAGGTCTAGCGCCCGACACCTTGCCGCGCAACCAGGGCGATGCCTCTGTGCTGGTAGGTAGCCGCCTTACTTGGCTATTTGATTCGCCATCTAGTACTGATACGCTTCGGCGCTGGGTATTCGGAACCTCAAGACCCGACCAGCGGCAGGTAACCCAAGCCTTGATACGTGAGACCGAGGAGTACTACTTCGGTCTCACGTCTAACGATGGCGTACAGAACCAAGATACCATCCGCTACCGCATTACAGCCGAGCCCGATCGGTACCCCAATCTTCGTATCATCCAACCAGTTCCTAACGAAACCCTTTCAGAATCGAACAGCCTTCGTCTGGTTGGGTTGGCCGAGGATGATTTTGGAATTGCTAAAGCCGAGGCCCGTTTTCGGGTGCTGGGGGATGGGCGCACAGATACCAGTCTCACCGTAGTACCTGTACCTATCCGGGGGGGGAAAGAGGTTAGCCTAGAGAGTATCTTTTCTCTGGCGCAGTTTTCTCTTAGGCCCGGCGACGAGCTGGAATTGGTCGTACGTGTCTACGATACCGACCGTTTCAGGGGCCCCAAGTTTACCGATAGCCCCGCCTACCGGTTACCCTACCTGCGTCGGTCGGAACAGCTTACCCAGTTCAATGCCTCGAGTGAGTCTGCGGCCAAGGACCTCGAGTCTTTGGTAGATGAGGCCCGTTCGGTCAAAGAGGCTATCGAGAACCTACAACGCAAACTGCTCGACAAGAAGTCGCTGAGTTACGATGACCGTCAGGAGCTTCAACGTTTGCTCAATCGGCAGCAAGAGTTACAGGAAGACATCCAGAAGACCGAGCAGCTGCTACAGCGACAACAGCAGCGCGGGAATAGCCAGCAAGTGCTCGATCCTCAGAGCACAGAGGAGCTTGAACAGCTGCAGGATTTTCTGAAGCAGACCCAAGACCCCGACTACAAAGAGTTTGTCAAAGAGCTCCAGGAGAACCTGGAGCGGTATTCCAACCGCAGCCTACAAAACCTGTTGCGTCAGCTCACAGAACAGAACCTCACCCAACAACAGCAGTTAGAACGCACACTCGAGCTGTACCGCCAGTGGCAGGCCAAGCAAAAGACCAACGAAGTACTTGAGCGGATTCGCAACCAGCGTGAGCGCCAGCAGCAACTCCAGAACCAGACGGAGGATGCCCGTACACCCGAAGAAGCCCAAGATCTGGCCCGGCGGCAAGAAGAGCTCGCAAAGGAAGCCGAAGCCTTGCAGAAGGAGTTAGAGCGCCTCGAGGAGCTCAAGTCTGCAACCCAGTCACCCGAGCAAGCAGCTCTCGATAGCCTGCAGCAGCTCAATGAGGAGGTGAAGCAAGCACAAGAAGAAAGTACAGAGCAGCTCGACCAGGGCAAGCCCCGGCAATCGAGCAAGACCCAAGAAGGCGCCTTGCAAAAGCTCGATCAGATGGAGCAGCGGCTTAGCCAAATGCAGAGCCAGCAGGAGCAGCAGCAAGCCGAGGAGAATTACGAAAACCTGCGCATGTTACTTGAGAACCTGTTGGCGCTTTCGTTTGACCAAGAGCGGCTTAGGGACGAGATCAGCCAGTTGCGGTTCAACGATCCCGCGATGAACGCGAAGGTCCAGCAGCAGAACAAACTTCGCGACGACATGCAGGTCATTGACGATAGCCTTGTCGCACTTAGCAAACGAGTCATTCAGATTAAGCCACTGGTGCTGGAGGAGCTGCAGTCTATCCGGCGCAGCATGCGCCTGTCGGTCGAAGACCTGGCCGAGAAGCAACTCTCACGGGCCGCTGCCAACCAGCACCAGGTGATGACAAGCCTGAATACTCTCGCCAATCTGATGGTTGAAAGCCTGACCGAATTGCAAGATCAAATCAACCAGATGCGTAGCGGCCAGGGCAAACCCCGACCCAAGGGCAACCCCAGTTTGGGCCAGCTTATACAGCAGCAAATGGAGCTCAACCAAGAGCTACTGGAACAGTTGCAGCGTGGTGAAGGCCAGCTAAGCCCAGAACAACAGGCGCAATTGGCCCAGGAGCAAGAGGCTATCCGGCGCCAGCTTCAGGAACTTTACCAGAAGCTTCAGAATGGCGAGGGTAGCGGTGGGCTTCAGAAAGCATTGGAGGAGATGGCCGAAACCGAGGCAGAACTCCGCGCCAAAGAGCTGGGTGCCGAGACGCTCGAGCGCCAGCAACGCGTACTGAATAGGCTACTGGATTACGACAAAAGCATCCGGGAACAGGAGTGGGATACCCAGCGACAATCAGACGCAGGCACCACGGGTAAGGGTACCACCCCCGCCGAGTGGGACGCCCAGGCCGTTGAGCGCGCCCGTCAAGCCGAGCTCCTTCGGGTGCGTCGGCTTCGGTATGCGGGTTATTACCAGTCTCTCATTGATGCCTACTACAACCGCATTGGCCCACAACAGTAAGATGGTTGCCTACGACTACTACGACACCGGCTTCCGCCTAGACTTGGCCGATGAGACCGAACGCTGGCTGCTTACCGTTGCTACTCACCATGGCCGGCACGTGGGCCAGCTTACGTACATCTTTACCAGCCGCGAGCACCACCGGTACCTGAATGAAAAGTACCTCTCGCACACCGACGACACCGACATCTTGACCTTCGATTACAGCGAGGGGCCCACCAGCCCAGTCGTAGCCGATGTGTTCATTAGCATTGACCAAGTAAAGGACAATGCCCGTGAGTTTACCGTACCCTTTGTAGACGAGCTACACCGGGTGATGGTGCACGGCTTGTTGCACCTGATGGGCTATGACGACCATTCGCCCACCGATAAAGCACGGATGCAGCAGCAAGAGGACCTCGCCCTAAACCTCCGTCTGTTCTAGTGACGTTCCACGTGGAACAGGCTACCGCGCTGACCTAGGGGGCGTTCCACGTGGAACGCCCCACCCCACCCCACCCCAGCCCCGCACGCCTGCTCCACCCCGCCCCCAAGCCGTACCTTTGCTGTGGTATGACAACCCGCAACACCACTTCTACCCACTACGACGTCATTGTGGTAGGCGCAGGCCATGCGGGCTGCGAGGCTGCCGCTGCCGCCGCACACCTGGGCTGCCGTGTGCTGCTGGCCACCATGAACCTGCAGACCATTGCCCAGATGTCGTGCAACCCAGCGATGGGCGGCGTGGCCAAGGGCCAAATCCTGCGCGAAATCGATGCCCTGGGGGGCTATTCGGGCATCGTGACCGACGAGACGATGCTCCAATTTCGGATGCTCAACCGCTCGAAGGGCCCCGCGATGTGGAGCCCCCGGGCCCAGAGCGACCGGATGCGCTTTGCCGAAACCTGGCGCCTGAAACTCGAAAGCCTACCAACCCTGCATTTCTGGCAAGACCGCGTCGAGGCCCTGCACATTGAGGGCCGTCGGGTAACGGGCATCCGTACCGCGACGGGCCACTCCTTTTTTGCTACCACCGTCGTGCTCACCAACGGCACGTTCCTCAATGGCGTGCTGCACACGGGCCGGGTAAACTACAGTGGTGGCCGTGCCGGCGAGGCAGCGGCTACCGGCATTACCGAGCAGCTCAGGGCCCATGGTTTTGAGACCGGTCGCATGAAGACCGGCACCCCACCCCGCATCGACGGCCGTTCGATCGACTACAGCCAGCTCGAAGTCCAACCCGGCGACACCCCGGCTGGGCGCTTCTCGTTTACCGACACCCCACCGCTCACCCGGCAGCTGCCCTGCTACATTGGGTACACCAACCCTATGGTGCACGCCATTCTGGGCGAGGGTTTTGCCGACAGCCCCATGTTCAGTGGCCGCATTCAAGGCACCGGCCCGCGCTACTGCCCCTCGATCGAGGACAAAGTGGTGCGCTTCGCCGAGCGCGAACGCCACCAGCTTTTTGTCGAGCCCGAGGGCTGGCAGACCATCGAGGTGTACCTGAACGGGTTCTCGACGAGCCTGCCCGCCGAGGTGCAACAGCGTGCGTTGGAGGCCATCCCGGGGTTTGCCGGCGCTCGGATGTTCCGGCCGGGCTACGCCATCGAGTACGACTACTTCCCGCCCCACCAATTGCGGCTCACGCTCGAGACCCAACCTCTCGAAAACCTGTACTTCGCCGGCCAGATCAACGGCACCACGGGCTACGAAGAGGCGGCCGCCCAGGGGCTGATGGCGGGGCTGAACGCTGGCCTACGCGCCTTGGGCCGCGAGCCGGTGGTCTTGGGCCGTGACCAGGCCTACATTGGCGTTCTTATCGACGACCTGATTACGAAAGGTACCGACGAGCCGTACCGGATGTTCACCTCACGGGCAGAGCACCGCATCTTGCTTCGGCAAGACAACGCTGACCTGCGCCTCACCGAGCTGGGTCACCAGGCCGGGCTGGTCACCGAAGACCGCTACGCCCGCTACCAGGCCAAGGTGGCGGCGCTAACCGCGCTCGACCAGGCCCTAGATGCCGTAGACCTCGCACCCGAAGCTGTCAACGGCCAACTGGCCCTGCTCGGGACGGCGCCCATCGCGCAAAAGACCAAGGCGCGCACCCTGCTGGCCCGGCCACAGGTAACCCTGCCCGACCTGGCCGCCCTGCACCCCACCCTGGCCCAGGCCCTCACCACATCGGGCCCCGAAGTGGCCGAGCAGCTCGAAATCCAGGTGAAGTACGCCGGCTACATCGCCAAAGAAGCCGAGCTCGTAGCCAAGATGCGTCGGCTGGAAGACACCCCCTTACCCGAAGCGTTCGACTACGAGCGCCTGACATCGCTAAGCAATGAGGCACGCACCAAACTGGCCCGTATCAAACCCACCAGCATCGGCCAGGCATCGCGCATCAGTGGCGTTAGCCCTTCCGACATCTCGGTCCTCCTCGTTCACCTGGGTCGCTAGTGCGCTGATCGGTGTGGCCGCCCTCGTTGCGGCAGGCTGCGCGACGGTGAAGGCCCCCGAGGGGGGCGCCCGAGACCGCGTAGGCCCACAACTTGTAGCCGTAGACCCCCCCGCCGGAGGGCTGCTGTTCCGTGCACGCAAGGTGGTATTCACCTTCGACGAGCACCTGCGGGTCAACCTTACCGCACGCGACCTGTTCCTTTCGCCACGGCCCGAAGGTGTGTTTGAGGCCTACCCACTCGGTAAAAAGCTGGTCGTTCGCCTACCCGAGCGCCTGGCCCCCAACCGCACCTATGTACTCACCCTCACGCAGGCGGTAAAAGACTTCCACGAGGGCAATTCGCTGGCCCGTTCTATCGCCTACCCCTTTTCTACGGGCGAGGTGCTCGATTCGCTGTCGTTTCGTGGCCAGGTGCTCGACATAACTAGCGGCGCCCCCAAGTTCGGTTACCTCGTTGGCCTCTACGAAGCCGACAGTGTCGCGGGCGAGGCGTACGCCAAGCGTAGACCGACCTACCTGGCCCAGACCGATAGCCAGGGTGTCTTTGTCTTTGGTTTTCTGGCCCCGGGCCGTTACCGCGTGCTGGGCTTTGCCGATGCCGACCAGTCGTTTGCCTGGAGCGGGCCCAGCGAGCCTGTGGCGCTCGACGACCTCGACGACCTTATCCTTAGTGCCGAGGCGGCCCCCGAGATCCGCGCGCTGGTCGTCACCACGCTTGATACGCTGCGGCCCCTGCTTACCGGGGTGCGCGAGCTCAATGCCACCACGTTCCGGCTCGACTTTTCAGAGCCCCTGCGCACCCTTGCCGTCGGCTACCGCGATAGCACCTGGGCCTACCACGCCGACAGCCTGTATGCCCCCTTTTACCGCGACACCACCTCGGCCATCGTCCTGGGCCTACCCACCCCACCCCCGTCCGATTCGTTTGCCGTACGCCTGCAGGCCACCGATACCCTGGGCAACGCCCTCGATAGCCTACTGTGGCTGCGACGACCCGACACGACGCTCACCGACTACCTGGGCCTCTACCTCGGCCCCGAGCAGCCCAACCCCCACGACCAGCGCTTTTACCTTACCGACTACCTAGACCCCGACAGCCTGCAGGCTCACCTCGTGCTCCGCGACACGGCGGGTGCGGCCATCCCCTACACCTTCCGCCTCACCGAGCACCGGCTTACGGTAACCCTGCCCCCGGGCCTAGACCCCAAGCAACCCTACGAACTGGCTTTCGATTCCCTGCTGGTCTCGCGCAGCGGCTACCGGCTTGAGCGGCCCAAGGTGTACGCGCTACAGGCCCCCCGACCCGAACAGTACGGCACCCTCTCGGGCGCGGTCGAGACCGAGGCGCCCAACCTCGTCGTAGAGCTGCTCCGGTCGGGGGCTGTGGTGCGCCGCAGCCGAGGGCCGGCCTTTCGGTACACCTTTTTGCCGCCAGGCACCTACTACCTGCGGGTGTTCGAGGACCAAGACGCCGACGGCCGCTACACGCCGGGGCGGCTTTTCCCCAAGCGCCTCTCCGAGCCCATCTACCGCTACCCTGCACCCATTGTCGTCCGGGCCAACTGGGACACCGAGGGCCATACCGTAACCTACCCCCCCAACTAGGTGTACCCAATGGGCCCGTGGCCCAGCAGTTGGTGGATGACCGACAGCTGGCCAATGTGGTAGCTCTCGTGCTGCAACCAGAACGCCAGCAGCCCCCGCTGCGTCTGCTCGCCCGTGGGCAAGGTATAGGGTGCCGGGGCGTCGAGGACTTCGAGTGGCAGTTGAAGTACCGCCGCCTCTACCTGGGGTGCGACGACCTTCCAGTCTTCGAGTAGCGCAGAGATAAGCGGGTATTGCGTGCTGGCCGTCAGGGCTTTACCAGCGCCATAAGCCGCAGCAAAGGCAAAGGGCCCTGCCTGGCCGCTCCACGCCGCCAGCATCTCGTAGCGCGAGGCCAACACGTGCCCTGCCACCCAGTGCGCGGGGTTGATGGCGGGGTGCACCAGCGCGGTGCCCTGCTCGTCGGTGATGTCGCGCACGGCGCGCACAAACAGCTTACCATTGAGCTGGAGCTGTCGCTGCGCCACACGCATTACTTCGGGTACTACCACGGGCGTAAGTAACAACTGCGCCGTGGCATGGCAGGTTAGCCAAGGGTTACGAAACGCAAACGCCCAGCTGTTAGGGCCGGGCGTGCGCGGTAGGGTGCAGACGTACTAGCGCTCGTTGAGCGGCGTGGGCAGCTGGGCTACTGCGGGCCAGTCGATCGGCGTGTTGCTCAGGTGGTTCAGGTAGTTGTTCATGGTGTTCAGGGCAATGAAGCCCACCAGCTCGACCACAGCGTCGTGCCCAAAGCCCTGGGCATAGAAGTTCTGCACGGCGGCCTCTGAGGGGTAACCGCGCTTCTCGACGATTTCGCGCGTCAGGCGTGCAATGGCCTCGATCTTGGCGTCGGGGTGGCCGCCGAAGCGCACCTGCTCGGTAGCCTCTTTGCTAAAGCCCAGGCTTTGCAGGATGGCACTGTGGGCCGAGATACAGTAGTGGCACGCATTGGCTTCTGAGGCCGCGAGCTTGATCACCTCGCCGTGCTTGAAGTCGAAGTTGCCTTTTTCGAGCGCGGTGCCGAAGTCGAGGTTGGCCTGCAGCCCGATGGCCGAGTTGCCAATCACGCTGTAAAGGTTGGGTAGGCGGCCCACCATCTTGGTGATGGCTTGGAAGAGGGGCTTGGTGGCCTCGGGGGCCGTTTCCAGGGTTAGTACGCCAGGCGTTTGCATGGGGTGTGGGGTTGGTGGTAAGGGTTGGTTATGTGTTTGAACAGACAACCAAACCCCACCCCGCGCCGTTCAATGTTTGAACACCCATGCTGTGAATGGGTCGTTAAGGGCTACTTGGGACGCGCTTTGGTTTTCAAAGTGCTTTGGAAATGCAGAAAGGCATTAGCAAGTTTGAATAATCATTCGCTTGTACGCTTGCTGGTATTTAGAAGATTTTCAAGTAACTACGTCCAGACAACGGCCAATTAGCTTTCAGACTATTCCCAAGACGATTAGCTATGCTGAAGAACACCGAAAAAATACTTGTGGGTTTTCCCGAAAACCCGTTTGAATCAATTCTGGTAGAGGGCAAGCTGTTCTTGGTTCTACTACATGTGTATGAGGGAGGATCTGGCTACGCGTACGAATACATTCCTTCTGAAAAAGAGTACTACTTTAGTGAATGTTTTTTTGAAAACTACCTGGATTTTAAGCGCTACTGTGAAGAGGAAAGAGAGATTTCAAAGACAAAGTGGTATGAAATTGATAGTGATCAGTAGGCCGTGGCATAATGCGATAAGAACAACTTTAACCAAATCCGTATCCCCACCTCGGCAGATACCACCGACCTACACCGCCACGGCCAGCTGCGGCACGTAGCCCAGGTGGGGGCTCAGCCAGCGTTCGGCTTCGGGTATGGCGATGCCTTTGCGGCGGGCGTAGTCGGCCACCTGGTCGGGCCCAATCTTGCCCAGGCCAAAGTAGCGCGCCTCGGGGTGCGCCAGGTAGAGCCCACTTACCGCCGCCGAGGGCCACATGGCGTAGCTCTCGGTCAGGCGCAGGCCAATGGCGGCTTCGGCGCCCAGCAGCCCGAAGAGCGTACCCTTTTCGGTGTGGTCGGGCTGGGCGGGGTAGCCCGGTGCGGGGCGTATACCCTGGTAGGGCTCCTGGATGAGCGCCTCGGGGCTGTAGTGCTCGGTGGGGGCGTAGCCCCAGAGCTCGGTACGCACCCGCTCGTGCAGGCGCTCGGCGAAGGCTTCGGCCAGGCGGTCGGCCAGGGCTTTCACCAGGATGGCGCTGTAGTCGTCGTGCGCGGCTTCAAACCCGGCGGCCAGGGCATCTACGCCCACGCCGGCGTGCAGGGCAAAGGCCCCGATGTAGTCGGGCGCCCCGCCCACGGGCGCCAGGTAGTCGGCCAGCGCGTAGTAGGGTAGGCCCTCGGCCTTGGGGTTTTGCTGGCGCAGGGTGTAGAAGCGGCAGGCCTCGTGGGTGCGGGTATCGTCGGTGTACAC
Source organism: Bacteroidia bacterium (assembly GCA_033763015.1). GTDB lineage: Bacteria > Bacteroidota > Bacteroidia > J057 > JANRLA01 > JANRLA01. The sequence goes on from JANRLA010000032.1 coordinate 66,952, forward strand.
CACGATGTCGTCGCCCTCGGCGGCAGCGGGGTAGAGGCCCACCACGGCGTGGGCTTCGATGAGCCGGTGGTCTACGATGCGCTGCAGCAGTGCCTGGGCGTCGGCGAAGAGCTTCGTGGCCTCGGTGCCCAGCTCGGGGTCGGTGAGGATCTGCGGGTACTTGCCCTTGAGCTCCCAGGCGCTAAAGAAGGGCGACCAGTCGATGTAGGGCACCAGCTCGGCCAGCGGGTAGTCGCGCAGTACGGTTGTGCCCAGGCGCCTGGGGGTGGGGCAGGCCCAGGGCGCGGGCCGGTGGCGCTGGGCCCGGGCTTGGTCGAGGGGCAGAAGGGCTTTCTCGGTTTTGCCGTTCAGGTAGCGCTCGCGCAGGGCGTCGTACTCGGCGCGGGTGGTCTCGGCAAACGCTGCCTGGGTGCTTGCGCCCAGCAGTTGGCCCACCACGGGCACCGACCGGCTGGCATCGAGCACGTGCACGACGGGCCCCGAGTACGCGGGCTGGATTTTGACCGCCGTGTGCAGCCGGCTTGTGGTGGCCCCACCAATGAGCAGCGGTAGGGTAAAGCCCTGGCGCTCAAGCTCGGCGGCCACGTGCACCATCTCGTCGAGCGAGGGGGTGATGAGGCCCGAGAGGCCAATGACGGCCACGTTGTGCTCGCGGGCGGCGGCCAGGATCTTGTCGGTGGGCACCATCACCCCCAGGTCGATGATCTCGTAGTTGTTGCAGGCCAGCACCACGCCCACGATGTTTTTGCCGATGTCGTGCACGTCGCCCTTCACGGTCGCCAGCAGGATGGTGCCGTTGCTGCGGCTGGCCCCGTCTGCTTTCCCGGCCTCGATGTAGGGGATGAGCTGCGCGACGGCCTTTTTCATGACCCGGGCGCTCTTGACCACCTGCGGCAGGAACATCTTGCCCGCGCCAAAGAGGTCGCCCACGGTGTTCATGCCGGCCATGAGCGGCCCCTCGATGACCTCGATGGGCTGGCCGGCGGCGAGGCGGGCTTCTTCCACGTCCACCTCCAGGTAGTCCAGGATGCCGTTCACCAGGGCGTGGGCCAAGCGGTCGTGCACGGGGGCCTCGCGCCAGGCGAGGTCTTGGGCGCGGACTACGCCGCTGTCGCCCTTCACGCTTTCGGCGAAGGCGACCAGGCGCTCGGTGGCATCGGGCCGGCGGTTGAGCACCACGTCTTCGACGCGCTCGAGCAGGTCTTTCGGGATTTCGTCGTAGACCGCCAGCTGGCCAGGGTTGACGATGCCCATATCCATCCCCGCACCAATGGCGTGGTACAGAAACGCGGCGTGGATGGCCTCGCGCACCGGGTCGTTGCCCCGGAAGCTGAAGCTCACGTTGCTCACCCCCCCCGATACCCGGGCCCCCGGCAGGTGGGCCTTGATCCAGCGCGTGGCCTCGATGAAGTCGAGCGCGTAGGTGGCGTGGGCCTCAATGCCGGTGCCCACGGCAAAAATATTGGGGTCGAAGATGATGTCTTCGGGCGGCAGGCCCACGGTTTCTACCAGTAGCCGGTAGGCCCGTGCGCAGATGGCCGTCTTGCGCTCGAAGGTATCGGCCTGGCCCTGCTCGTCGAAGGCCATCACAACCACCGCCGCGCCGTAGCGCCGCACGGTGCGCGCCTGGGCCAAGAAGGCCTCTTCGCCCTCTTTGAGCGAAATGCTGTTGACGATGCCCTTGCCCTGTAGGCACTGCAGCCCAGCCTCGATGACCGAGAACTTGGAGCTATCGACCATAATGGGCAGCCGGGCAATGTCGGGCTCGGCGGCCACGAGGTTTAAAAAGGTGGTCATGGCGCCCTGGGCGTCGAGCATGCCCTCGTCCATGTTCACGTCGAGCACCTGGGCGCCGCCCTCCACCTGGTCGCGGGCCACGGCTAGGGCGGCCTCGTACTGCCCGGCCAGGATGAGCTTGGCGAATTTGCGCGAACCGGTCACGTTGGTGCGCTCGCCGATGTTCACGAAGTTGGTTTCGGGCCGCAGTGTAACGGGCTCCAGGCCACTTAGCCGAAGGTAGGGCGCCAGGGTGGGCACCTGCCGGGGTGGGTGGCGCTGCGCCAGCTCGGCCAGCCGCGCAATGTGCTCGGGTGTGGTCCCGCAGCAGCCGCCAATAAGGTTGGCGAAGCCAGCTGCCAGGAAGTCTTCAATGTAACCGCGGGTCTGGTCGGGCGTTTCGTCGTACCCCCCAAAGGCGTTGGGCAGCCCGGCGTTGGGGTACACGCTCACGGGCACATCGGCAATGCGGCTCAGCTCTGCCAGGTAGGGCCGCATTTCTTTGGCGCCCAGGGCACAGTTCAGGCCCACACTCAAGAGGCCCGGGCAGTGGCGCACACTGTGCCACCAGGCCTCGAGCGTTTGACCCGATAGCGTGCGGCCCGAGGCATCGGTGATGGTGACCGAGAGCATGACCGGCAGGCGCTCGGCCGCAGGGTGCTCATCGAAGTACCGGTCGATGGCGTGGATAGCCGCCTTGCAGTTGAGGGTATCGAAAATGGTCTCTACCAGCAGGATATCTACCCCACCTTCGACCAACGCTTCCACCTGCTCGTAGTACGCGGCCTCTACCTCGGCCCAGGTCACGGCGCGGTAACCGGGGTTGTTCACGTCGGGGCTCAGGCTGAGCGTGCGGTTGAGCGGACCCAGCGCACCCGCCACATACGCCACCCGACCCGGGTGCGCAGCCTGGTAGGCAGCCACGGCCTCGCGGGCCAAGCGCGCCGAAGCCCGGTTGAGTGCGGGCACCAAGTACTGGGTTTGGTAGTCGGCCTGTGAGATGCGGTTGGCACTGAAGGTGTTCGTCTCCAGGATGTGGGCCCCGGCCTCGAGGTACTGCCGGTGGATTTCTACAATAACCTCGGGGCGCGTGAGGCTTAAGAGCTCGTTGTTGCCCTTGAGTAGCGTGGGGCTGCCCAGCGGGCCGTGCAGGTGGGGTGCCGCGCAGGTGTCGCCCTCAGCGTGCGTGTGGGGGTGGTCCACGCCGCTCCCATCCACGGGCCTATCGGCGAAGAGGGCACCCCGGAAGTCGGCCTCCTCCAGCCCATAGCGCTGAATCATGGTGCCCATGGCCCCATCGAGCACCAAAATCTGGCGGTCAAGCAAGGCCCGTAGTTCGTCCAGTTTACGCATGGTTACCCCCTAACACCGGTGGTGCAAAAAACGCCCCCAAACGCACACGCCACACCACCGGGCTATTGGTGGGCTTCGATAAAGGCTTTGACGGCGCGGGCATCTTTCTTGCGCAGGCCGCTCACCGAGATGTCGTGGTCGGTGTCGGCTTCAATGACCAGTCGGGCGTAGAAGAGGCCCGTTTCGAGGGCCACGGTGCCAATCTTGTCGTAGGTGACGGTCACGGTTTTGCTGCCGAAGAGCTTGGGCTTGGTGTAGGTAACCGCGCGGCTATCGAGCTCGAGCCGTGGGGGGAACCAGAAGTTGCCCTTCGTGGCGCGACTGGCGCGGACGCTCAGGCGGTCAGGGGGTGCTGGCACGTCGAATTCGGGCGTGTCGTCGGGCGTCGGGGGCTCGTGCGGCTCGTCGGGCGGCCGCAGCGACCGTATGGGCAACGCCATGGTGTAAAGATACAATTAACGGCTGCTAGCAGGGTGCCGGGCTATCTGCGATGCGCATCGGCGCGGTGGCTTAGCCGGTTGAGGTGAGAGGGCTCCCAGATTAGGCGCGCAAAACTGCTCAGCCGCTGCTCGGTTTTGTTCAGCGGTATGCCCACGCTAATGCCTATCAGCAAGTTATCGGCCACCGCTAGGCGCATTTGGGGCCGAAATACGACCGAGGTTTCGCGCCCCTCCCACAGGTAGTTGGTCTCTAAGCCCACAAAGTTGCGCGTACCCGTAATTAGGTAGTGCACGCTGGGGTTGAACTGGTAGCGCAGCTGGGTTTTGCCACGCTGGGGGCCATTCAAAACATGCTCCCAAAGCGGGCCGGTGTACACCAGGCTGTGCCAGTTGCTACCCCACCGCTTGGCGACAACCAGAAAGGGGCTGAGGATCTGGCCGAACACCGCGGGTCGCTCGGTCAGTTCGCGCAGTTCTACCAGCTCCCATTCGTGTAAGTAACCCAAGGCGGCACTAAAGCGGGCGCGGGGCGCCACGCAGAAGGTGTACTGGGCAGCCGCTTTAATCGATTTTATACGAGAACCCGGTGTTTCGGTGGTGTCGGTTTCAGTATCCAGTCGGTTAGGGCTAAAGAAGAGCACTTGGGTTTCGAGCTCTAGCCCCAACCGGTGCACCGGGGCCCACTCGTATTCAATGATACCGAGGTAGGAGTCGAAAAGTAGGTTATCGGCAACGTCTAGGGCGAAATTCCATTCTTGTTCCCCCTTTCGGGCCCCCAGGTCGCGGATTAGGTCAATGTACAGGGGCTCTGCGTGCAGCACTTTGGCCGGGCTTTCGGGGGGGCTTTCGGCGGCTTCTATGTAGGTGCTGTCGAGCTGTGTATCGGTGGGTGTGGCTGGGTGCTGCGCGTGCAGCGTGGCGACTGTGCACAGGCACAGTATGCCAGGCATGGCTAGAAACTTCATCGAATGTGGGTTAGGGGTAAGTGAAGGCCAAAAGGGTGCGCCTGCGGTGCCGCAGGTACACGTGCTGATCACTTACACTTTGGGTGGGGGTACATCGAACCCTTGGGGCTCACTCGGGGTCGGCGTGGGGTAATGCAACGGGTGCACGACCGGCGCCTGTACCCACTCTTCGAGGGCAATACGGTTCGGGGCGAGAAAGACCCAGGCCAAGACCTCATCTTCGTCCTCATCCGCAGGGTTCGTAGCCTCTTGGTAATCAAACTGCGAAAACTCAGCTTCGAGCACCAACTCGCACAATGAGTCAATCGCATCATTTGGCGTGGCAATATCCTGGCCCAGCCTTGAACCCGGCCCAGCAAGCTGGACACTCAGGTTAAGCAGCTGTAGTGCCAGCACCACCCGCCACCCTAGGCCGATGCGAATTAAACGCTGTTGCACAGCATGAATTTCTAGCGGAACCTTGTACAGTGGGTAAGGCTGGCGTGAAGGTTTCTTAAGGCCAGAGTAAATGGAAGATTTAAGAAGTGCTGGATACCAACTTCCCTCAAAGCTCAAGCCTGCAACCCTAGCCCTGGCAGCCCTGTCTCGTGTAGCTTAGAGCACCCAACCCTACACCCTGCCCGCTGCCATGGCCAACGCCCCCCGCACCACCTACCCCGGCATCAGCCCCAACGCCTGGGAGCACCCCGCCGACCGTGTCGCCCTCAATGCCCTGCGGCAGATACCGGTTCTCGACCGCGTTGTGCAGTTTCTGGTGGGCAACACCACCGAACAGGTGTTCCGGCTGCTCAACCTGGCGGGCTCGGTGCGGGTGTCTGAGAAGCAGTTTGCGCGGGTGCACAACCTGGCCCACGAGTGCTACCGAATCTTGGACGTTCCCGTCGAGCGCCAGCCCGAGATTTACGTGACCCAGAACCCGACATTCAACGCCATGTGCTACGGCGTAGACCGGCCGTTTCTGGTGTTTAATAGCGCGCTCGTCAAGTCGCTCTCTGACGACGAGCTGCTGGCGGTTATTGCCCACGAAATGGGCCACGCGCTGAGCGGTCATGCACTTTACCGTACGCTGCTCGACATCCTGCTTAGGTATTCAGGCATCCTGGTACTCATCCCCGTCGGCAACCTGGGCATCATCGCCCTTACGCTGGCGTTACTGGAATGGAGCCGTAAGGCCGAGCTCAGCTGCGACCGCGCCGCCCTGCTGGTAGTGCAAGACGTAGACGCCTACGTACGCACCATGATGAAGCTGGCCGGCGGCGATGCCGACCAAATGGACGTACAAGAGTTCATTGCCCAAGCCGACGAATACGAGCGCAACGAGAACGTGCGCGACCAGATCTACAAGTTCCTTATCCTACTGCCTCAAACTCACCCCTTTGCGGCCCTCCGGGTAAAGGAAATTTTGAACTGGAGCACCAGCGGCGAGTACGAGGCCATCTTGAAAGGCAGTTACCCCACCAACCGCACCGACTACTACGAAGACCTGAAGCGTACCGCCGACAGCTACACCAAGGGCACGGGCCTAAACACAGACCGTGTAACCGAGGCCTTTAAAGAAGTCGCCGACAAAGCCCAAGACTTCTTCAAAAACCTCTTTGGTGGCGGCGGCGATGACGACAAAGACGGCGGCAAGCGGGCGTAGCACGTAGGCATATCTCCCGAGTAGTTTTGGCGGAATGAACGTCTACCGGGGCATCTCCCCCGACCACCCTGCGTATGCCGTAGCACTCATTGGCAGGGCATACCCACGTGGTTGGGCCGACCCTGCTGCACACGAAGACATTGAAGCCCATGTTGCTGGGAATACGCACAGCAAGTTCATGTCCTGGACATGGGTTAAGGCGGTTGCCATCGGCTTTGCGCGGGGTGCTGATGGTAGTCTTGGTGTCGTGCTACGTACCGAAGTAGCGCAAGAAAGCGTTATTTTCACAGAAGACGTTGTAGGTGCGTTTTTCAATGAAGCCGAAGTACTGCTTTCTACCCCCGTTCTAGACGCACGTGTCTTACAGCCACCTGACTACCATGAGGATTAGCACTCAGAAACCGTTGCGCGTAGGGGACTCAGTCGCCGGACTGCTACCTGAAACCCTGCCGCTCTCTGGGAAGATACCCGTGGATCAACTTGTACCGATTCTCAAGGTTCGGCGCGACATGGCACGTACCGAAACAATTCGAAGGGCGTTGACAGAGGGATTGACGTACTTGGCCGACAACCCCTCTGCCGAAGTGCTGGCCTTTGTTTCGGAGGATGCCCGTGGCCGCAAAGCACTTGTGTACGTAGATGCACGTACCCAAAAGGTCTTTCTATTGGTGCGTGAACAACTAGGCAACTACAGGCGCAGAATAGCCAAATGGCTTCATATGCCTATCGTTAGTCAAGAACGGGTATAGGCGAGGTCAGGAAACCCGTCATTGTAGAGCTCATCCACTAGCTTTACGCCATGCGCAACCGGCAGGCGGGGGTGGCCTTCATTCTCGTAACGCTGTTTATAGACGCCCTCGGGGTGGGCATAATCATCCCGGTGTTGCCGCGCCTGGTCGAGCGGTTCTTGGGCGTGGGCCCCGAGGCCGCCAGTGGCCCCTACGGCTGGCTCTTGGCGGTGTACGCGCTCATGCTCTTTGCCTTTGCCCCCGTCTGGGGGGCGGTGTCAGATACCTATGGGCGGCGGGTGGTCATCCTGGTTACGCTGCTAGGTACGGCCATCGATTATGCCATTATGGGCCTGGCGGGCAGCTACGGCATCCTGTTCATCGGGCGGGCACTGGCCGGCATGAGTGGCGCCAACATCACGACAGGGTTTGCCTACATCGCCGACGTAACCACGCCTGCCAACCGCGGCCGTGGCTTCGGGCAGATCAGCATGGCCTTTGGCCTGGGCTTCATCTTGGGCCCGGCGTTGGGGGGCGTGCTGGGGAAGGTAGACCCCCGGTTGCCGTTCTTCGTCGCCGGCGGACTGGCACTGGTCAACTGGTTCTACGGCCTGCTGGTGCTGCCCGAGAGCCTGCCAACCGACCGGCGCAGGCCCTTCAGCTGGCGCCGGGCCAACCCCGTGGCCACGCTGGCGCAGTTGGGGCGCTTTAAACTGGTGCTGGGCCTGGCCGCGGCCTATTTCCTGCTGCAACTGGCCAGCCAGATGATGCAAAGCACCTGGGTGCTCTACACCGAGTACCGCTTTGGGTGGGACGAACTGGCCGTGGGCCTTTCGCTGGCCGTGGTGGGCCTGCTCTCCGGCATCGTCATGGGCCGCTTTACCCAGCCCGCGGCTCGCCGCTTTGGCGAGGCCCGGGTCATCCGGTACGGCTTGCTACTCATGGCGCTGGGCTTTGTGCTGTGGGGCCTGAGTACCCACAGCTGGATGATGTACGCGGTGATGGTGCCCTACATCGTGGGTTGCCTGTGCTCGCCGACCCTGCAAAGCCTGATGAGCCAGCAAGTAGACCCCACCGAACAGGGCGAGCTACAGGGTGGCCTCACGAGCATCTTGAGCCTGGCCGCCATCCTGGGGCCGCTCGCGGGCAGCTACACCTTTGGCACTTTCGCGAAGCCCACGGCTGAACTGCTGGTGCCAGGCATGGCCTTTTTTGCAGGGGCCGTGCTGTTTTTGCTTGCCTGGGCCCTTACCACGTGGGTTTTTGGCCGAGGGGCCATAGCCGTGTGTTCAGTAGCCGCGCAGGCTGCCCCCCACTAGTGGCCACGCCCCGAGAGGCCCCGGCATGGGGCGTAAGCCAACCAGAGCCGGGTACGCTGGCCGGTTGCGATGGTTCGGGTAGTAGTTTGTGGCCGCTATGGACGCCCTGCTTGCCAACCTGCTTTCGCCCCCAATCCTGTTTTTCTTCTTGGGGATACTGGCGGTGCTCGTGAAGTCGGACCTCGAGATCCCCCAGACGACGGTCCGCTTCCTGTCGCTCTACCTCTTGTTCAGCATCGGGTTTAGGGGTGGGGCCGAGCTGCGCCATGCAGGCCTGAGTGGCGAAATCGTGGGCACACTGGGGCTGGCCATCCTCTTGGCCATCGTTCAGCCGTTGTGGGTGTTCGCCTTGCTGCGCCGAAAGATGGGTGTGCCCAATGCGGCGGCTATTGCGGCCTGTTATGGGTCGGTTTCTGCCGTAACGTTCATTACGGCGGTCTCCTTTCTGCAGCAGCGGCAGGAGCCCTTTGGCGGGCACATGGTGGCTGCCATGGCGCTCATGGAGAGTCCCGCCATCATTGTGGGGGTGTTCCTGGCCCGGCGGTTTGGGGCCCAGCCCGTGCCCGCTGAGGGCACGGCAGGCCGCCGCCACCGGCTACGCGACCTGCTGCATGAAGCGCTCACCAACGGCTCGGTGCTGCTCATTGTAGGCAGCTTGCTCATCGGCTACCTCTCTAGCCCAGTCGAGACCGAAGACGTGCGGCACTTTACAGACTTCATCTTCAAAGGCTTCCTCTGCTTTTTTCTTCTCGAAATGGGCATGCTGGCCACCAAACGGATTGGCGTGCTGCGGAACGCGGGTTTCACGCCGTTACTCGTTGCCTTGTTGGTGCCGTTGGCCGGTGCGCTCACCGCGTGGCTCGTGGGCGCCTGGCTGCCCATCCCCCTTGGCGACCGGCTGCTGCTGATGGTGCTGGGGGCCTCGGCGTCGTACATCGCTGTGCCGGCGGCGTTGCGCATCTCGTTGCCCGATGCCGACCCCGGCCTGTACGTGCCCATGGCCCTGGGCCTTACCTTTCCGTTCAATGTGCTGGTGGGTATTCCGCTCTACTACCTGCTGCTTACCAGTATGTAAGAGATCCGAGGGGGCAGCCCAGCCAAGTGAGGCCCACTGTAGGTGGCACAGCAACCCAACAAAGCGCCAGCCCGTGGGTAGAAGACCCTACGGGTCTGGGCACCTACCCCAAGGGCTGGGGTGTTTGACAGGGGGGCTAGCGCTTGGCCTAGCCCCAAGCCGCACATCCCACACACCTAGCAGCGCCCATGCCTCTTACCCGACGGCGTACCCCCGACCGGGCCTGGCACCGGGCCAACCCCCGCCCGCCACGGGGCACCCCCTTCGAGGAGCGACTGGTGTGGCACCGCGCCCACGTACAGCACTGCGGCTGCACGCCGCCCCCCTGGGGCATCTACCAGGCACTCAAAACACGCGGCTGGTGGCCCGAGGACCTGGGGTAGTTGAACCGCTGGCTGATAGGTTCTCTGAGAACGCCGCCATGTCTGATACGCGTGGCGTATGAGCACTTGCAATGTTTATACAAAGTGCGTATATTTGTCACACTATCAAACCCGACACTTAATGCGCATTTTGAAGAAGAAGACGCTGCAAGATTTCTGGCAATTGCCCGGAAGGCAGGACAGCCAGCAAGCCCTGACGGACTGGTTTAATCGTATAACAGATGAAAACCAAGACTTCAAGTCCTTTAATCAACTAAAAAGCACATTTGCTTCCTCAGACTACATTGGTAATAACCGAGTGGTCTTCAACATCAAAGGAAATGCGTACCGCCTCATTGTTGAATTTCACCTTCCTACCCAACGCGGTTATATCGTTTTTATAGGCACCCATGCCGAGTACAATTTGATTGACGCCATTACAATAGATATGGAGTATCCGTAGTCTTGCCATTTTATTGATTCTACACCTCTACACCTCTACACCTCTACACCGCAATATTTTTAGAATGAACAACTTGTTATTGTCTCATACGATTCAAACCCCAGAGGAGTACGACCGGTATTCCCGGCAGGCTCACGCCCTATTCATGAAGCGTAACCGAGTCGGAATCACCCCCGAAGAGGAAGCGTACCTGGAGCTACTACACGTAGTGATAGACCATTACGAGGATAAGACATATCAGTGGCCCCGGCCCGACCCCAAGACGATTTTAGCCACGGTCATGGAAGAACGCGGCCTGAAGCAAAAGGATTTGATCCCATACCTGGGGGCCCAGTCGCGGGTGAGCGAGTTTCTAAGCGGCAAGATTGACCTCACGGCCAAGCAAATCGCGTTGCTCTCCAAAGCCCTGCGCATCCCCGCCCAGCTCTTGCTGCCACGGGTAGAAGAAGCCGCCGAGGCCGACCTGAACGCTGCCTAGGAACCTGATACCCTGGGGCATCTACCAGGCACTCAAAGCACGCGGCTGGTGGCCCGAGGACCTTACCTGATGCAGCGTCAGGTGCGTACGCTCCTCACAAGCCCCATCTTTGCGCCATGATCGAGCTCTTGGCCCCGCGCTTCCCAGATTACGAACTGCTCGATTGCGGGGGCTTCGAGAAGATCGAGCGCTTTGGCGAGGTCGTCCTCATCCGCCCCGAGCCCCAGGCCGTCTGGCAGCCCGTCAAGCCCGACCAGTGGCACCGCCGTGCCCACGCCCGCTTCGAGCAAGAGGGCAGCCACAACGGCCGCTGGCAGATCCTCAAAAACTGCCCCGAAAGCTGGGAGCTGCCCTACCGTGCCGAGTTTTACACCCTGCGCTTCAAGCTCGCCCTCACGCGCTTCAAGCACGTGGGTGTCTTCCCCGAGCAGGCCACGAACTGGGACTTCATCTACGACCAGTGCCAGCGCCTCAAAGCCCCCCGCGTGCTCAACCTCTTTGCCTACACCGGAGGGGCCAGCCTGGCGGCCCGTGCCGCCGGGGCCAGCGTCACGCACGTAGACTCCGTGAAGCAGGTGGTGGGCTGGGCCAAAGACAACATGGCCCTGAGCGAGCTAGAAGACATCCGCTGGATTGTAGACGACGCCGTAAAGTTCGCCGAGCGCGAGGCCCGGCGCGGCAGCCGCTACGGCGGCATTCTGCTAGACCCCCCCGCCTTTGGCCACGGCGCCAAGGGCGAGCGCTGGCAGCTCGAAGACCAGATAGACGGCCTGATGGGCACCCTGGCCCAGCTCTTGAACCCCGACGGCTGCTTTCTGGTGTTCAACGCGTACTCGCTGGGCTTTTCGGCGCTGCTGCTCGAGAACCTGCTGCGCGACCACTTCAAGGCGGCGGCCAAGAACATCCGGCTCTACGAGCTGTACCTGGCCAGCACCTGGGGTCCCCACAAGCTGCCCGCCGGCATCACGGCCCGGGTAACGAACTGAGAGAGAGGGACTTCGACCTCGTGCACGACGTGTTTAAGCAGCAGGGACTGGCAAGACCACGGCTACCGCCACGCCGACCCCCAGCTCATGCGCTGGAACGGCGCCGACCCCATGGCCGCCGACTACCCCCACCAGAGCGTGTACACCTACATGGGCAGAGCTTGTCCCGATCGCCATCGGGAACCCCCCGTGAATATGGTAGACCCCGACGGCGGGCGGGCAATTGGTGGCGACCTAGAGGCCCTCGACCCTTGGGGTATTGAGAGCAACTACAACAACTCACTCGGCGGCCTTCTATCGCACATTGCCACACAGGTGCTTACGCCACTGGGCGGCCACGGGTGGTACCGTTCAGGACCCAGCAGCGGCGGCAACTACTCGAGCGGCACAGACAGCTATTGGAACCGTTTCGGTGAATTTCTTAACGATTTATTCCACAATTCAACCAGCGGTACGAAGTACTCGGGCGATGACGTGCGCGGCATGTACGGCGGCTGGATCGCGAACCAAGATGACCTGCCCTCATTCTGGACCTTCACCCTTAAACCCGTCACCGGAATAGCGTACCGCGATGGCGGCTCCGAGTACGGCTCCTATGGCACGAACGAAGACGGCACCGGCGCCCGACAAACCAGCTGGCAAGGCCCTACCGTAGTTGCGTACGGCACTTCTAAAACAGGATACTCTGTGATCATGTTCATTGACCCTGATAACGCTTTAAATAACGGTCACGCAGCAATAGGATTGCGAAATACAGTCAGCGGTCACTTGTACTTTTTCTCAAGAAATGGAACAAATGAGAACTGGCAGCTTAAAGGCAAATCAGTAAGTCCTAGTAATGGTATTTTCATAAGGAATTGGAAAGAATTAGAATCTATGAATAGAAATGGCAAGCTATATTATGTATATCATGAGGCTCTTGAAATTCCAAACATTACAAAAGAAGCATGGCTAAATGCTATTGCAAAAGCTGGCCAGTTAGTCGACGATGATTATTGTCTAGGGTTTTCCGATTGCTCCTCCTTTACTAATATAATTTTAACTACAGCGGGGGTTGGACATACATATGAATTTGTCCCAAACCATCTTTTCACACAATTATATAATAATCATCCAGAAGCAACTTACTATTACCTCACCCGCTAAATCTTACGAACCTAATGCCATGAATCAAATTACTAAATTTATATTTGTTGCGCTGGCTATTTTATTAGTGATTTTTGTGCTGGTCTCCGTGATTGATGTCTCAATACTGCGAATTGGTAGCGAGATGCCTTCAAGTAGTATCAGTGAGTCAAAACGAAAGGGCGTATTCTGTCAATGCTACACAACTTTGGGCGATCTTGATCAATCCAACTTTGTAGAAATTTGGTCGGAGAGGAGATACAAAACATTAAACATATTTGGCGATATTGAAATTATAGATGATTTATATGGAGTTCACATCTTTGCAGATTCTAACCTGCAAGCATTAGTGGCAATTGATGATTCAAAATATGAAAATGTTAGGTTTTTCAATAATTATTATTTCGCTAGTAGTAGATTGGATGATTGTCCCAAAGTGGTAACATTGATTATACTTCGCCCACAAGGGAAACGAGATACTTTAGCTTTTATTCCACGCAAAATAGGCGACTAGCACTAGCCATTAGGGACCACTAGGTAATAATTTATACGATTGAGAAGTTCACGCATGAACAGCTAATGCATCACATTTAGTGATTTTCAGGTGGATAATTAGTTGCCACCACAAATATTTTTTGCTCTTTACCTGTAGTGTATCCCACTGAGAGATGCCCGGTTAACCACCTGATTGTCAGATTATAATTCTTCCTTTTCGCCTTTTTTGAGATGGCTTTTGCACCCTACCCACCTGCCACAGCCACTCGTATCGCTGATTTAGCGGCCACCACGGCGGTTGCCTCAACCATTCTGTAGCAACTTTAAGAGTGAGGTTCTGCTACACCCACACCGGCACTACCGGGCACAACCCCCAGCTCATGCGCTGGGGCGGTGGCGCGTGTCCCGTTCGCCATCGGGAACCCCTACTGGCCCAAGATTACCCCCACCAGAGCGTGTACACCTACATGGGCAGAGCTTGTCCCGATCGCCATCGGGAACCACCCGTGAATATGGTAGACCCCGACGGCGGGCGGTATCAAAAGCCAGAACCTGGCACAGGCGATACGCCCTTTGGAGCGTTTTCTAGGCCAGCCTCTAGTGTTCACAGTGAATGGGGTGGGCCCGGGTGGTCGCGTTCGTTTGGGGCCGGTCGTTGGGGCTACACCTACAACTGGCGT